>JAGCPJ010000030.1 GCA_017965765.1 Bacteroidales bacterium
AGAGAGACACGTGGCGGCTATGACGCCGGGGCGCACCTCTTCCCATTCCGAACAGAGAAGTTAAGCCCGGCAGTGCCGATGATACTGCATCCGTGTGGGAAAGTAGGTCGCCGCCCACCCTTACGAGAAAGCCCTCCGCAATAGCGGGAGGGCTTTCTTCGTTTAATGCGGAATTCGGAATTCGGAATGCGGAATTAGGAGTGAGGAGTGAGGAGGACCGATAGTTGTCATTGCGAGGAGCGGAGCCTTGCGGAGCGACGTGGCAATCCACTGATGTCAACAATGGATTGCCACGCTCGTGCCTCTCTCGCAATGACAACTGTCGTGGAAAAGGGATAATTCCGCATTCCGCATTCCGCATTCCGAATTTTTCTCCTATCTTTGTCGTGTAAAACAATCTTAAATCGATTACGCCATGAAAAGAACTATAATTATCTTGTCTTTCCTGCTTGCCTTGATGGCAATGGGGACGGGCTTGAAAGCCCAGGAAGTGACCGTCACTTTGAAACCTGGTTGGAACTGGATTAGCTATCCCAACGCAGTATCCATGAGTGTCAAGGATGCTTTCGGTGATTTCGAGCCGTTGTTTGGAGACGTCATTAAGTCGAAGGAAAACGGGCAAGCCTCCTGGAACAATGTGCTTTGGTTAGGTGCACTGAAGAACCTTGTGCCGGGACAAGGCTACATGTACTACTCGTCCCGAACAGAGGTGACGAGTTTTGTGTTCGCAAAGCCTGTCTCATCCGAAGTGACCACCTTGGCACCGTCTGACATCACCACTGTCAGCGCCGTGGTGGGCGGCGCCGTGAACATCGAACCAGGCAACCATATCTTCGCCCGTGGCATCTGCTGGAGTACGGATCCGAATCCTACGATCGACGGGAACCATTCTTCCTATGACATTGGGTCAGACAGTTTCAGCATCACGATAGAAGCACTGATCCCTTATACCACCTACTATGTGCGTGCATACGTTGTAAGTGACAACGGTCTGTCTTATGGTGATGAGTTGAGTTTCATCACACCGAGAGAAGATAATGCACCAGAGGGAGCCATCAATGGCAAATTTACCATTAATGCCGAAGGAAACCAAGTGTATTTTTCTCAAGGCAATCTGCAGTACATGGGAAGTGCTAGCTCGCCATATTGGAAGTTTGCCGAAAACCAGTGGGAAGTTCTTGGAACAACCACAGGTCAGAATAGCAATAGCCAAAACGTTGACCGCGACCTGTTCGGTTGGGGTACAAGTGGCTGGAACTGTGGGAACACCTGCTTCAATCCTTGGGAAACATACAACTCAACAGGCGCATCGTATGGACCTTTAGGAGCAAATAGTCTAATTGGCCCATACGCCAACTCGGATTGGGGTGTGTATAATCCCATCTCTAATGGAGGGGATCAACCAGGGTTATGGCGTACACCTACTAAAGATGAGTGGGGCTATATTTTTGAAACCCGCACAACGGTTTCGGGCATCCGTTATGCCAAAGCTACCGTGAATAATGTGAATGGCGTGATCTTACTGCCTGACGACTGGAATGTCGCTTGTTATGATCTGAATGATACCAACACGAATACCGCCAGCTTTACTAGTAATACCATCACTGCTTCAGAATGGACTGTGCTTGAACAATATGGCGCAGTTTTCCTTCCTGCCATGGGCTATCGTTTTGGAACGGGAGTTAATAGTATGGGCAATGGCTATTATTGGTCAAGTTCGTTTTTCAATAGCAGCTATGCGTATGGTGTGTATTTCCTTGAATCAAACCTGAAGCCACAGGACTGCAGTAACCGTTCTTATGGACGCGGTGTTCGATTGATTTGCCCCATTCAATAGGTTAAAAGAACTCCTCCTTGAAATTGACGAAATAGAGCTTCTCCTGGGCCCTGGTCACCGCCGTGTATAGCCAGCGCAAATCCTCTTTCTCCAATTCGTCCTTCAGATTGAAGGAGGAATCTACATAGACCTGCCGCCATTGCCCTCCCTGGGTCTTATGGCAGGTTAAGGCGTAGGCAAACTTTACCTGTAAAGCGTTGAACCACGGATTCTGTTTCATGGCCTTGTAACGTTCCCTTCGGTTCGGGATATCCATGTAATCGGCCTCAATGGCTTGCCTTAAACGGATGTCCTCATCATCACTCAACGCAGCACTGTTGCTGTTCAACGTGTCCAATAGAATCTTCACCTCCAAATAGGGCGACTCTGGATAGTCAGGAAAACTTAAGGTCACATCCGCAAATCGGAAACCATACATCTCTTCATAATGGGTGATCTTCATGATCTCAGCCATGTCGCCATTGGCGATGAAACTGATTTCCTTCTGTCCATCAGCCCAATAATAATTGTTCTTCACAATCATCAACTTGTCGCCCGTGGCAATCTCTCCCTCAATATTCAGGATTCGGCTCCTCACTGCCTGGTTGAACAAATTGGCTCTCTTGTTCGATTTGCATACGATGACGCTGTCGTTGCCTTCATCCCCATCGAAAGCTCGGTGTAGCAACTCCTCAAAACGCTCTGGGTCGATCTTCTGGGTGTCGTCGAAGTCAATGTCAAAGATCGGAAGGGGATAGCAGGGCAGGTCGCTCGTGATCTTTTCCCGTAACACTGTTGCGTTGTAGAGGATTCCGGAACACAAGGCTTGACGTTTCACCTCTGTGAGCTCATAGGAGGCGATAGTCAATGGGAACTGTTGCTTGAGGTAGTCGATGTCGAGGGCAGGGCTCTCGTCATTGCCCACAGGAGGAAGCTGTGCCGTGTCGCCAATGAGCAACAACTTGCAGTGTTCGCCGCTGAAGACATATTCCAACAGATCGTCCAGCAGACTTCGGGTGCCAAATTCTTGCGCTTCCCCAATCATCGAGGCTTCGTCAACGATAAAAACGGTGTTTTTGTGTTTGTTCTCCGCTCTTGCCATCCTGATGCTGCCGTCAGGGAAAGTCATCACCTGATAGATCTTCTTATGGATGGTGGAAGCGGGGCGCTGGGTATAACCGCTCATGACTTTGGCAGCCCGACCGGTGGGGGCCATAAGCACATAACTCAAGCCAATCTCCGGAAGGGTCTTTACCAACGTAGTCACCAACGTGGTTTTTCCCGTACCGGCATATCCCCGTAAGATATAGGTAGGATTGGGTTTTCGCGATAGCAAGAAGGCGGAGAGATGCTGCAATGCCGTTGACTGTCCAGCAGTGGGAACGAACTGGAAGGCATCAAGCAGTTTTTGGAACAAGATTTCTCGGTTCATGGCTTAGAATGGGTATCCAATATTAAACACCCATTGCAGATCCATCAGGCTCTCCTCATCAAACCGCCAATGCTTCCCTTGTTGATTGGGGTAGGGGTAACGGATCGGCAAGGCCAAGTCGATGCGCAATACTGCAATCTTGAAATCAAGGCGTGTTCCGATGCCAGCATCTACAGCGATTTGGTCATAGAAAGTGTTGAAATGGAATTCCCCGTTGGGAAGCAACTCGTTGGCATGATAGTTCCACACGTTGCCGGCATCAATGAATAGAGCGCCATTGACACTGCCATGAATCGGGAAGCGCAACTCGGCATTGCATTCCAACTGGATGTCACCGATGCGCTCAATGTTGAAACTATTGTCTGGAATATAAGCTCCTGGGCCCAATTTCCTATAATACCATCCTCTCATGCCGGTCGATCCTCCAGAATAAAAACTGCGTTCGAATGGCATGTCGTAGGAATTGCCGTAGGGGATGCCGAGACCCACCAACTGACGACAGACGAACCAAGACTTTTCGCCAAGTTTGTAGTACTGCCTGAAATCAACATCTCCGCGCAGGTATTGTGCATAGCGTATGCCCAGCAACTCATGGTGATTTTCGCTTTCCGTGATGAGTTTGGTATTGTTGAAAGCGGATAAGATGCCTCCACTGGATTCCAAACTGCCTCGTAGATAGATGTAATTGCTGGAACGGTTGACGTTTTGGGTGCTATAGACAAGCGAATACCTGCCGCCAAAAACAAAATGGCTGGTGTATTGGTCCTTGATGCGTTGGTTGCTTTCCTGGTCAAGGATGGCTTGGAATTCTGGTATTGGATTGACTTTCACGAAGTTGAGATAGACTGGTGTCAACATGAACTGTAATCTCGGATTGGCTTTCCAGTCGTATCCAAAAGAGCTCATGGTGATGTATCTCGAATATGCATAGCGAACTTGCGCGCTACTTCCGAGAGAAAATGTGGTGCGTGGTTGATAATCTCTGACGAAGGTTTTGAGTGGAATGGGACTTAAGAATCTGGGTATGAATAAGTTAGTGTTAAGAATCAACTCTCCGGTGTTGAAAATGCGGTTTTCATCACCGATGTCGCTGATGTCAATGACCTTTTGTGCTTCCAAACCGCCTTTGATACTGACAGAGAGCACCTCGGCACCTCGGAAGATGTTTTTGTTGGAGTAGGTGATGCTTCCGCTGATGCCCAAGTCGCCGCCGGAATTGGTGGCTTCAGTCTGTAACTTGATGGAGTTGACATCGCTGCGGCGCAGTAAGATGTTGCAATTCAATAGATTCAGCGAGTCGTTCCCGGAAGGGATGGTGTCAAACTCAATGCTTGCATTGGCAAACATCTTAAGACTTGACAGGGCGCTATAGGTCAACTCGACGCCACGTTTTCGATAGGGCCTCCCTTGGTAGATTTGGATGATCTGGTTGAAGGTGCTTGGCTTCACGCGGGGCTGCTCATGGAAATAGAAGTTCAAGGTGTTGCGGGCGTTGCGGAAACCTGTAGAGAAGTTGGTGGTTGCAGAGTCCGTGGGCGGTACATTTGCCAACGATGGCATATAGTTGGGGTAAATGTTGATGGCGTTGATGGTGTATTTCTTGTGCGGGTGGTAGGTGTTTGAATTGCGGTCCTTGACATTGGAGATGACCATGGTGATCTCCAAGGTGTGGTTGTTGAAGCTACTGTCCACCTCGTAGGTGATGTAGTCTTTGTTGAAATAATAATACCCCATGTTGCGCAGGTATTCCGTGATGGTGTTCCTTTGCTCATCCAACGTATAGGCGTTGTAGATGTCGTTGACTTTGGTGGGGAACCTGCTTTCGATGCGCATCACGTCGTTCTTCAGCAGGGTATCTTCAATGCGATAGTTGATTTGGCTGATGGTGTAAGGCTGCGTAGGAACAATGGTATAGGTAGTCTTGATCCGATGCCGTTTCCAAGCACGCTTCGGTTTGGTGGTGTAGCTTACCTTGGAGTGGAAATAGCCTCTGTTGTCAAGGTATTGCTCCATCTGTCTGGCTGAGTGATAGGCAGCGTCGGCATCGAAATACTCGGGGGTCCGGGCAAGGTTTCCGTTGACCCAACGCCAAAACCTGCTGGTTTTGTTCTCAGTCACATAATACAGCCAGGTAGGGAACTTGAAGGGGAACCTGACCTTGTGCGGACTTTGGACGATGTATGTTGAGAGATCTGATTTCTTGAATTCTGTAGGGACGTTTTTCTCGTTGTTGATGACGATGCTGTTCTTGTCCAGAAAACGCTGCCCTTCAGGCATGTGACGCCTTACCGCACACGAAGCAAACAACAAGGCCGTGAGGCAGAGGAAGATAATATGAATGCCTTTTTTCAGCAAAACGAACCTGAAATTTCGGCAAAGATAAAAAAATCAGACTACTTCTGCAACAACGAAATTTGAACCACCGACAAAAACAATGTCGTCGAAGTTGGCGGCGTTGACCGCGGACTGATAGGCATCGCGCACCGAGTCGTAAACCTTGCCCCTGAGCCCATAGTCAAAGGCCTTCGCAGCAAGGAGATTGGCGTCCAATCCTCTAGGAATGTTTGCCTTGCAGAAGTAATACTCGCAATTGTGAGGCAGCAGCTGAAGCACATGGTCGATGTCTTTGTCGTTGACCATGCCGATGACGAAATGCAGCTTGGCGTAAGTCGTCTCTGCCAACTGGCTGATGACCTCTCGGATGCCATCGACGTTGTGACCGGTGTCGGCAATGGTCAAGGGATCGGTATTCAGGATCTGCCAACGGCCCATGAGGTGGGTGTTGCGGATGACATTGGCAATACCGGCACGGAGGTGCTCGTCTTCAAGATGGAACCGCTCACGAAGCAGGTCGGCGACACAGATCACCGTAGTCAGGTTTTTCTTCTGATAGTTGCCCATCAACGGAATCTCGCAGGACTCGAGGTACAACTCGTTGTTTTTCCAAAGATCGTATTTCTGAATGGTCTGCGATTCAATGTGAATCTTGTCGCAGTCGAAGATCTGGTCGGCGAAGTAGATGGGACTGTGGCATTCCGAGGCTTTGTCCTCAAACACCTGATGGGTCTCAGCTTGCGTCTCTCCGATGACCACCGGGATGCCCTTCTTGATGATACCGGCTTTTTCCCCGGCGATCTTCTCTAGAGTGTCACCAAGGAACTGCACATGGTCTAACCCAATATTGGTGATGACACTGACTTCCGGAGTGATGAGGTTGGTGGAGTCAAGACGTCCGCCCATGCCTACTTCCACGATGGCGATGTCAACCTTTTCGTTGGAAAAGTAGTCGAATGCCATGCCCACGGTCATCTCGAAGAAGGACAGCTGCAGCTTTTCAAAGGCTTCCCGATGCTGGTCAATGAAGCTGACGACATGCTCCTCGGGGATCATCTCGCCGTTGATGCGGATGCGTTCCCTGAAATCACGGAGATGGGGCGAAGTATAGAGACCGGTTTTGTAGCCTGCCTCTTGGAAGATGGAAGCCAACATGTGGGAAGTGGATCCCTTGCCGTTGGTGCCAGCAACGTGAATGGATTTGAAGTTGCGATGGGGGTTGCCCAACAAATCAAGCAGGGCGATGGTGTTGTCTAAACCGACTTTATAGGCGGCTCCACCGACACGTTGGTACATCGGCAGTTTGTTGAACATCCAATCAAGTGTCTCTTGGTAGTTCATAGTATTCTTGGAAGCTGTTATTGGTTTTGGACAAAGGTGTAGGTGATGGTGCCTTTTTGTTCTGTAGGAGCGGTGGGGTCGGGGATGAACTTGGAACGTCTGGCGGCTTCCATGGCTAGGTTGCGCATCTCGCTGTTGGCGATGTCAGTACCCTTGGCGATGCCGGTACGGATGACATTACCTTCGCGGTCCACCCAGATCTCAACCACGATATGTCCTTCTTCGGGGAAGTCTTTCGGAGGGCGTTGCAAGGTCTTGGCACCTCTTCCGCCGAGGTCATAGCCGGGGCCGTTGCCTTTCCCGCCTTGTCCGTCGTATTTCTTCACGCCTGCCAAGCCATTGGGATTGCCTTGGTCGCCAGGCTGACCTGTCTGACCCTCCGATCCTCCTTCTTGCGCCTTGTCCTTGCCTTTGAACAAGGCCTTGGGGTTGACGGTCTGTTGAGGCGTTTCCTGGGCGGGCTCTTCTGGCTTTTCCTTAGGCTTCACTTCGGGCTCTTCCTTGGTCTCCTTTTCTTTCTCTTTCTGAACGGAAGGGGCTTCTTCCGTGTCCTGGGTCACAATCTCGTCTTCGCTTTTGGTGTTTTCGTCCTCATTGGGCTTGGGCGGGGTGGATTGTTCCGGGACCGTAGGCGTTTCGGGCTGCACCTCGCCCATGCCTTGGTTGTACATGCCGAGATCGACTTCCACGCCTTCTTCTCCCGGAAGGGGAAGTGGGGTGCGGAAAGCCATCAGGAACAATACCACCAGAATCAGGGCATGAACCAGCACAGTGCCGATCACGGCAATGGTTTTATCTTTCTTCGGATTGCTCATTTTTTCGGTGCGGTAGCCAAAATGACTTTATGGTTCTGTTGGGTGTCGTTGTTGATATCGTTTACGGCGTCAATGACATTGACGACATATTGTACGGGCACCGTCTTGTCGGAACGGAGTACGATGGTGGCATCGCTCTGTCCGGCAATTTTGGCGCTGATACTACCGGCCAACTCGTCGTCAGTGACAGGCGTGTCGTCCACATAGTATTGGAACAGGTCGTTGATATAGACCGTGACCGTCTGCTTGGCCATGGTCTTGCTGCTGCTGGAAGGCAACAACAATTTGATGGCATTGGGTGCCACCAGGGTGGAGGTCAGCATGAAGAAGATCAATAGCAGGAAGACCAGGTCCGACATGGACGAGGAGTTGAAGCTGACCCCGAGTTTGTTTCTTGTCTTGATAGCCATGATGAATCTGTTTTCAATGGGTTAGGCGGGCTCGTTGAGCACATCCATGAACTCAGTGGCTTTGGCTTCGAGCAGATTGACGACGTTTTGGATTCTCGCTACAATGATGGTGTAGAAGATGTAGGCGATGATGCCGACGATCAAACCGCCGACGGTGGTGACCATGGCCTCGTAGATACCTCCTGAAAGCAGCTCAATGTCGATGTTGTTACCAGCCATTGACATGTTGTAGAAGGCGCGGATCATGCCGGTTACGGTACCAAGGAAACCGATCATGGGAGCGGCGCTGGCGATCATGGAAAGCAGTGCGACGCCCTTTTCCAATTTGCCGACTTCCACGTTACCGACGTTTTCAATGGTGGTGTTGATGTCGCTCAAGGGGCGGCCCAGCCTTGATAGGCCTTTTTCGATCATGCGGGAGATGGGGGAGTCGCTGCCGTGGCAAAGCGCCTTGGCACTCTCGATTTTGCCTTCCTTCATGTATTCGCGGATGCGCTCCATGAAGCTTTTGTCGAAGCGCATGGCGCGTTTCACCACAATGAAACGTTCGATGAAAATGTAAACGGCGATGACGGAGAGAATCGCCAAGACAACCATGATCCAACCGCCTTTCATGGCGAGGTCAAGGATAGAGAGTTTGATTTCTGTTGCTTCCATATATGAGTGATTTATATTTTCAATTTTAATTAAGGTGCAAAAGTATAAATATAACCAAAATTATACCAATTTATTATGCTGTTTCTGCTTCGGAATCCATATTCTTCCGCTGCAACTGTCCGTTGGGGCGCCAGTGACGGAACAAAGTACGTTGGTGTTTCCTTCCAGTCGCAATAGTCCAAGCAATGCAAAGATCAGCGCTTCCTTGTAGTCAATGGTCTGCGAGTCGGGGATAACCACCTGGTGCTTCGTGTGTTGTTGTATCCGCTCCACAAGATAGGTGTTTCGCGCACCGCCGCCAGTGATGAGTATGGTCCCTTCGGATAGCTGTGCGGTGCACTGGGCAATCTGCATGGCGATATGCTCGGTGAATGTAGCCAATGCATCGGCGGTATTATGAGATTCCAATAACTGTCTTTGGAAGGTCTCGAAGAACTCTCGACCGAGCGATTTCGGGGGTAGTTGGCCGTAAAACGCATGGCTGTTGAGCTTATCAAGGAGTGCCTGATTGAGGGTGCCTTTTCTGGCCATCATGCCATCTTTGTCGTAGCTGAGGCCTTCGCGTTGGGCAAGCCAGTTCAAGGCTTGGTTGGCGATACAGATGTCGTAGGCGATGCGCTTCCCTTGGTATTCGTAAGAAAGGTTGGCGATGCCGCCGATGTTCAGGCAAATGTCGTAGTCGTTGAAGAGTAGCCTGTCGCCAATCGGTACTAACGGAGCGCCTTGTCCACCTTTGCTGACGTCCTCGCTACGGAAGTCGTTGACGGTGAGCAGACCGCATTGGTCGGCAAGGGCTTGCCCGTCACCGATCTGCAAGGTGTAGCGCTTCTCTGGCTGATGGAAGATGGTATGGCCATGGGAGGCGACGAAATCGGGGGTGATGCCGCACTGCTCCACAAACCGTTTGACCTGTTGGCCCAAATACGCACCGTATTCCCGATCCAAAGGCCCCAAGTCCTCAGGATTGGACTGGAAAGCATTGGCCAGTTTTGCCCTCCAAACTTCGGGATAGGGTAGGGTTGCAGCCTCTTTAATCGTATAGGTGTAGTGCCCTTGATCGCTAGTGAAAGATACCAAGGCGAGGTCCAGCCCGTCCAAAGAGCTACCCGACATGAGTCCGATGGCAAGCGTTTCTTTCATTGAATGACGGGAAGTACTTTTTCCAATCGGATACCCCTCGAACCCTTGACCAAGATGGTTCTACCCGTAACAGGATGCTGCTCAAGATAGGCAATCAGGTCCTCCACGGTAGGGAAGGTGTGATATGCTGGATTGTCGTTGAATTGACAGAAGCAAGGCCCGACCAGGAACACCTGATGGAATCCCGATTGCGCAATCAGCTGTAAGATGGTGCGGTGTTCTTTCTCGGAAGCATCGCCGAGTTCGCGCATGTCGCCAAGCACCAACATGGCGTTATCGCCACAGATGCCACTGAAGTTGCTGACGGAGGCACTCATGCTGGTGGGGTTGGCGTTATAGGCGTCCATAATGATACGGTTCTTGCCTTCGATGACTTGGGAGCGACTGTTGGTGGGTTGATAGCTTTCCAACGCCTGTCGTATCACCGCCTCATCAACGCCGAAATATTGGCCGACGGCGATTGCGGCAGCCACATTTTCAAAGTTGTAGGATCCCACAAGGTGGGTCGCGATGCGATGCGCTTTCCAAGATACCGAGAGGTAGGGGTCGCAGCAATCGGGAAGCACCTGGCAATCCATGACGGCTTCCTTGCCGTAAGTGATGTGGCTCATGTCACCGATGAGACTCATCAGGAGCGGGTTGTCACCATTGACGAAAGCGGCCTTTTGATGGGCTTTCAGATAGTCATACAACTCGTTTTTGGTTTTTATGACACCTTCGAAACTGCCGAAGCCTTCCAGATGGGCCTTTCCGATGTTGGTGATGATGCCGTAATCGGGGCAGGCGATGTTGGCCAAAGTCTTGATCTCTCCAGGATGGTTGGCGCCCATCTCCACGACAGCGAACTCAGTCTCGGGGGTGATCCTGAGCAGGGTCAGCGGCACACCAAGGTGGTTGTTGTAGTTGCCTTGGGTGTAGATGATGTTGTAGCGTTGGCTCAGGACGGCGGACACCAATTCTTTGGTGGTGGTCTTGCCATTGGTGCCGGTGATGGACAACACCTTCAGCTGTTTCATCTGTAAGCGGTGGTGTTTGGCCAGTTCTTGCATGGCCTGTAACGTGTCGTTGACCTTGACGATGCGTGGATGGTCGGGTAGGGACTGGCGGTCTGCGACGACGAGGGAGGCGATGCCTTTCTCTGCGACTTCCAAGGCGAAATCGTTACCGTCGAAACGTTCTCCCTTCAAGGCAAAGAACACTGCATCGGGGGCCACATCCCTGCTGTCGGTCGTGACCTTGTATGCTTTGCAGTAGTGTTCGTAAATGGAAACTGTCATGATCTTATGGATTGAAAAAAAGCCGTTTGAGTAGGTGTCAAACGGCTTTTTTCTGTTTTGCAATTGGGTTTATTTCGCCAATGATGCACCTACGTTGTTCATGGCGCAGCGGAAACCGATGGAAGCAGAAGCTTGGTTCTGATTCAGGTATCTTCGGTTACCAGCACTTAGATAGTAGGGGCCGTCGGCCCAGGAACCGCCTTTATATACACGCGATTCATCGTTGATGAGGGTGGTACCGGGACTGTCGTTGGTGGCGTAATCGTACATATCTTTGGTGAAGGCCTTCTGATCCTCTTGGGTATCGGTCCAGTTGCTTCTGATGGATGACATGTAGTCACCGTCAGCATAGTTGGAGTTGAAAGAGGTGCGGTAGTTCTGGCGTCTTGCAGCTTGCTCCTGGGGGATAGGCTCTCTTCTGATACGACCGAGGGAGTCTTTTTGAGCGATAAAGCCGTCTTCGTCAAGCACCTTCTGGGTAAAGACGTTGCCACGGAAGGGGCTATAGTCCGCCACATCTTCGAAGGTCAAGGGACGATAGACGTCGGCGACCCATTCGGAGACGTTACCGGCCATGTTGTACAGGCCGAAGTCATTGGGCCAGTAGGAAGCCACCGGAGCAGGAAGGGCAGCACCGTCGTTCAGGTTGCCAGCCACACCCATGTAGTTGCCGGGACCAATCTTGAAGTTGGCCATGAAACTGCCACGGTATCGCTTGTTGTCGGTGCGAAGACCGTCGCCGTTCCAAGGATAGACCTTGCGTTGTGAGATGATGTCGTTGTCGGTGTTACCCACCAATGCCACAGCGGCATATTCCCATTCCGCTTCCGTGGGGAGACGGTAGGAGGGCAACAAGATGCCGTCCGACATGTTCACGTTGCGGATGCCGTCGCCATTCTGCTTGCTGAGGTCTTTTTTGCCATTTTTCACATTGCCGACATACTGGCCTGCGAGATAGGCATCGGTGTTGAAGTTCTCTTCATCCTGCTGGTTGGGGTCCCAATCAAGCACACCGGCCTTAACGAGCATCAACTCATTGACACGGTCGGTACGCCAAGTGCAGTAGTCGTTGGCCTGCACCCAGGTGACACCCACCACTGGATAGTCGTTATAGGCGGGATGCCTGAAATAGACCTCAATCATGGGCTCGTTATAGGTCAACCGACCACGCCATACCAAAGTGTCGGGTAAGGCGTTGCGGACAGCCATAGGGTAGTTCTGTCCATAAACGCGGTTCAGCCAATATACATATTCGCGGTAGTCAACATTGCTAACCTCGGTGCGGTCCATGAGGAAAGAGGGTACGGTAACCTTTCTGGGCATGTTGTCCCAGCTATAGGTGAGGTTGTCCGTGGTTCCACCCATCACAAAAGTGCCACCTTCAATGGCAACCAGGCCGGGACCGATTTTCTGTTCGTTGACTTTCGCTACTTCAAAACCGCCGTTGTTGGGGTCGTTGTAAGCCCAACCCGTGGTCTTGGAAGTGTTTCTGTCTTTAGCACAAGAGGAAAAAAGAACAACTGCAAATAGGCAGATGAATAAAGCCTTGAATCCTGTCTTAATGGTCATTGCAAATAAATTTGTTGCTTAAAAAACTACGAAGTCTCGTGTTTATTGTGTGCAAAAGTAAAATTTTTTTTCTTACACACCTTCTATAAAATAAAAAAAACCTATCTTCGTTCTTTCTTTACTGAATGAACGACGTTATGCAAAGATATATTGTCCTCACTTTTCTCTCTTTTTTCATCTTTGGCTGTGGTTATGCCCAGCATTCCGTGCTCTCCACAGGGAAATGGTACAAGGTGGGTGTCGCTGAGACAGGCATCCAACGACTGACGTACTCTGACTTGGCTTCGTTGGGCATGGATCCCGATCAAATCAACCCCCAAAACCTCCGGGTTTATCATAATGGCGGAGGCGTTTTGGGGGAGAAAAACGCCGACCCTCATTTTAGCGATCTGATGGAGATTCCCATCGTGGTGCATGGCGAAGCGGATGGGAAATTTGATCGCAACGACTACGTGCTGTTCTATGCCAGAGGCCCTGTGACGTGGTATTATGACAGAAGGGAGAAGGTCTATCGCCATCGCCCGAATGCTTACGACGATTATTCGTATGCCTTCATCACGGCGGACTTGGGCGTGGGACAGCGTGTCAGCACTGCCACCGAACCTTCGGGGACAGTAAATGAGACGGTATCTGAATTTGCTGATTATCAAGTATATGATATAGATAACTATAACATCATTAACGCGGGACGTACCTATTATGCCGACATCATCGAAGGGAATGGGTCGCTTACTCGTTCTTTTACCTTCAAGAATGTAAAGGCATCGCGCGGTTGCAAGGTTGCGGTCAACCTGGCCGGAAGGAACTTCAATCCCGCCAGCTTCCAACTGTCTGTCAATAATGAACCGGTGAAGACTTTCAACATACAACAGACGGCCTCGGGCTCCAATCATCCCTTTGCCCATGCCACCGCAGGAACGGTGTCGGGACCGGTCACAGGCGAGAATGTCAAGGTCGTCCTCAACCATGTGGGAGTACAAGGTACCACCTCACTGGGCTATGTCGATTTCGTGGAAGTCAACGCTTGGCGTGGACTGAACTATGTGGGACCGGAAATGCTGTTCCGTAACCCGGAAGCATTGGATGAGACTAAGGTGTATCAATACCAGCTCTCCGGAGCTTCCTCTTCGCTGGAGGTCTGGAACGTCACAGATTCCATCTGCCCTGTCAAAGTCAACGGGCGCCTTTCAGGGACGGCTTACAGCTTCAAGGTCCATGGCAATGTGAACAATGAATTCATCGCTTTCGACGGCAGCTCTTTCCATACTCCCGTGTTGCAGGGGGAAGTCTCGAACCAAGACCTTCATGGCGATCGCAACTACGATTACCTGATGGTGGCTTATCCCGATTTCCTTGAACAGGCTGAACGGCTGAAATCCATTCATGCAGTCAATGACCCTGACTTGAGAATCAAGATTGTAACCCCGCAGATGGTCTTCAATGAATTCTCCTGCGGCGCCCAGGATGTGACAGCCATCCGTGAATACTGCAGGCTGCTATACAGCGACTCGCGGCCTTTGCGCTATCTGCTGCTATTTGGCGATGCTTCCTTCGATTACAAGAACCGTTCGGGCGTGGTGAACTTTGTCCCTGCCTACGAAACCGTGCGTTCCACCGATATCCAGTCTTCCATGGTGACTGACGACTATTATGCTTTCATGGACGAGGAGGAAGGCCTGCTGAATGGTTCAAAACCAGACATCGGCGTGGGACGCTTCCCTGTCTCTACCCTAGAAGAGGCCACCGCGATGGTGGACAAAGTGGAGAATTATCTGAGTTGTAACGAGACGAGCATGCAACCTTGGAGAAATGTGATCACCTTCATGTGTGATGATGCTGAAGCCAATGAGTTTTTCCGCCATTCCGAAGGCTACGCCAACCAAATCAAATCAACAGGTGGGGATCGGCTCGTCGTGGATAAGATCTATCTCGATGCCTATAAACAGGAAAATACACCCAGCGGTCAACTGGCACCGGATATGAATCTGGCGATTGACAACAGAATTGACAAAGGCACCTTGGTCCTGAATTATGTGGGGCACGGTGGCGAAGTGCAACTGGCGGAAGAACGTATCCTGCAAAGAGCGGATGTCAATGCTTGGCGCAATGGCCCCAAGTATCCACTGATGATTACTGGCACTTGCGAGTTCAGCCGTTATGACGACCATACCCGCACCTCGTTGGGCGAATATGCCTTCCTTAACCAATATGGTGGCATGGTGGCGATGTTCACCACCTCTAGGGTGACCTACGGCGGTGATAACCTGACGTTCATCACCGCAATTTACAACCATCTGTTCGAGATCGTGGACGGCAAACGTATCCGGTTGGGTGATGTTTACCGTATGGCGAAGACACTGGGAAATGAAAACGAGAAAAGATATGTGTTCTTTGGGGATCCCGCGCTTCGCCTGCCTATGCCGATTTGGACGGTCGAGACGACCCATGTCGATGATACCCTCAAGGCTTTGCAACCTGTCACCCTCGAGGGGGTTGTGCGAGATGCCGCCGGTCAACTGGCTTCTTCGTTCAATGGAATGGTGTATGTCAGCGTCTATGACAAGGCCTCGGTTTGCACCACCAAAGGTGACGAGGGCGTGGCCCCTCAGGAGTTCTTGCTCCACAACAGCGTGCTTTTCAACGGTAAGACGGAAGTGGTGAACGGACATTTTTCCCTCAACTTCATCGTGCCGCGCGACATCTCATACCGCTATGGACAGGGCATGATCAGCTATTATGCCACGGATTTTGTGAACGATGCTTCTGGCTTGTATGAAGATGTCGTCATCGGAGGGTATGATGATGATGCCGTTTTGGACAACACGCCGCCCAAGATAGATCTGTATATCGACGATGAACTCTTCACGGATGGCGGTGTCGCGGGTAACAGCCCCATCCTGCTTGCCTTCGTGGAGGATGAAAGTGGCATCAACACTACTGGCGCAGGCATTGGCCATGATATCGTGGCAACCCTGACTGGACCTTCCAATAATACCTATGTCCTGAACGATTACTTCGTGTCCGACTTGGGTCATCAAGGTCAGGGCGTCATCAACTATAGAATGCAGAACCTGGCGGAAGGGGACTATGAACTCTCCTTGAAGGTCTGGGATATCTATAACAACTCCAACACTGCTACAGTACATTTTACCGTTGCTGGTAGCGACAGGATGGTGCTTGAGAATCCCACGTGTCACCCCAACCCATTTAGAGAGGGAACGTTTTTCAGTTTCGACCACAACCAGATGGGTAACAACATGGATGTCACCATCCAGATCTATGATATCATGGGCCGCCTGGTTGCAGAGTTGCACCAACAGGTGACCGGCACCTCCGTAAGGACCAATCCCATCCCTTGGGATGGCCGTGCCGGCAATGGCCGCCAATTGTCACCTGGGGTTTATGTTTACCGCATCGTTGCCACTAATGATCAGAAGGAGACGAGCTGGGTCACCGCTAAATTAGTCATCACCCGATAATCGACGGATATGAAAACACGCATATACTTCTCACTACTACTATTACTTCTCGCGCTGAACGCTGCCTATGCCCAATGGGATAAGCGGGAGTCGGTGCTAAGCCACCACACTTGGTATAAAGTCGGGGTCACAGAAGATGGCGTCTATGGGATTGGCGTACAGCAGCTGCGCTCGCTGGGTGTGGATCCTGCCTCCGTGAATCCTTCGCAAATCAGAGTGTTCGGCAATGTCACGGGAGTGCTCCCCGAAGCAAACGCCGCATCGCGCTTCGACGATCTGGAGGAGATCGCCATTCAAGTCACCGGAAGTTTGGATGGCGCCTTCGACGGGGACGACCAGGTGCTGTTCTATGGTCAGGGACCAGCGAACATGAAACTCAATATGCTAGACTACTATACATACGCTCCTAATCTTTATTCGGATACAGTGTATTATTTCCTCTGTATCGACAGTGGGGTGCAAGGTCTTCGGATCCAAGAGGTTGCCCCGGTGACAACAACCGAGGATGACCCTGTAGTCAGCGACTTCCTTGACTATCTGTATCAAGATCATGATGAAGTCTCACCGTACGCTTCGGGGAGGGAATGGTACGGCGACTTGATCACCGCTCAGGAAGGAGCCGAATCGTTTGTTTTCGAAACACCAGGCCGGGTGCTTTCCAAGGCGATACGCATCTCTTCGAAGGTGCTGGGGCGCTGCAAAACGCCATTCAGCTACAACCTCAGGCTCAATGAACGGGTGGTGCTCAACCAATCCCCCATTGCCGGTTTCGGAGATTATGAGTATGGAAAGGAAAGCGAGGTGGATCAGGCGGTGCATTCTGATCAAGAATCCATCACCGTCCGCTATGAGATCAATGCCAACGGCAGTAATCCCATGCTGTTTGTTGAGCATTTTGTCCTCCATTTCTGGCGCGAGTTGCGCCTTTACCAAAACGACTTGGGTTTCCGTCTGCTTCCTTCTCAGTTGAGGACGACCTCAAGGGTGTTGCTTTCGGATGTCAGTGCCCAAGTGACGTGTTGGGATGTCACCAATCCCATGCAACCCGCCCGTCAACCCCTGTCATTCCAATCAGGCAACGCCTTTTTCGGTGTCGCAGAAACCGCTGAGCGGCGCTTTCATCTTTTTGCACCTTCTGGCGTTAAAGCCGTGAAGTCCTTGCAGTTGATTCCCAATCAAAACCTACATGCCCTCATGGATGCGGAGTTGCTCATCATCGCGCCAAAGGTGTTTCAAGGTCCTGCAGAGGAACTTGCGGAATTCCATAGAACCATGGACGGGATGACCTGTGTGCTTGCGGATATCGATGAGATCTACAACGAGTTCGGTACAGGCATGCATGATCCTACGGCGATGCGCGACTTTATCAGGATGCTGTATCTGCGTAGTGAGGGCCGCCTGAAGTATGTGCTGTTGATGGGCAAGGCCTCCCATGACTACCGGGATCTCAAGGGTCTCGGATACAATTTCGTTCCAACCTATGAATCCAACCACAAGTCGTGCCTTGAAGTGGTCTCTGTGTGTACGGATGACTATTTTGCCCTGATGGATCTCGACGAGGGTCAGAATTGCGAAGGATTCGTTGACCTGGGCGTGGGACGACTGCCTATCACTACGGAAGCGCAAGGCTATGATGCCGTCAGGAAAATCAAGCATTATGCGGATCTTGCTGCCATTCATGGACCTTGGAAGAACACCCACCTTTTCTTGGCGGACAACGATTCAAAGACTTACGTGAACAATGTGGAGTATCTTGACAGAATGATGGATACCGTCTGCCATTCCTCCACGACGAAGAAAATCTATATCGACTCCTATCCGCTGGTTTCCACGCCTTCTGGGATGCGCTGCCCTCAGGCCCATGACGAACTGATGCGGAGCCTCAACGAAGGATGTGCCGTCTTGAGCTACACGGGTCACGGAGGCATGAAAGGCTTGACCTCCGAACTGGTGCTCTCCAATACAGATGTGATCGCCATGGACAACTATGACAAGCTGCCTTTCGTGCATACGGCCACCTGCGAGTTCAGCAAATATGACAGCCCAACGGTGATTTCAGCGGGAGAGCTCATGGTGCTTAATCCCAATGGTGGAGCCATTGCGCTGTTGACGACAGTCCGTCCGACTTATCCTGGCCCCAACCAAAAACTTTCCATGTCATTCACGGAGAATGTGTATGACTTTGACGAGGATGGCATGTTGCGTTTCGGCGATATCTATCAACGGGCGAAATCGAACCAGTACTACTACAGCTCAAACAACTTGGTCTATGTGTTGTTTGGCGACCCGGCGCTCCGTTTTTCCTATCCGACGTCCCGCGTGAACACCTCCAAGATCAATGGTGCGGCACCTTTTGCTGAACTTGCGTTCCATTCCTCCGAGTTGATGACCGTGGAGGGATTCATCTCCTCGGACGGAGGGAGAATCGATAACTTGTTCAACGGCGTGATGGATGTCACACTCTACGGCGGCAAGTCCGAATACACGACCTTTGGCGCCTACGACATCCCGTTGGACTATGCGTTTTATCATGACGTGCTTTTTGAAGGTAAGGCGACTGTCAGCAACGGCCTTTTCTCCATCCAGATACCCCTGCCATACGACATCGGTCAAGGAGAAGGCTTCGCTCGGTTAAGCTACTACGCCTACGATACCGTGCGCAGTATCGAGGCCAACGGCGTCTTCGACCATCTTCGTGTCTTGGACGGCGGCGCAGCTAGCCAAGATACCCAAGCACCTGAGATCCATCTTTACTGGAACACCCCGGATTTTGAAAGTGGCGATGTGGTCGCCCGGACAGGCACCCTCTATGCGGATGTCTTTGATGCCAGTGGTATTTACCATTACAACGTCAGCATTGGAAGGGATATGGTGTTGAATAGTAATTGCTTGGATTATAATAATCTGATAGTCAACAACTTCTACGAACCAGCGTTGGATGACTATCAACGGGGAAGGATTGCCGTGCCTGTCAATGACCTGGATGACGGTACTTACGAGTTCAGTTTGAAGGTGTGGGATACCCAGAACAATGTGGGCGAGGCAACGATTGTCCTCACGGTGGAACGCAGCCATCTCTTGTCGCAGGTGGTCAGTTATCCCAATCCTTTTACGGAGGAGGTGTGGTTTTCTTTTGTCCATGGTGAGATCAGCGAACCATTGCAGGTGGTTATTGAAGTCTTTGACATCTTTGGTAGGCGGGTGGCCACTTTGCATGAACAAACTGCTGCTGAGTCAGGAGTGGTGCCACCTATTCATTGGGATGGCAGAAGCGATCATGGAAATTCCCTTGTACCAGGCGTTTATGTATATCGCATGACCATCACCGATTCCAAGGGTAAGGCTAAAACCATCACCCAAAGGATGGTCCGGAGATAAAAAAAAACTTCAATTACATAATAATAGAAGCAGTTTATCGTTATTTTTGCATGTTTAAGATAAATTCGTACGTATGAAAATCAAATCAATTCTTCTTGGAACCGCTTTGGTTCTGCTAGGAATGCAATCCTATGCCCAGTCTTGGAATCTTAAAACAACTACACCCAACGTCATCACCACTGCGGTGCCTTTCGTTTCGATTGCGCCTGAGGCTCGTGGTGGCTCCATGGGCGATTGCGGTGTTTCATCGGAAGCTGATGTTTTCAGTATGCATTACAATCCAGCCAAATATACTTTCTTGAACAGGAAGGTGAGTTTTGGCTTGGGTTACAGCCCGTGGTTGCATCAGTTGGTTCCTGACATGAACTTGGCATACGGGGCTTTTGCCATGAAGCTTAACAGCGAGTCTGCTTTGGCTGCTACCTTGCGTTATTTCAGTTGCGGTAACATCACCTTTGTGGATGCGCAAAACCAAAACCCGATGGAGTACAGACCCAATGAATGGGCCGTGGATGTCACCTATTCCAGAATGCTGACGGATTACCTCTCCGGTGCTGTGGCGGGTCGTTTCATCTATTCAAACCTCACGGGTGGCTATTTGGACAACACTTCCGCCGGCTGGTCGGTAGCTGCTGACGTGGCAGTTTATTACAAACGTCCCGTGAATTGGTTCTCCAACATGGATGCCGATTTCGCTTGGGGTGTTTGTATCAACAACATCGGTTCCAAGGTGGGTTATGACGATGCCAGCATTGAGAAGGACTTCATCCCCACGACCTTGCGTTTGGGTCCCAGCCTGAAACTGGGTCTCGACGAGTATAACTCACTGGCGTTCATGTTTGATGTCACCAAACTGCTGGTACCGAGTCCTCCGGTTTACAAGAGAGATCCTGTCACTGGCGCTTTCATCGTGAATCCTCAGACTGGTAAATATGAAATTGAAGAAGGTATGGACGATGATGTTTCCGTGGTGGCTGGTATGATTCATTCCTTCTATGATGCTCCTGGCTGCGCCTACAACGACAACCTCGAACTGGTGCATTTCGGAAAAGCATACGAAGAACTTTGCGAGTACAACATCGGTGTCGGTTTGGAATACTGGTACAACAATGTCTTCTCTGTTCGTGCCGGTTATTTCAACGAAGCCGCCAGGAAGGGCAATCGTAAGTATGTCACTTTGGGCGCTGGTTTGAAATACAATGTCTTTGGCTTGGATGTTTCTTACATCATCCCTGTCAACGGCCAAGTGGGCACCAACCCGCTGGAAAGCACGTTGCGTTTCAACCTGACCTACGATATCACTTCTGCCAATTGATTTGAGAACTAGATGATAAAAAAAAGCGGCCAATCAAATTGGCCGCTTTTTTCATGCTTGCTTGTCAAGGTCATCTGATGACATTGACCCGCTTGGTGCAGACACCATCGGTGGTGACAATCCTAATGATGTAGGAACCTGCAGGGAACTGCTTCATGTCGATGCTCAACTGGTCGGTGTCAACATCGCTACCAAAGACCAACTGTCCCATGGTGTTGAAGACAGCGACGTGTGTCATCCTATCAGCTTCCATGTTCACCTTGCCGTTTGTGGGGTTGGGATAGACCTTGGCGGTATTGTTCCAATCGCCAACACTCATGCTGTTTTTCACGACAATGCTCATGCTGGTGCTACCTTCATTGCAACCAGAGATTGGACTGGCGGTGAGCACGGCGTGGCCCTTGTATCCTTCGTTCCAATTAACAGTGACGGACAGGTTGTCGCTGGCAACCGTTAAGTTGGCGGCCTCTTGTGGCTCAATGGAGAAACTGCAAGGGATGCCGTTGGCGATGCTGTAGGTGGTGGAGGGTGAGAGATACACATCGAGTTCATCATCGCCAGCCAATTCAGGCAATCCCACATGCTCATCGATGATGACGCTCAAGGTGAGATCCAAGTCTTGATAGCAGGGCGTTCCACAACCTGAGATCCATGCAGAAATCTGGCTTAGATGGAATTCGGTGTTCTCTTGTGGAGTCACTTCAAAGCGGTATTGGTGACCGCTGAAGGCGATGGAGTCGAAGCCAGTACCGTAAATCGTGAAACCGGGGTCTTCTTCTTCACCTCCTGTGACGGAAAATTCAAACATTGCGGCTTCTCCCGCACAAATATGAATGGTGGGATTGGCAACCGTGAGGACGGGCTTCCCAACGACCGTGATTCCACAAGCGATCTGAGGATCGATGCTGCAAAAACCATTGGTGAGGTTGTAGAATTCATAGTCGTAGTGGCCAGGTTCAAGTCCGGCAGTGGGTAGTGTCAAGGGTTGGCCTTCTGTCAATGGATAGGTGGTGCCGTTGATTTCGACAGTCATCTGTCCATCGATATAACCGCTTCCTTCATAGTCGATGACATAGTCCTCGCCTTGGCAGACCTCAATCATGCAGTTCGGCAAGGGGAAACTGAAATACAACGGTTCTATGTCGAAAGGATAGCTGTAATGGAGCGGACCGCATCCGGCAGAGACGGCTACGGCTTCGATGACTACACCATTGATAAGGTCTTGGTCACCAGGTGTATAGGTGGTTTCCAAGGCATAAGGATCCCCGAAGACGCCATCGCCAGAGGTGGTCCAATAGAACGCTTCATAGTCGCCAGTAATGGTCACGCCGATTTCTTGAGGCTCGGCGATGCCGCAATAGTGCATGTCGGGAAGTGTGTTTTCAATGGCGATGTTGTCTATGATAAACAAGGTCATGTCGTCGTTGATGACTTCGCCTTGGCCGTTGATGGAGATGCTGAGCGTGACTTGCCTGTTGATGAGGTCCTGCGGGCCAGGAGTATAGAGCGGCATGGCAATGGTGGCGTCGTCAAAAGTACCGTCGCCAGAGGTGGTCCACAACAGATTGTCGTAATGAATGGCGTAGCCTACGATTTGAGCGTCATTGCCTTCACAGACGGTGACATCGTAACCTGCAGTGCCTGACATGATGCGAGGCGAGGGGAGTGAGATGTAGTCGATCCAGGCACAGTCTTGTCCGCTCGACATGGAAACGTCTTTGGTATAAGACCATTTATAGGTATGTACACCTTCAACAACAGGAAAGGCTACCCGTTGCCAATTAAGACTACCTGACC
The DNA here is from genome assembly GCA_017965765.1 of Bacteroidales bacterium. Lineage (GTDB taxonomy): Bacteria > Bacteroidota > Bacteroidia > Bacteroidales > F082 > Limimorpha. The sequence goes on from JAGCPJ010000030.1 coordinate 22,761, forward strand.
ATTCGCCTTTGGGCGAGTTGTCGATGTAAAAATGCAGCTTGTCGTAATTGGTCTCGGAGGATACTTTGAAATAGAAGGAGATGGTGTCGGCGGTACCGGCTTCATGTTGCAGGGTGACGATGGTGGATCCGTTATTGCCGATGGCACCGGATTTCAAGCAATAGTTGCCTTCATAGGCATCATTGCTGTCAAAGGTCCATGGGAAGCCTCCGTTGTTGGTCCATCCTTCGTCGAGGTCACCGCTTTCGAAGTCTTCAATGATCAATCCCACCTTGGCGGGGTAGTCCTTGATATCCATGTAATGACCTGAATTGACGTTGACGACGATGGGACATACATATCCCAAGGGGGTGCCTTCGTTGACCGCGACATCAAAGGAGGCTATCCTGACGTCGCCAGCGTCGAAGGTATCGAATTCGACGGTATTATCGCTGAAAGTGAGGTAAGGGGAGAGAAGTTGGAGTTCAGTCGTCGTCAAACCAGCTTGGCTGTGCCCTCTGTTCTCAATGGAGAAGTGCAATGAAGCGGTTTCACCTGGATCCAGACGGTTGTTGCCGTTGCCTGAGATTTCTGAGATGGTCATGCCGCCAAGTTGGAACACAGGGGCGTATGCTTTCATGGATAGTTTGCTGATGTAAGCGTTGTCTCCGTTATTCACAGTGATGGTGAAAGCGTTGCTGACCTTGTCGGGAATGTTGTCGGCGACACGGATTGTGAAGGCATTTTGCAGCGTCTGTGTGCCATCGGGTGCCATGGCGCTGTATTGTGCTGTGCCGTTGATGATGGTGATGTATTCAGAGGTGGTCTCAAGGACGGCTTCAAAGGCATCCATCGGGTCGGCACCCACGTTTTTCAGCGTGATGTCCAAATTGATGGTCTCGCCATAATCGAGTTGGCCGTTGCCGTTCTCATCGTTGATGGTCTTGTCGTTGAAGACGATATAGGGACCGGCATCAGGGATGACTTCCATGGTGTTCTCATAACGGAGGTAATTCTGTCCGGTGGCTATGATGTGTACCATTGTCGGAGGATATTGAGGCTCGAAATGGATGGTCTGGGTCTCACCCGTGGCAGTGGCTACGGCGAGAATATCCCATCCGTCTTCATCGTTTTCCTTCACCAAACTGATGGTGCAGCCTTCAGGGGCGGTAACGTTGATTTCTTCCATGTTGGTGAGCAACACCTCGGGATGGGTGATGTCCATGACTTGCGGAACTTGCGTAAAGACGCGCAGGAAAGCATCGCAGTGAGCCGTGAACATGGTATAAGTAATGTCTTTGTCTTCAACGTTATAAGGCCAAGAACTCTGATGTAGGAAGTATTTTCCAGCAACATTGCCAAAAGCGGGCATCCAGTTTCCTGTGTTTGCGGCGTATGGACCGTAATCTGGTAAGAAGCTGCCGTCGAAGAGATCATAAACACCCCAAACGTAAGCATCGTTGACGAAAGAGTAGGAGACCTCGGTAGGACTGAGTACGCCGACAGCACCAGCGTTTTGGTCGTTATAGGTATGGCGCATCCATTTTTCAGTGAAACAGTTGCCACCGGAACCCGTATAGTTGAACTTGCCCGTCTCACAGTTGATGGACATCAAGAAGGTCATTCGGTTTGCGTTAGTCAACTGGTTTACATGGCTGTTGCGCACTGCCGGTTCTCCCCATCCTTCTGCCAGACCGTGGTCGCGGTGTTGCAGCCAGAAAGATCCGTTGTTAACAGCTTGTACCACGAGATCAGGGGTGCCATTGTTCCAGTCACCGAGTTCACTTGGGGAGGCAGGAATATAACCTGTGCCGTTGGGTCCGAAATAATTGGTCACCATGTAAGTGTTCTGGTTTGAGGACCATATTTCGTTTGGCGATCCATCGTAGATGCAATTGATACGGTTGGTATTGTAGCCATGGTTGCGCATGTAACCACCGAACACTTCGGAACAGAGTTGGAACCAGCGTTCTGTCTGCCATCCCAAAGCGGTGATGGGGCTGGCATAGAAACTGGGCTCCATGTTTGGGTTGGTGAATTCATATTCGATTTGTTTGCCAACGAAGACAGGCAGCTCATTGGCGTTTTGTGCCACAAGGCGTGAGAACACCATGTCGGGAAGGTTGTCATTGCCCTCAGCATCCGAATAGAAGTTGTCGGTGATGCAGACGTCACTGTAGGGGTGATAGGTGGTCTCGGCAGGGATGCCTAGCCCCATGTTGGTGTTGTGGTCGCCCAACAGACAGACAGCCACAGGAGCGATGGCCCAATTGTGGTAAGCATTGTGGAACCATGTTTTCATGGCTGCCGTGGAGGTAGCTGGCATTTCGTCAAGACGATAGACTTCGGTGATGATGCCTTGGCGGGTGCGATAGTCTTTCAGTTGCTTGGCGTATTCGGCCCAGGCATCGTTGTTCGGGGTGATGATGAGGTATTCTGCACCTTCTGCACCGTCACGGAGCCATTGCTGCATTCTGGCCTCGTAGTCGATCTTGGGCAGCTGGTCATAGTTCATCAACTCGGTGGCAAGGATGGGATCCCAATAGGGGGAGCGGAGCCTGTCGTCACCGAAATGTCCCGTGCCACCCTCGAAACGAACGGCGAGTTCGATGTTGGTATATACCGCCAACTCCTTGGTCACCGGGTTATACTGGAAGGGCGTAATGGCCACCGTGACGGCATCCACACCGCGGATGTAAGCCTTGTCCATCACGAAAGGATTTTCGGGATAGAAGGCATCCTTGGAATAGACTACGGGGTCTTTCTTGTAATCCATATCGGGCTCTTCACTTTCCGCTTGGATGCGAAGTGCTGGAGCGATATTGACATTTTGGATAACCTGACGGTCGGCGTGTACTACCGTTAAAGAGGCCTTGGCGCCTTGGGGGACGGCCATCAGGCGGCTCTCTGTGGGTAAGTTGGGACAGCCGGCTGCATTGGGAAGGACAATGCCTTTGATGGAAATCTCCGACATCGCTTCACCCTTGTAGTTCATCTGACTCATGGAAAACGATCCCAAGTTGTAACTGATGCGCAACCCGTCGCGCGTTTTTTCCGTCAACTGGAACCCTTGTTCCCCTTTGACAGGATAAGTGAAAGTTTGAGCCATGGCCATGCTGGCAGTCATCAGCACAACCAATAAAGCAGTCATTCTAGTAAAGAGTTTTTTCATGGTCTTTGTCTTTATAACTTTTATCTTTTATCT
>JAGCPJ010000004.1 GCA_017965765.1 Bacteroidales bacterium
ACCAACCTCCCCTTCACCAGGTGGGAGGAGGTCCTAAAGGACAAAGTCCTTTGCTCCGCTCTCGTCGATCGTCTTTGCCACAAATCCTATCTGGTAAACATGACCGGAGCCTCCTATCGTGTCAAGGAAACAAAAAAAATCATCAATAAAGCTAATGTTTAACCAACTTCTCGTAACTTTGCATCACTCACCCTAAGTGGTATACTTTTAAATTATTTTTTGGTATACTTTATCGGTACTATTTACATGTATTTTATCGCAATCGCGCCAAACTCACTTAGCATTTCCAATTCGTCAGCAGCTTGCTGACGAATTTCGTCAACGACTCGTTGACGATTTGTTTTTGATAATTGGTCAACGGCTTGTTGACCTTTTTCATCACATTCTTATCAGCCACCAATTGGTGGCATTTCTCAATTTTTTCAATTTAGTCACCAATTTGATGACAAATTTCGCCAACGAGTCGTTGGCCTTTTTCAACTTTTTTCAGAAAAACCTTGCGAAAAACAAAAAAAATGTCTATTTTTGCATGGTCAGATTGTCGTCAGAGGGCGCGAACAAATTGCTTTCGCAGCAATATTCAAGCTGGACCTTTCTGCCCCCCATACGAGGACATAGCCCAAGGTTATGTCCTCAGTTTTTTCAATATCTTTCGCCTTACGAAAAGCCGACTTCACTCCATGCTCGCTTTCAATGCCTTTTCGGTCAGCGAGTCTCTCATCTATGGTATACTCTGGATTCTTATGGCCAAAAACCAACAGATGTTCATTAATACGAATCTTCATGTCGGCAAAACAGCATAGTAACACCCTTGCAACACGAATATTATCTTCAAGTTCAGTTGTGTCGGCTTGTTTACTGATCAACAAGCGCTCACCATAAATCGTATCTGTGATAAACTTCTTTGCGTCAAACATGGCGCAAAGATAAAATAATTTTTATATAAATATGGTGTTTATTAATTATCATTTAAAAAACCCGCTATACGCCACCCCGATACTGAAACTCGGCTCATCATTATACTGTTCCTTTAAGAAGCGTTTGGCGTACTCGGCCTTGATGACGATCTGGTCGGTGGGATAGTAATTCAAGCCGAAGGTCATCACATGGCGGTCGGTCCACTGGTAATCGGTGAGGGTCAAAGCAGAGGGAATATACGAATCGTAATAGTCGTAACGGCCAAAGAGGTAGAGCTTTTGGTCATCAACCGCTTTCATGGGATGGAAGAGGTCGTAAGCGGCTTCACCACCGTAGGCGATGGCCTTTTCCCCGACCATGGTGCGTGGATAAGGTGAGAAGCTCTGGTGGTTTTGGTTCTTGTTCCATGAGGAGATGAGGTTGGCTTCGCTGAGGTAGCCGTAGTCGAAGTTGCCACGCAGCACCAAGCCGTTGGCCTTGTAGTCGAACTCAGCCGTGCCGATGACCACAGTGCCCTTCACGTCTTTATAGGGACTGGTTTCGGAGAATTCGTTGGTGACGATATCGTTGTTGAAGCAGTTGCCGACGTAACCGCTCACACCGAGATGCAGGTTCTTGATGGAGTAGTTGTCGATGCGCAACACCCCTGCCAGATGGTTGGCCACACGGAATTCGTAGGCCGAGGCGGAACCATACTTCACCCAGTTGGCGTTGTTGAACATGTTGGAGTTCAAGGCGGGAATGACCATGGCCTCGTAACGCCAGTCGCCAAGTTTGCCCCAGAGGCTGATGCCCGTCTCATGCCAGGTGCACGGCAGGATGGTGAATTCTCCTTCAGGACGGTAGCAGGTGAAGAACTCGGTGGGCATGTGCGCCTTGTTGGTTTGCCCCACGGGTACCACGACATGGCCCATGCGGATGTTGAAGCCCTTGCCGAACGACTTCTGGATCCAGAACTGCTCCAAGGCGACCTCGCCGCCACGCTCGATCTCGTGTTCGAACTCGCCAGTCTCTTCCGCCTCGATTTCAACGGCGACTTCGCTGCCGCCATGCTCGAATTCAATCTCGCTCCCCATGGTCCAGCCTTTGCCGAAATCGTAGCCTAAGTTGATGACTACGTGGGGCAAATCAAAGCGCCCATGGCCTTTGGCATCGGCATAGGAAGCCGCATGGGTGTAGCGATACATGTTGTCGCTGTAAAAGTTGCGGGTATAGACTGCCTCGCCGTAGCCACCGAGGGTCAGACGGGGTTTCTTTTCTGTTTCTTGCGCTTGCAAAGGATTCAGCATCAATAGGATGCCCATCATCAAAGCGCCTGCTGCCATTTTTGCTTTCATCACATTAGTATTGATCATTCCACGCTGCAAAAATCCATGATTCTTGCTAGCGGAGAAATCACCAATAATGATGAATTGTGGAGGATTTCTTCACCGATTATGGTGAAAGGAGCATCACTCGTACCTCAACGCATTGATCGGGTCGGTCCTGGAGGCTTTCAAGGCTGGGAAGAAGCCGGCGATGAGGCCAAGGATGGCACAGGAGATGAAAGCGATGAACATCCATAACACATTGATGACAAAGGGGATGTTCATGATCATGGTCACGATGTATGAGAGGCCGAGGCCCAACAACAGGCCGAGTATGCCGCCGATGAGGCTTAAGATGATGCTCTCTGTGAGGAACTGCATCAGGATGGCGGCGTTCTTGGCACCGATGGACATGCGGAGGCCGATCTCTTTGGTACGCTCGGTGACGGTGACGTACATGATGTTCATGATGCCTATGACGCCGACAAGCAAAGAGATCAAGGCGATGGCGATGAGCACGGTGGTGATCATGCCCGTCATCGAGGTCATCATCTCCAGCATCTCCTGTTGGGTGCGCACCTCAAAGTCGTTGTTCCCTCCTTCGGGAATCTTATGTGAGGCACGAAGGATTTCTTCGACTTCGGTTACAGCGGCTTCTGCCACGTCTTCAGTAACGGCGGAACAGACGATTTGCTGGATGTGGTTGGCGCCCAACATGCGTTTCTGAACGGTAGAATAAGGCATGATGACGATGTCGTCCTGGTCCATGCCCATGCCGTTCTCACCTTTCTCTTTGAGCGTTCCGATGACTTTGAAGGGCATGCTCCCGATACGGATGGTCTTGCCGATGGGATCCTCGCCTGCATCAAACAATTCTTCCACGATGGTCTGGCCGATCAACCCCACCTTGGCGTATTTCTTCACATCATCGTCGGTGAAGTTGACCCCCGTGGCGATACTGTATTTGCGGATCTCAAGGTAATCGGGCGAGCCGCCATACACGGTGCCCGACCAGTTCTTGGAGCCGTTGACGATTTGTCCGCCGCTGTTGACTACGGGGCTGACCATGGTGATGTTCTTGGCGTTCTCTGCAATGAGTTCGCAGTCCCTGACGGTGAGTGACTCCACATTTGACGAGCCCATGCTGATACCGCCACGACGTTGGTTGGCACGCATCACCATGATGAGGTTGGTGCCCATGTCCGACAGCTGGTTGGAAGTGCTTTTCTTTAGCCCTTCACCGAGGTTGACTACCGCGATGACGGCGGCAATGCCGATGACGATACCCAACATGGAAAGGGCGGTGCGCGTCTTGTTGCGCAGCAGGGCTTTGGCCGATATTCGTATGAGGTTTAAGATGTCCATATAGTTCTCCGTTCTCCGTTCTCCGTTCTCCGTTTTCCGTTTAATAATCGTTCTCTACGGGCAACGCGGCGAGAGCCTCGGCTGCCGACTTGGTGGCTACGGGCTCGTCACGCAGGATATGTCCGTCGCGCAGGAAGATGGTGCGGCTGGTGAACACGGCGATGTCCGACTCATGGGTGACGAAGGCAATGGTTTTGCCTTGATCATGCAAGTTTTGGAATAGACTCATGATCTCGTAGGAGGTGCGGGTGTCGAGGTTGCCGGTAGCTTCATCGGCAAGGACGATCACGGGGTCGTTGACCAGGGCGCGGGCGATGGCCACACGCTGCTGCTGTCCGCCGGAAAGCTGGTTGGGCATGTGTCCCATGCGATCTTTCAATCCGACCATCTCCAAGGCATGTTGCGCCCGTTCATGACGCTCACGATGCGAGATGTCTGGGTTATAGACCAGAGGCAACTCCACGTTTTCGAGGGCGGAAGTCCTGGGCAGGAGGTTGTACGACTGGAACACAAAGCCGATTTTTCGGTTACGGATCTCCGAAAGCTCGTTTCGGGAACGCTCCCTGACAGAGATGCCGTCGATGAAATACTCGCCCGAAGTGGGTTGGTCGAGGCAACCCAAAATATTGAGCAAGGTGGATTTGCCACTGCCCGAGGAGCCCATGATACTCACAAACTCGCCTTGGCAGATCTCAAACGACACGCCTTTGAGCGCATGGACTTCCTCGCTGCCGACGATGAAGGTGCGTTTCAGGTTCTCGACCTTGATGATGGATGTCTGCTCGCTCATTTCTTGTTGCTGTTGTTCCTGTTTCTTCCGGGAGGGCCGGGCATGAAGGGGTTGTCGCCTTTCTTCTGCTGTTTTTCTTTGACCACATACTGGGCGGAGAGCACTACCGAGTCACCCGCTTGTAAGCCTTCCTCGACAATGCGGTAGGCGACATCGCTCATGCCCGCCTTGACGGGTCGTGGCATGAGGCTGCCGTCTTTCTTGACCCATACCATGCTGTGGTCTGCAGAGCGTTCCATGCGGGTCTGGGGCTGTTCTTCCTGTGGTTTTTGCGGAGGCTCGGGCTTGCGCATGGCTTTAAGTACTTGTTCACTCGGGGTGAAGTTAAAGGCCTCTGCGGGCACGGCCAGTCCGGTTTCCGACTCAGTGACGATGGTTACGTTGGCGGTCATGCCAGGGAAGAGTTTCAAGTCGGGGTTGGGTGCTTCGATGATGACGGTGTATTTCACCACGTTGCTGGTGGTGGTGGCTTTCATGCGGATCTGGTTCACGGTGCCGTTGAAAGTCTCGTAGGTGTAGGCATCGACGGTGAAGGTCACCTTCTGTCCGATCTTTACTTGCCCGATGTCGGCTTCGTCAACGGCAGCTTCCACCTGCATCTTGGTCAGGTCTCTGGCTAAGGTGAACAGGGTGGGGGTGCTGAAGGAGGCGGCAACGGTCTGTCCTACCTCCACCGCTCGGTCGAGCACCACACCGTCGATGGGCGAGTAGATCTCCGCATAGCTCAGGTCCACAAGGGCCTGGTCGTAGGCGGCTTGGGCGTTTTTCTTGCTCATCTGTGCCTGGGTGTAGGTGTTTTGTGCCTCCTGATACGAAGCGAGTGTGGCGGCCTTGGACTCATAGAGTTGCTTGGTGCGCTCGTAGGTGAGTTTTGCGTAGTTGAGCTGACTCTCTGCGGAGGTAAGACTCGCCTTGGCGCGGCTGACGTTTTGGTTCAACGTGAGTTTGTCCAATTCAGCCAACAGCTGGCCTTTTTTCACTGCGTCGTTGAAATCGACATAGATCTTTTCCACCTTGCCGGACACCTGGGTGCCGACTTCCACGGTCTCCACCGGTTCGATGGTACCCGTGGCGGTGACGGTGTTTTCCACCGTGTATTCTCCTACGACATGGGTGCGGACGACCAATTCCTTGTTGGCGGATTTCGTGGTCTTGGCGATGATGATACCCACCACAGCCAATGCAATCACGCCTAAAACAATCAACCAATTTCTCTTTTTCTTTTTCATAGCTACCGAGCTTTAACCTCTAAAGGGTAATTCTTTTATAATGTGATGTTCTTTCCCATGTAAATATCCAGGATCTTGCGTTTCATCAAGAGACTATATTTGTTTTGAATATAGGTATTCAGTACATTGAGATAGTTGTTTTGTTGTTGCAGCAGCTCTACGGTGGTGATTTTCCCATAGCGGTATTGCATGTTGTAAGCGTCAAAGCTTTTGCTGTAGGCGTTTTCCCTGACCTCCGAAACCTTATAGGCGTTATAGGCGGAGAGGACGTTGCGGTAGGCTTGGACCACGGTCTGTCGCACGGAGAGCTCTGTCTGTTCGTAATCCAGTTGCGCTTGTTCCAGTGCGATCTGGCTTTTTTTCACGTTGGCCCTTGTAGAACCACGGCTGAAGATGGGGATGTTGACCGAGATGCCGGCGGACTCTGACGGTTTGCCGTACCATTGGTTCATGCCGTTGGCGTCGAACGACAACACACCCATGCCGATGTTGGCGTTGGCGGAGACAGACGGCAGGTAGTTGCCTTTGGCCATCTTCAAACTGTTCTTGGCGAGTTGTATGTCATAGTCGCTGAGTCTGAGGTCGGGCATGTAATCCAAAGCCAGTTGAATGGCCTCTTCTTCTGAGGGAAGGCTTCCTGTTAATCCATCAAGGTTGTCAGTTTCAGGAGTGACGATCTCCAGCACATCGGTAGGGTTCATGGAGAGCAGCACCTTCAGGTCGAGCAAGTTGTTGTCGATATTGATGCGGGTGTCAACCACATTGTTGGAGTCGCTGTAATACTGTGATTCCAGCAGCAGCAGGTCGCTCTCGAGGATGGTCCCTGCTTGGTATCTGGCTTGGCCTTGTTTCAGCTGTTCTCCACTGGTGTTCAGCACTTCGAGTTGGTAATTCAACAACTCCTGGTTGCCGAGGATGGTGAGGAAACTCTGCAAGATCTGCAAGACGGTCTGGTTGTCGTATCGTTCCATCTGCACGGTGTTGCGCTCAAGGTTGAGACGGTTCTGCTCGATGGTGTTGTTGATCTGCCCGCCTTGATAAATCGTGACGGAGGAACCGACGCCGACATTTCCCGAGGACGACCAGCCGTTGGCGTTGTTGCTGATGTTCTGCCCTGCGGAGGCGCTGAGGCTGGGTAGCCGTTGCAGCTTGGATTGTTCATAACTGGTTTCGAGTGACTTTCCTGTAAGGGCCATGGACTTGCGTTCTAGGCTGTTGGCGAAAGCGTAACGGATGCAGTCCTCCAGGGAAAACTGGTAGGTATTGCTTTGCTGTGCCCACAAGGTAGAGGCCATCAACAAGCAGAATGTGAATAGGGTGAAACGTTTCATAATGCAAAGAAAACAAAAAAAAGAGGCTGTTTATTACTTTTTTTTGGTGAGATGGAAAAAAACGAAGTTAAAATGCCTATATTTGCTACGTGAATTGAAAGAGCAAAACACTTATCATAAACGTTTAAAACTAAATTACTATGAAGATTGGTAACAAATTCTTCGCCGAATTGTTCGGCACCTTTGTTCTTGTTTTCGGTGGTTGCGGTACTGCAATCTTCGGACATGTCGGATTCCTTGGCGTAGCCATCGCTTTTGGTTTGACCGTGATCGCCATGGCCTATGGTATCGGTCATATCTCTGGTGCTCACCTGAACCCCGCAGTGAGTTTTGGTGTGTTTGTCAACGGTCGTATGACCTTGAAAGAAATGCTGGTTTACTGGCTGGCTCAGATCATCGGTGGTATCATCGCTGGTTGCCTGTTGATGGTCATTGCCAAATCAGCTGGAATGACGCTCGGCACCTTCGCCGCCAACGGCTATGGCGACTTCTTCAGCGCTGAAGATGTGGCTGGTGGTTATCTCCAGACCTCCATGTGGGGCGCCTTCCTCGTTGAAGCCCTGCTGACCTTCGTGTTCCTGATGGTCATCCTCGGCATCACCGACAGCCGTCACGAGAATGGTAAGTTCGGTGGCCTCGCCATCGGTCTCACCTTGGTGCTCATCCACCTCATCAGCATCCCGTTGACTAACACCTCTGTGAACCCCGCCCGTTCACTTGGCGTTGCCATCTTCTCCGAGAACCCGCTGGCCATGCCTCAGCTCTGGCTGTTCATCGTAGCTCCGCTCGTCGGCGCCTGCGTTGCCGGTCTCTGCTACAAATGCCTCGGCGGTTGCTGCTGCAAGAAAGAGAAGTAAGCACTAAGAAGCAGGAAGACAGAAGTTAGAAGACAGAAGACAGAAGCCGGAAGGCATTCTTACTTCTGACTTCTTCCTTCTGTCTTCTATTTTTATATGTCTGGAATCTACATCCATATTCCTTTCTGTAGCTCCAAATGCGCCTACTGTGGGTTCTATTCTGTGCCTACCCTGAAACGCAAAGCAGCCTTCTTGGAGTCCTTGAAACAGGAGATTGTTTCAAGGAAGGATTATCTTCATGGTGAAAAAGTTGAAACGATTTATTTTGGCGGGGGTACACCTTCTTTATTAAAAGGGGAAGAACTTCATGCCATCCTGAAAGTGCTCTACGATACCTTTGAGATCGATCCCCAAGCCGAAATCACCCTCGAAGCGAATCCCGACACGCTGTCTCTAGATGATCTAGTAGCCATTCGCGCTTTGGGTGTGAACCGCCTGAGCATCGGCATCCAGAGCTTTTTTGACAACGACCTGCAATACCTGGGCCGGCGCCACAATTCGCAACACGCCCGTCAGTGCTTGGCATGGGCAAAAGAGGCTGGGTTCGAAAACATCACCATCGATCTCATCTATGGCCTCCCCACTTCGGATGCCGAGCAATGGAGCCGTAACCTGGAATGCTTCTTTGAGCTGGAGCTCCCGCACCTCTCGGCATACGCCCTGACCCTGGAACCCAACGCCATCTTGACCAAACAGATTGAGATGGGCAAGGTTCAGCCAGTCCATGAGGACGATGCGGTGCGCGATTACGGCATCCTGTGCCAAAAAATGGCACAACAGGGCTTTCTTCATTACGAGATTTCCAACTTTTGCAAACCCGAGAGGCATTCACGCCATAACACCAGCTACTGGTTTGGCACGCCTTACGTGGGTTTCGGACCTTCGGCGCATTCCTACGATGGGCTTTCGAGACAATGGAATGTCTCGTCGTTGGAACAATACGTGGGGAACGGAAAACGGAGCACAGAAAACGGAAAATTATTTGAAAGCGAGAGACTTACGCTGGAACAGCGGTATGATGAATATGTGATGCTCCGTTTACGTACGATGTGGGGTATCGATTTGCAGTACCTTAAACGTGAGATGGGTGAGCGTTTCTCCTCCTATTGTGAACAAAAGGCTCAACCTTTGATCGCCCATGGCCGCCTCTCACAGAACCGAGAGATCCTTTATCTCACTGATGAGCAGATGCTCTTTGCCGACGGCATCGCCGAAGCGCTGTTTTGGTAAAGGAATCAAAGCTTTTCAGCATTTGATGATTCCGTGGACAGTTTTTGGATGATCCAGATGGCGAAGGGCAAAGAGATCAGGAAGGTCAAGGCATCGGCGATGGCTTGTGCCGCTTCCAGGCCAGTGAGTCCCCAAAGCCAGGGGGCGATGAAGACTGCCGGAAGGAAACAGATGCCCTGTCGGCACATGGAGAGGAAGGTGGCCTGCCAGGTGTAGTTGATGTTCTGCAACAGCATGTTGGTGGCGGTGCAAAGACCCATCAACGGGAAGGCGATGCATTGCCAGCGCATGGCATGGGTGCCCACGCGGATCAACTCGGGGTCTTCGCTGCGGAAGAGCGCGATGATGTCGGGAGCAAAAAGATATCCCAAGGTGGCTAGGACGATCAGGACGGCCGTGGAGAGGGTGAGACAAAACAGGTAACTCTCCTTGACCCTGCCATAGAGCTTCGCACCGTAGTTGTAACCGCAAACAGGCTGAAACCCTTGCCCCAAGCCGATGATCAAGGCGTAGCTCATCATGATGACCCGGGTCACGATGGAGAAGGCAGCCACCACCGAGGCCTCATTGCCAGGGTCGGCATAATGCACGGCCATGCGATTCAGGCAGATCGTCGCCACCACGGCGAGTGCCTGACGAGCCAAGGAAGGCAGTCCACCGCTGATGATCTGTTTGTAGTATTCCCAAGTGGGCGTGAAGTTTCGGATTCGGATGTGAACATTGCCTTCGCGAGAAGTGCCCCAAAGCAAGAGACTCCAACCAAAGAGTTGGCTGATGGCCGTGGCTAGGGATGCGCCGCTGACTCCCATGTTGAGCGCAAAGATGAACAACGGGTCAAGCAGGATGTTGAGGATGGCACCCGAGGCGATGCCGATCATGCCGAAACGAGCATTGCCCTGCAGCCTTAACTGGTTGTTCAGGGTCAGCGACGACATCATGAAAGGTGTCGCGATGAGGATGTATCTCAAATAGGCATTGGTGGACGGAAGGATTTGCTCCGTGGCTCCCAAGGCACGCGAAAGAGGACTCATAAAGACCAAGCCTAAAGCTCCAGCAAAGGCTCCTAGGAGCAAGGGACTCAGAAAACCTGTGGCGGCCATCTTGCCGGCATTCTCGGTGCGACGGGCACCTAACGCTCTCGAGATGTAATTGCCCGAACCATGGCCGAAAAAGAAGCCGCAAGCGTTGATGAATGTCATGTAGGCGAAGGCGACCCCAACGCCAGCCACGGCCTCGGTGCTCAAGTGCCCCACAAAAAAAGAGTCCACCATGTTATAGATGCTCGTCACCAACATGCTGATGATGGTGGGGACCGACATCTTGAGGATCAGCCGCTTGACGGGAGCCTGCGTCATCATCAGATAACGCGCTTCAAGTTTCCGTTGGTCCTCTTGGCTGTTCATCCTTGGTTGTTTTTGGTTAAATCACCTTTTTCCTCCAGTCGGCCTTCCAGATGTAGAAGAAGGCGATGAAGCCCATGGTAATGTTATAGAAGCATTCAACGGTCCAAACGCCAGCGATGGAGGAGGTCTTGGTCATGATAAAGGCGTAGAACAGATAGGCGATGCATACCCCGAACTCCAACGCCATGGCTGCCGAGGTGTTGCCTGTGCCGGAAACGGCTTCGAAGAAGACCATGCCGACAGCGCCAAGGACCGTGGCGAGGCTGATGACATACACCGAGGGGATGGCAGCGGCAGCCAAGTTGAGGTCGTCGGTGTAAATCTGCAAGATAAGCTCGGGGATGATCGACGTGACGATGACGAGGACCAAAGAGCAGAGCACGGCGTTCTTCACCACCTTCCAAAGCATGGCCATCACCTCGTCGCTCTTGCCTTCGCCGATGATGCGACTCGTGAGGGTGTTGGCCGTGGCTGCGAAGGCGAACCCAGGGATGATCAGGATCATATAGGTGCTTCGGACCACCGAGGAGATCCCGATGGCGGTCTCCCCCATCCGCTCGATGAGGATGAAGAAGGCAAACCAGGTGCCGAAGGAAAAGAGCCTCTGGATCATGCAGGGGAAGGCTACCTTCATGATGTCACCCATCAGCTTGGATTGCCACTTATGCCAACGAAACATCCCGTATTCCTTGTGCGGGATGGTGACGAAGGTGTAAATCCAGAAGAAACAGAAAGCGGAGATCTCCGCCATCAGGGAGGCCAAGGCGGCACCTCCGATGCCCATCTCTGGCAGACCGCAGTGGCCGAAGATCAAACACCAGTCTAGGAAGATGTTGACCACCGCCATCAAGATGGTGGAGTAGGTGATGACCTTGGTGTTGCTGAGACCTACATAAAACGAGCGGAACAAGAAGTTGAACACCACGAAGACGATGCCGAATTGCCGGTATTTCAGGTAATCCATGGAGGCCGTGTAGATGTTCGGGGAGTCGATGATGACTTGCATCAGTCGGTCGCTGAAGAAGAACAGGATGCTGAACAGCAGGATGCCAAGCAGCAACACGAAGAGGGCGCCGTGTTGGAAGATCACGCCAATCTGCTTCAAGTTGCCTTCTCCGAAACGTCTGGCGATGAAAATCTGGATGCCCACGGCAAAACCCATGGCCAGGGTGGTGAAAACATAATAAAACAGTCCCGCCATCATGGAGGCACTCAACTCAATGGTGCCAAGATGACCAAGAAAGGCGGTGTCGGTAAAGGTGATGATGGTCTGTGCCAGATTCCCCAGCATGATGGGTGTGGCGATACGCCATATCTCCCGGTTGGTGATGCTCGTTTTAATCATGCTGCAAAATTAAGAAAAATGCGTATCTTTGCATCTCCTTACTTCTGACTTCTAAATTCTATAAATACCATGTCATTAGAAACCACCTTAATGGCCGACATCAAGGCCGCCATGCTGGCCCGCGACCAGAAGAAATTGGAAGCCCTCAGGGCTATCAAAGCGCAGATCCTGCTGGAAAAGACCAAGGGAGGCAATACGGAGCTCACCGAGGCCACCGAGCTGAGCCTGCTCCAGAAGCTGGTGAAACAACGCAAGGAGTCAGCTGCCATTTACGAGCAGAACGGCCGTCAGGAACTTGCCGACGAAGAGAAGTTCCAGGCTTCCGTCATCGAAGCCTATCTGCCCCAACCCTTGAGCGAAGACGAGCTTCGTAACGTTATCAAGGAGGTCATCGCCCAAGTGGGCGCTACGTCCATCAAGGACATGGGCAAGGTGATGGGCATGACCACCAAGCAAGTCGCTGGCAAAGCCGACAACGCCAAAGTCTCACAACTGGTGAAGGAGATGCTGGGGGCGTAAGCCATGTCTCGAAGATTACTTTTCGTCATCGTAGCCCTGCTAGGCCTCTTCTCCTGTAAACGGGACGAATCTGTTTATGAAGGACTTGTCTTCCCCGAGGATGAGTTGCCGGTGGTCCTCACGGGGACTTTCGGCACGGAGGACTATGCGGTCTTTCTGGAAGGCAGCAACGGGAAACAGGTCAAGGGACACCTGCTGCCGCTGGATGGCGTCATGGCGGACAGCGTGGCCTTTCAACTGAAGGTCACGGGGCGCAAAGCCGTGTTGTGCCGTGAAGGCAAAAAGAAGACCTTCCGGCTGACGGATGTGAGCGGTGAACAAGACCGTTTGGAAGGCTCCTTCCGAAAGGGACTGTTCAAGACCCGGAAATTCAGCTTCTCACCGATGGAGATTCCGGAGTTCAAGCTCTTTGACGACCGGCGGTATCAAGACTCCCTATTTGCCGTGGAGAAGATCGAAAACATCCAGTTCGCCCATGCCATGGGCTATTGGACGGAGATGGGCGACGAGACCTCTGTGTCGGACAAGATCTTCAAAATGGGAAAAGCCAGGAACGAACGGCCGCTGGACCTTTATCTCGACCTTTATGTTCCCAAGGACGATACCTTGCAGAAACGCCCCTTGGTGATGCTGGCGCATGGCGGTGCCTTCTATTTCGGTTCAAAGGATGACAAGAGCATTACGCGATGGTGCAGCCATCTGGCTTCGATGGGCTATGTGGCCGCTTCGATCGACTACAGGATAGGCTTCCTGCCTACCAAAGTGGGTATCGGACGCGCTGGCTATCGTGCGGTACAAGATGCCCACGCGGCAATGCGTTACCTGGTCTCACATCAAGAAGCCTACGGCATTGACACCGCAATGATCTTCGTGGGTGGCTGCAGCGCTGGAGCCATCACCGCACTGAACCTGGCCTATATGACCAACGAGAACCGTCCAGATTATACCCATGAACACCATCGACAACCCGATCTGGGCGCCATCGATACCTGTGGCAACGACCTGAGGACTGATTTCACCCTCAAGGGTGTCGTGGACATGTGGGGCGCCGTGTCAGACACGATGATGATGGATGGACACAAGGTGCCCCTCATCGCATTCCACGGTGACGCCGACAACGTGGTACCCTATGGTTATGACTATCCTTTCCGCCTCGCCGGCATGATGAAGTCGATGCTGGTCGATAAGATGTATGGCTCATCTTGCATCGTTGATCATGCCACACAACTGGGTGTCCCAGCGCAGTTGATCACCTTTGTGGATTACAAACACGCTCCGCATATCAATCCGGACACCAAAGCGCTGAATGAGAATTTCTTCTTGATACAGAATAAGATGTCGGATTTCTTCTATAACATCATTGAACCAGAAAAGCCCGACATCATCGAAGAAGGAAGGCATTACCATGTGATTCCGAAGCCAAGCCAGACCTCTTGGCAGGTGGAAGGCGGACTGATCGTCTCAAGAGATGAGGAAAGTGTGGAAGTGGTGTGGATTCGCAACGCTCCACAACACAGAATCACGGTATCGGCCACCATGCCTAACGGTACGGGTTACAATAAAACCATCAGCCGATGACGCGTGTGTCTTTTTCACATCGTGTCCTTAATGCCTTGAAAATCAGTAGGGGCTTGTTTCTGACCGACTCGAAACGTTCGTTCTTGGGACGGGTTTGGCAGCTGTTTTCCAGGTTTACTTGGGAGTTGCCCCAGACTCTTGTGGGATGGCTTTACACCACTGGGAGGGCGCTCGTCGGGCAAGTGGACCGGGTGGACACCTTGGGGGGCATCACCTTTGCGACCAAGACCAAAGGTGTGGGCTGCATGGGGGTGTCGCTGGGGACTTTCGTGGATCTTTGGGACGGTCATTGGCTGCGTGACGGTGAAGACGGTCTGGTGCTCAGCAATCAACTCTGCATGCATGAGTTCGGGCATACCGCCGACAGCCAACGTTTCGGCTGGCTTTACCTTCCTGTCATCGGCCTGTCAAGTCTTGTCAGTGCATTAGGCAAGGGCGACCACAATTCGTTTTGGACGGAGATTCGCGCTAACCGCTTCGCCAAGAGGTATTTCGGTAAAAGATATGGTTTGGATTGGAGCGAAAAGGGCTATCCTACGCAAAAAACCACTTGATTTGGGTACAATTTTTGCATAGATTACACGTTGTTTATATAAACGGTTTTTAATATTTTATTCCTATGAAGAAATTGCTTTTTTGCTTGGCGATGCTTTGTGGTGTTGCCATCATTTGCCCCAGTTGTAACAAAGAGAAAGAAGAAGTGAAACCTGAAACAGAAGATGGGTCCATGGCCATGGGCGACAAGACCCTCAAGATTGTTTCATCTAGAGCCGTCAATTATGGTCAGCAAAACGCCATCGTCCTTGCTGCCGAACAGATGACCGATGCTGATAATGAAGGTGTTGCCGTGATTTTTGAAGGTGACATCACCCCAGGACACTATGCCTTGGGCGACTCCAAAGAAGTGACCCCCAAAGTGGTTGGCTTGAAAGACTTCAACATGGGTGAACTTCAGTTTGTCATTGGTGCCGACTCCCTCTTTTTTGGTGACGTTTATTATTGGGTGAGCGGCGAGCTCTCCATCACGGAAGAGAACGGCGTTTACACTGTCATTTTGTCGCAATGCGTTGCCACGAACAGCACAGGTACCAACCTGAGCTTATCGGTCAACTTCAACGGCACACTGGTACCATACGTCATCAGCACGGAAAACAAATTCGTCATCGATGGCGTTGAGACTCCCATTGGATTGGCTGGTTTGACCTCCATCGGCCTCACCGACACTGTCGGCAACTACCTGGGGACCAAATCCATCGTGTTCATGTCGCCTAACCATAAAAAGGCGTTTATCATCAGCTACCTCAATAATGCGAGCATTGATGGTGAATACCAATTAGGTACTTTGTTCACGCCCTATCTTCCCACGTTGCCTTGTGTCCATGTCGCCACTGATTTCGATCTTTGGACGGGCACGCCGCAGACGGGCTATGTCGCAGAAAGCGGTACCCTTAAAGTCCACACCGATGCGGATGGTGTTCGTACGGTTGTCATCGAAAACGCCAAACTGCACAATCTGGAACACCCCAACAGCATCTTCTTCCCTGTGATTGACGCATCATTGTATTATCAAGGCCTGATGTTTGAAGTCGGGATGTAATCGGAAACCTTTTTGGAAAAAACAAGAAAACCCGCTGATTCAGCGGGTTTTTCTGTTTGTGGAGCATAACGGAGTCGAACCGATGACCTCTTGCATGCCATGCAAGCGCTCTAGCCAACTGAGCTAATGCCCCCTTGCTTGTTTTGCGCTGCAAAAATAGAACTTTTTTCGGACATACAAGAAAAAAAGTAAAATTTTTTCTTTGATGGCTTAAAAAATGCCGCTTTGTCGTTATCTTTGTAGGCACTATGAAAACCATCAAAGACATCTATAAGATTGGCATCGGTCCCTCCAGTAGCCATACGATGGGACCCCAGAAAGCCGCCCAGCTCTTCAATGATCGCCATCCCGAGGCCAACGCCTTCGACGTGACCCTCTACGGTAGCCTGGCAGCCACAGGCAAAGGCCACATGACCGACGTGGCCATCCTCAACACCCTCAAGCGTCCCACACGACTATTGTGGTGTCCGGAAATCATATTGCCTTTCCACCCCAACGGCATGTTATTCAAAGCTTTGGACAAAGATGGACGTGTCACCGACGAGTGGACGGTTTATAGCATCGGGGGTGGCGATCTTGCCGAAGAGGGCAAGCGCTACGTCTCCGCCGACGTGTATCCGATGAACAAGATGACAGACATCCTTGACTGGTGTGAACATACGGGTCGCACCTATTGGGAATATGTCTATGAATATGAAAACCAAAAAGAGGTGGAAGACTACCTGATGGAAGTCTGGCAGGTGATGCAAGCTGCCGTGGAGCGTGGCCTTCAACAGGAAGGGGTGCTGCCTGGGCCCTTACACCTTGCCCGTAAGGCCGCCATGTATCACGTGAAGGCCAAAGGCTTCTCGCATACCTTGCAAAGCCGTGGCTTGGTGTATTCGTATGCTCTTGCCGTGTCGGAGGAGAATGCCTCGGGCGGTAAGATCGTCACTGCCCCGACCTGTGGTTCCTGTGGCGTGATGCCCGCGGTGTTATACCACCTCTCCAAGAGCTATGACTTCTCGGATACCCGCATTGTCAGGGCTTTGGCCACTGCAGGACTGGTGGGAGACATCGTGCGCACCAACGCCAGCATCTCGGGCGCCGAGGTCGGCTGCCAAGGCGAGGTGGGCGTGGCTTGTGCCATGGCTGCCGCTGCCGCCAACCAACTCTTCGGAGGAAGCCCCGCCCAGATCGAATACGCTGCCGAGATGGCCCTTGAACACCACCTGGGCATGACCTGCGACCCAGTGTGCGGACTGGTGCAGATCCCCTGCATCGAACGTAACGCCTACGCCGCCGCCCGCGCCCTCGACGCCAACATCTATTCCACCTTTACCGATGGGCATCATCGCGTGTCGTTCGACAAGGTGGTGGAAACCATGAAGGAGACGGGGAAGGACCTGCCTTCACTCTATAAAGAAACCTCGCAAGGCGGATTGGCCCGTGATTATGAACAAATGAAATAAAAATAATATAAATATGAAAAAATTTGCAGTTATCCTGGCCGGTTGCGGCCATAAGGACGGTACCGAGATTAACGAAGCCGTTTGTTTGTTGCTTGCTATCAGTCAACATCAATGTGAATACCAATGCTTTGCCCCTGATCGTCTTCAAACGGAAGTCATCGATCATGTCACTGGCAACAAGGTGGCTAACGCAAAGCGCAACATCATGACGGAAGCTGCCCGTATTGCCCGTGGCAATATTTTGCCCATCGAGCAGTTCAAGGCGGAGGACTATGATGCACTGTTTTTCCCGGGAGGTTTCGGCGCGGCCAAGAACCTTTGCGACTATGCTTTCAAAGGTGTGGCCATGGAGGTGCAACCTGATGTTGCCCGTGCCATCCTGGAGATGCATGAGGCCAAGAAACCCATCGGCGCCATGTGTATTGCCCCTGTGATGCTCGCCCGCCTCATTCCTGATGTCTGTGTCACCCTAGGTGCGGAAGGCACACCCGATGCCGACAATGTCCGTGCTTGGGGTGCCAACCATGTCCAGACGGAAAACGGCGATGTGTGTGCCGATAATGAGAAGCTGATTTTTACTACGCCTGCCTATATGCTCAACGCCACCCTAAAGGATGTTTATGACGGCGCATACAATATGGTGGAGGCGGTCATCGAAACCTTGGACGAATAACGTTCTTGAGCGAATGGGCAAATGTTTTTGTTAAAAAAACTTTAATATCCGAAGTTTTTATTATCTTTGCCAAGATTCATCAAAAAACAACCTATCATGAAAAAGCTATTGTTAGTCGTCATGATGGCTTTGCTGGCCATCCCCGTTCTAGCCCAAGAGGGCGAATCCCAACCTACTTTGGAGCCCGAATCACAACCTGTTATCACTCAAAAAGTCAATACCTTCACCCGTGGTAAAGGTTTTTTTGCCCGTCCCGAATTGTTTGGTGGTTTCTTTTTGAATGGTGGTTATCAGTTCAACCCCTATATTCAAGCATCCTTGGGCGTGGGTATCACTATTGATCCTGTTTTTGTTGTTCATGGCGGAGCTCGTGTTTACACTGGCGTAAAGAAATGGGCAGGCATGTTCGATTATCATGTTGGGGTTTGTAACTATGCTGGTTATTTTCTGACACGCCACACCTTAATTGGGGGAGCGAGTTATAAAGATTTTGATTTTGGCGCAGGTATTCATTATTTGACATTAGGAGGAGTGGGAGGTATTAGCCCTGCAATATCCATAGGATGGAATATCCGTTTTTACCAACATCGATAATAATGTGACCAAAAAGGTCAAGAACCCTACTGAGAATCGTGTATTAGACGATGACTTCGTATATCCCCACTCGAATATAAAAAAGCGGTCACCCTCTTTAATTTTATCATATTTTATCCCCGTAAGCCAGATCTCCCGCGTCACCGAGACCCGGGACGATATATTTGTGCTCGTTGAGCACAGGGTCGATGGCGGCGCACCATAAGGTGACGTTGTCCAAGGGCTTGAACAGTTTCATGATGTTATCAACGCCCGTTTGCGCGGCGATGACACAGCAGAGGTGAAGCTGCTTGGGGATGCCTTTGGAACATAAGGCCTCGTAAGCCAGTTGCAGGCTGCCTCCCGTGGCCAACATCGGGTCGGCGATGATCAGCGTCTTGTTGGTGAGGTCGGGTGCGGCCAGGTATTCCACCTTGATGCCCACCTCTTCGTGTTTCTCGTCCATATAGTAACGGTAAGCCGAGACGAAGGCGTTGCCAGCGTGGTCGAAGATATCGAGGAAGCCCTGGTGGAAAGGCAGTCCAGCGCGGAACACGGTGGCGAGGACGATTTCGTCGTCATGGGTGTTGGCTTTGGCCTTGGCCAACGGTGTCTGAAACTCTTTTTCTGAGTAGGAGAGGGTCTTGCTAACCTCGTAGGCCATCAGCTGGCCGATACGCTGGAGGTTGTGGCGAAAGGTGTTGCGGTCACCTTGGATGTGGATATCCCTCAGTTCGGCCACATACTGGTTGATGACACTATTGCTGTCAGCGAAATTGATGATTTTCATAATCTTAAGACCTCACCCCCGGCCCCTCTCCTCAAGGAGAGGGGAGGGATTGGGTCGTTTTTACCAAGCAAAGAGCGGATATTCGCTCATCATCTTATTGACTTCTGCCTTGACGGCGTTGATCTTGGCATCGGGAGCGGTCTTGGCCACCGGGTCGATGGCGCTGATGACGTCGTCGATCATCTCCACGAGAAGCGGCATCTTGTCTTCCTTCAGACCGCGGGTGGTGATGGCGGGCGTGCCGACGCGCAGACCGGAGGTGAGGAACGGTGAACGGGTGTCGAACGGCACCATGTTCTTGTTGACGGTGATGTCGGCCAGCACGAGGGTGTTCTCCACCATCTTACCGGTGATCTCGGGGAACTTGGTGCGGAGGTCGATCAGCATGGAGTGGTTGTCGGTACCACCGCTGATGACTTGGTAACCCTTGTCGATGAAGGCTTGTGCCATGACGGCAGCGTTTTTCTTCACCTGGAGGATGTACTCGAAGTACTCGTCGGTGAGGGCTTCGCCGAAGGCCACGGCCTTGGCGGCGATGACGTGCTCCAGCGGTCCACCTTGGATGCCTGGGAACACGGCGCTGTTGAGCAATGCGCTCATCATCTTCACCTCACCCTTCGGGGTGCAGCGGCCTTGCGGATCCGGGAAGTCTTCGCCCATGATGATGACACCGCCACGAGGACCACGGAGGGTCTTGTGGGTGGTGGTGGTCACGATGTGGCAGTAATCCAACGGGTCGTTGAGCAAGCCACGGGCGATGAGACCAGCGGGGTGGCTGATGTCGGCCATCAGGATGGCGCCGACTTGATCGGCAATCTCACGCATGCGGGCATAATCCCAGTCGCGGCTGTAGGCAGAAGCACCGGCCACGATGAGTTTCGGCTTGTACTCAAGGGCGATCTGCTCCATCTCGTCGTAATCGACGCGGCCAGTCTCCCTGTTGACGTGGTAAGCAACGGGGTGGTAAAGCATACCGGAAGCGTTCACCGGGCTGCCGTGTGACAGGTGGCCACCGTGCGACAGGTCGAGACCCATGAAGGTGTCACCGGGTTTCAGGATAGCTTGCATCACAGCCATGTTGGCTTGGGCGCCTGAGTGAGGCTGCACGTTGGCGAAGTTGGCGTCGAAAAGCTCGCAAAGCCGGTCAATAGCCAGCTGCTCGCTCTGGTCAACGATTTGGCAACCGCCATAGTAACGCTTTCCAGGATAACCCTCAGCGTATTTGTTGGTCATCACGGAACCCATGGCTTCAAGCACCTGCTCGCTCACAAAGTTTTCCGAAGCGATCAACTCGATACCATGCATCTGACGCTCTTTCTCTTGGCGAATCAGATCAAAGATTTTCTCGTCTCTTTTCATTAATTTGAAGATTTGGTATTTAAGATTTAAAGATTCTTTTCCAAATGCAAAATTACTACTTTTGTCGGATTAAAAAAATGTTTTTATGAAAACTGTTTGTAAGGCTTCTATCATTTTGATATTGAGTTGTTTAATTTCTGTATCGTGTAGCGAAAACAAAGTTGTTGAACCTTCCCGAATCAATTATTCCGACACCACCTATTGGTATTCGTGTGGCGATGAAAGCCATGCAGCGGATGTGTTCTACGTGTATCCGACGGTCTCTGCGATTTCCTTTGCCGAGAACGATTCCTCTTGGTTTGCCGACATCACGCTGCCCGAGGTACGGGAAGAAGCCAATGGCAACCAGCGGTTCAACAAGATGCTCTACGACGAGTATAACTTTTATGCGCCTTATTACCGTCAGATGATCTTCGAGGCTTATCAGCAGCCCGACGATATGCTGGTGAAGCTCGCTCAGTGTGCCGCTAACGACGTCAACGACGCTTTCCAATACTATATGTCCCATTACAACCATGGTCGCCCTTTCTTCTTGATGGGACACAGTCAAGGCTCGCAGATGTTGATCGAATTGCTGAAGCATGGCATGACCGAAGAACAACGAAATCTGATGGTGGCTGCCTATTGCATTGGTTATCACGTCACTGCTGATGATTTAGCGAAATATCCTGAGGCTTTGAAACCCGCTACCGACAGCCTGATGTCTGGATTGGTCATCTTCAACTCGGTGACGGACACGGTCTCCATTGGCATGGTCTCCCGCGAAGATGTAGTTGGCGTCAACCCCACGACATGGACGGCTGCTACGGACACCATTCCTGCTGTAGCTCATCTGGGCATGGCCAAATACAACGAGGCCCGAGATAGCGTTCTGATCGTGCCTTGCCCTACCAGAACGTATCTCTATCATCACAATACAGTTTGTCCGGACCTTGACCCTGAAATGGTCTTCATCCCTGCATACGAGGCCATGTTTCCCAAGGGCAATCTCCACTTCGCCGATTCTTGGCTTTTCGGTGGCAATGTGGTGGAGAATATGCGGTGTCGGTTGAGAAATTACAAAAAATGACTATCTTTGCACCTCAAATTGCAAATCAATGAAGAACTTTGTTGAAGAACTCCGCTGGCGCGGAATGCTGGCTCAGATGATGCCAGGAACGGAAGAACTCCTCCAGAAAGAAATGGTCACGGCTTACTTGGGTACCGACCCGACGGCCGACTCACTACATATCGGACACCTTTGCGGCATCATGATGCTCCGCCATCTGCAACGTTGCGGCCATAAGCCTATCATCCTCGTGGGCGGCGCTACCGGCATGATCGGCGACCCCTCCGGAAAGAGCCAGGAACGCAACCTGCTCAATGAAGAGACCTTGCGTCATAACCAAGAGTGCATCAAAAAGCAAGTGGCGAAGTTCTTGGACTTCGAGTCGAAAGAACCTAATGCCGCCGAGATGGTGAACAACTACGACTGGATGAAGGACTTCACCTTCCTCGACTTCGCCCGCGAGGTGGGTAAGCACATTACCGTCAATTACATGATGGCCAAGGACAGCGTGCAGCAGCGTCTCAACGGCACCGCCCGCGACGGACTGAGCTTCACCGAGTTCACCTACCAACTCCTGCAAGGTTACGACTTCCTCTGGCTTTACCAGCATAAACACTGCAAACTGCAGCTGGGTGGCAACGACCAGTGGGGCAACATCACTACGGGAACCGAGCTGATCCGCCGCACCTTGGGCTTCGAAAACGAAGCATTCGCCCTTACCTGCCCCTTGATCACCAAGGCTGACGGCAAGAAGTTCGGCAAGACCGAAAGTGGCAACATCTGGCTCGACCCGAAACGCACCACGCCGTACAAGTTCTACCAGTTCTGGCTCAACGTCAGCGACGAGGATGCCGAGAAGTACATCAAGATCTTCACTTCACTGGAAAAAGAAACCATCGATGCCCTGATTGAGGAGCATAAGAAAGATCCAGGCATGCGCGTGCTTCAGAAACGCCTCGCTCAGGAAGTCACGGTGATGGTCCACTCCCAGGAAGCCCTTGACGCCGCCATTGAAGCCTCCAACATCCTCTTCGGAAAGGCTACCAAAGACGCCTTGGTGAAACTTGACGAACAGACCTTCCTCGACATCTTCGAGGGCGTTCCCCAAGAGCATGTCAACCGTGCCGACCTCGAAGCGGGTATCCCTATCGTCGATTTCATGGCCGTCAACACGCAGATCTTCCCTTCCAAGGGTGAGGCCCGTAAGATGGTCCAAGGCAACGGTGTAAGCGTCAACAAGGACAAGGTCACCCTCGACAAAGTGATGAATGCCGACGACCTCATCGACGGAAAGTACATCCTCGTGCAGAAAGGCAAGAAGAATTATTATTTGGTGGTGGTGGAATAAATCCGTTTCAACGGCAATTTTCCCCATTTCGTCACGTTACCTGTTCCAACATCTTGATCGTTTGCGTATCTTTGCGCTATGATCAAAAGGAAACATTCGTCCGATTTCCTGTCCCTGAGGACCATCCTGCTGCTCTCTTTGGGCATCAGCGTGGGTTTTCATGTCATCTTCACCATCTCCGCCTTCTTTGGTGATACGCTGTTTTTTCCTGAAGTCAGACAAAACCCGCAACGGCATTTCAACTTCTGGAGGATGCTGATGTTCACGGCGACCAACTTCATCCTCGTCTTTGTGCTATTTCTCTATAGCAGGAAAATGTACCAAATCGGTTTCAGGAAGCGGTGGAGAAGGGGACTGTTTCTCATCATTGGTTCCATGCTGATCTCCGCTGCCATCAGTCTTTGCTTCACGTTGATCAGGCTGTTCTCCCATCCCAACCAGCCCGATCCCGACATGATGGCCCGCATCATCCGTGACGGCATGGTGCGAGACTTCTCCTTTATGGTGGTGGTGCTATTGGTCACCGAGTTGCTGCACACCTTGTACGAGAGGAACAACATCGCGGTGGAGAATGAAGCGTTGCGCGCAGAGAATGTCATCACGCACTATGAGGTCCTGAAGAGCCAGATGGATCCCCATTTCATGTTCAACTCGCTGAACACCCTGCAGTCGCTCATCGGCACCGACACGGAGAAGGCGCAACGTTATGTGCAGGAACTCTCCCAGGTGCTTCGCGCCACGCTGCAGAACAAGGAGGTGGTTACCTTGGAAAAGGAGTTGCAGGGCGTGCAGGCCTATTGTAACCTGATGCAGATCCGTTATGGCGACAACCTGCACTTCAACTTCAATATCGACCCGAAATACCTATCCTACCTTCTTCTTCCGCTGTCGCTTCAGACCTTGGTGGAGAACGCAATCAAGCATAACGTCATCAGTGGAAAACAACCGCTTCAGGTAAGTATCGTGACCACAGGGGAACAGTCCTTGAAGGTGTCGAATCCTATCCAGCCCAAGATCATGGAGGAGGCGGGCAATGGCATCGGACTGGCCAATCTTTCCGAACGGTATCAGTTGAAGTGGAACAGGAATGTGGAAATAATCAACGACGGGACCTCTTTTGAAGTGGTGCTGCCCCTTGTCGAACCCAACACGTAATGCCATGAAAGCCCTTATCATCGAAGACGAAAGTGTTGCCGCTCAAGCGCTTAAGTCACTGATTCAGGAAATCGATCCCGAGATGGAAATCATCGCAGTTCTCCAAACCATTGAGGATAGCGTGGAGTGGTTTGAGGAGCATACGATGCCCGACTTGGCCTTTATGGACATCCATCTGGCTGACGGTTCGTCGTTCGCCATTTTTGAGAAGGTGGATGTCACCTGCCCCGTCATCTTCACCACCGCCTATGACGAATATGCGTTGAAGGCCTTCGAGGTGAACAGCATCGACTATCTGCTCAAGCCCATCAACAAAACCGATTTGGAGCGGGCCTTGAACAAGTACAACAATCTGGCTGCCCGTTCGGAGAAGCCATCGTTGGAGGGTTTGCTGGCCCAGATGGGGGGCTTGAAGAAGAAGTACAAGACTTGTTTCTTAATCCCCGAGCGCGATAAACTTATTCCTTTGGCTACCAGTAATATAGCCTATATCTATATTGATACCAAGACAGTGAAGGCTGTCACTTTGGACGGGCATTCCTATTACCTCAACCAATCCTTGGACGACCTTATGGTGCAGCTGGATCCCGAGGTGTTTTTCCGCGCTAACCGTCAGTTCATCATCGCCCGTAATGCCGTCAAGGATATGACGGTGTGGTTCGGCAACAAATTGGCGGTTAACCTTTCCGTGCCGGTTCCCGAGAAGATCATCGTCAGCAAAGCCAGGGTCGGCGAATTCAAATCCTGGTTCGCAGAATAATTCGTTTCATTCGTAAAATTCGCCGTTTTTGTTTCATTCGTAAAATTCGCCGTTTTGTTTCATTCGTAAAATTCGCCGTTTTGTTTCATTCGTAAAATTCGCCGTTCTTTATCGGCGAATTAAACGAATTTTACGAAATTTGCCAAAATATTTTAGTTATGAAAATCGTCTTCTTAGAACCCCTTGGTCTCAAGACCAATATTATTGAAGCGGCATGTGCCGATTTGAAAAAACAAGGCCACGAGGTGGTCGTTTATCCTGACCGCAACGAGAACCTCAACGAACTGATCCGCCGTGCCCAAGATGCGGATATTGTCATCGAAAGCAATATCCCTTTGCGGAAAGACTTCCTGGATGCCTGCCCGAACTTAAAGATGCTCTCCATTGCCTTTACCGGCTTGGACCATATTGACATGGAGGAGTGCAAGCGTCGGGGCATCGTTGTGAAGAATGCCGCCGGCTATTCCACGGAGGCGGTAGCTGAGTTGGCCATTGCCATGATGATTGACGTCTATCGCAAGGTGTTGGAAAACGACCGCATCACGCGTGAATGCCAACGCAAGGGTATCCTGCCGGGACGTGAGCTTGGAGGCAAGACGGTGGGCATCATCGGTATGGGCAACATCGGTCAGCGGGTAGCCAAACTCCTCAATGCGTTCGGCTGCAAGGTGCTGGCGTGGAACCGTACCCCAAGGACGGTGGAAGGTGTTACCTTCGTGGATAAGGAGACCCTGCTGAAGGAATCGGACATCGTCACGTTGCACATCGCCCTGAATAATGCGACTCGCGATTTCATTACGGAGAAGGAACTGGGCATGATGAAGCCTTCCGCCATCCTTATTAATACAGCACGAGGACCTGTCGTGAATGAACAAGCCCTCGCGGATGCCTTGAAGTCGGGGATCATCGCCGGTGCCGCCACCGATGTGTATGGCACCGAACCGCCTTTGAAACAGGACAACCCCTTGTTTGACGCGCCCAACCTGGTGATGCTACCTCACATCGGTTTTGCCACCGAGGAGGCCTTTGAGCTGAGGCTGGGAATAGGGGTGGAGAATGCGGAATGCGGAATGCGGTATGCGGAATTTTAGTCCGGAGGCCAATTCCGCATTCCGCATTCCGAATTTTTATCTCTGGTGTGTATTCGTGTTCAGGATCTCAATGAACTGACAAGCGGCGCTTTTCACGCTTTGGAAGTCGGTGTTCAGCGAGCTGGAGCAGTCGAGGACCAACATGATCATGGCGCTCTTGAACTCCTCGGTGACGATGGTGTTGCCAGAGGGTGAGAATTCGCTGTTGTTGATCCAGGTTTCCGTCATGTTATCCCATCTCCACTGTTTTGTGAAAGCGGTAGGCACCGGGGTGTCGTTAAGGGTGAGCAGGTTGTTAAAGGTGAAGAGGTCGGTGCTACCCTGTGACTCCGCATAGATCGTGGTGCCGCAGTCCTGGAGGCCCACATAGTTGATTTGGTTGAGGATGCCGCAGTTGTCGCCACGGGAGTAGATGCCTTGGATATAGGTGTTGGACAACTCGGCGTTATTCACGTTGTCGAAGGTAAACCTAAGGATGGTCCCGGGCTCCTGGGCGGGGGTCTTCAACGTGACGTCGTAGGAGGAGCTTTGGTTGTAAAGGTCCTGGGCGATGGCAGCGAACTGTTCACCGATTTGGCTCATGCTCTCGATTTCATACACGTTGGCAGGGTCGCTGGAGAGCTTCTCCAGGTTCTGTCTGAAAGTGATGGGATCTTGAACATCTGCGCCTCTGACACCGATGGAATAGGCTGTGATCGGGATGTCGTTCTTAAAGCCGGTCTTGATGCGTCTGCTGACGGCGTTCAGATACTCTTCGCCGGAGCTGTAGAGGTCATTCAGCACGTAGGAACCTTGGTCCAGGCCATCGGTGAAGGTGACGATGGAGACGTTGATCAGGTCTTCGGGGGCTTCGACTTCCTCGATCTTGTCGAGCGCGGTGTTGACGGCATGATACAGGATGGTGCCGTTTTCCATGGTAAGGCTGTTGATGAAATCCTTCATCTCGTCTTTGGTGGACTCGTTGAGGATCTTGATGGTCTTAGTGTGAAGGTTGTCGTTGAATCCGATGATGCCGACATAGAGGCCTTTCTTGCTGGTGTCGGGCTTGTCTTTGTGGCAGCTTGTCATCATGCTGGCGAACAGGAACAGGGTCGCCATTAAAATCACAGTTCTCTTCATGATATTAGGGTATATGATTGTTGTCTATGCAAAAATAACGGATTATTCCGAAAATCATTGCCTTTTCCGGAACAAAGACAAAAATATTTATGAACAAAAACGGCTTATCAAAAAAAACGGCGCATCCTAAGACGCGCCGTTTTTGTTCTCCGAAAGGAAATTCTGTCTTCAGGCTTCTGACTTCTGCCTTCTAAAAGAATTACTTCCCTTCACTCAGCTTCTTATACCCTTCGTATCTCAGCTTAGCAAACTGCTCGGTCTTGGCGAACAGTTCCTTAGCCTCCTCGGGGAAGGTCTTCAGCAGTGAGTTGTAACGGACCTCACCCATGATGAACTTCTGGAAGTCGGCCCAGTTGGGTTCCTTCGAATCCAGGTGGAAGCCGTTCTTGCCTTCTTCTTCCTCAGCGGGGTTGAAGCGCCAGAGGTGCCAGTAACCGCAATCGACGGCGAGCTTCTCCTCGTGTTGTGAGCGACCCATGCCGATCTTGATGCCGTGGTTGATACACGGAGCGTAGCAGATCACCAGTGATGGGCCAGGATAAGCCTCAGCTTCCTTGATGGCCTTGAAATACTGGGCCTGTGAAGCACCCATAGCCACCTGAGCGACATAGACGTAGCCGTAGCTCTTGGCGATCATGCCGAGGTCTTTCTTGCGGACCTTCTTACCAGAGGCAGCAAACTTGGCGACAGCACCAGCGGGGGTAGCCTTTGACGACTGACCACCGGTGTTGGAATAGACCTCGGTGTCGAGGACGAGGACGTTGACGTCTTCGCCGCTGGCCAACACGTGGTCGAGGCCGCCGAAGCCGATGTCGTAAGCCCAACCGTCACCACCAAAGATCCACTGGCTCTTCTTGACCAGATGATCTTTGAGGTCGATGATCTGCTGGCAGTAGTCGCAGCCGCACTTCTCGCAGGCTTTGAGGATCTGAGGAGCCAGCTCGGCGGTCTTCACACCGTCTTCGCGGTTGTCGATCCACTCCTGGAAGAGGGCTTTCATCTTCTTGTCGCAGCAGTCGCACTCAGCGATGGCTTCCTTCATGATGCGCTCCACGCGGTCACGCATCTTGCGGGTAGCGGTGGCCATACCGAGACCGAACTCGGCGTTGTCCTCGAACAGGGAGTTGGCCCAAGCCACGCCCTTGCCGCTACGGTAGTTCTTGCAGTAAGGTGTTGCAGGAGCAGAACCGCCATAGATGGAGGAGCAACCCGTAGCGTTGGCGACGAGCATGCGCTCACCAAACAGCTGGGTGATGGTCTTGATGTAAGGCGTCTCGCCGCAGCCGGCGCAGGCACCTGAGAACTCGAACAGCGGCTGAGCGAACTGGCTGTTCTTCACGCTGGCGTACTTGTCGATGAGTTCGTCCTTGTAGGTGACCTTCTTCTGACCGTATTCCCAGTTCTTGGCTTCGTCGAGTTGGCTTTCGAACGGTTTCATCACCAGGGCTTTCTCCTTGGCGGGGCACACGTCGGCGCAGTTGCCGCAACCGGTGCAGTCCAACACGGAGACTTGCATTCTGAAGTGCATGCCAGCCATTTCCTTCGGCATCTTCATGTCGATGGCGACCATGCCCTTCGGGGCTTTCTTCAGCTCGGCGTCGGTCATGACGACGGGACGGATGGCGGCGTGCGGGCACACCAGCGAGCACTGGTTGCACTGGATGCAGTTCTTGGAGTTCCACTCGGGAACGACGGTGGCGACGCCACGCTTCTCGTAAGCGGTGGTGCCAGCCGGGAAGGTACCGTCGACGATGTCCTTGAAGGCGCTCACGGGCAGGTCGTTACCACACTGGGCGACCATCGGGCGCATCACCTTATTAATAAACTCGGGATCGTCGGCGTTGTGCTCGAAGACGAAGTCGGTGGTGCAGTCGAGCTTGGCCCACTCAGCGGGGATCTCAACCTTCTGGATCTCACCACCGCGGTCAACGGCAGCGTAGTTCATATTGACGATGTCCTCACCCTTCTTGCCGTAGCTCTTCACGATGAACTTCTTCATCTGCTCGACAGCGAGGTCGTAAGGAATGACGCCCGAAATCTTGAAGAAGGCGCTCTGGAGGATGGTGTTGGTGCGGTTGCCCAGACCAATCTCGGCGGCGATCTTCGTGGCGTCGATGATATACATATTAATATTATTGAGGGCCAGATACTTCTTCACGAAGTCGGGAAGATGCTTCTTGGTCTCAGCAACGCTCCAAGGCGAGTTGTAGAGGAACGTGCCGTTCTTCTTCAGGCCACGGAGGCAGTCGTACTTCTTCAGGTAG
>JAGCPJ010000031.1 GCA_017965765.1 Bacteroidales bacterium
ATTGTCCAGGTTATACGTTATTCTTTTATAGACTTTCTATCTGTATTTCACGCAAATTTACTATTTTTGCTCTCGCATTCCTGGTTCGCAGACAACCACGCTGCAAATCTAAGGTTTGCCCTCCCAAAGAAGCTTCTTGCTTCTTTCTCCTGACTTCTAAATTCTAAAAAAGATATGGATCAACGCATTGCAATGAACCCCAACCTGCTGGTACAGTATCTGCAGAAACCGGCAGCCGAATTTACCCGCGCCGACATCATCCGCTACTGCGAGGAAAACGAAATCGAATTCGTGAACTTCCACTACTGTGGATGGGATGGCAAACTCAAGACCTTGAACTTCGTCATCCATAGCGCCGAACACCTGGAGAACATCCTCTCCGCTGGTGAACGCGTCGATGGCTCCAGCCTCTTCCCCTTCATCGAAGCCGGTAAGAGCGACCTCTACGTGGTGCCGAAGTACAAGACCGCTTTCCGCAACCCCTTCTCGGAAGTCCCCACCCTCGACATCCTCTGTTCGTTCTACAACCGCGATGGCGAGCCCTTCGAGAGCTCCCCGGAGTACATCCTCCGCAAGGCCCATCAGGTCTTCAAGAAAACCACGGGTCTCGAGATGCAGACCATGGGCGAGCTGGAGTATTACATCATCGCCGATGACGAAGAGATCTACGAAGTGCCGGACCAGCGAGGCTATCACGAGAGCGCCCCGTTCAACAAGTTCACCGAGTACCGCGTGGAGGCCATGCGCCTCA
The DNA here is from genome assembly GCA_017965765.1 of Bacteroidales bacterium. Taxonomy (GTDB): domain Bacteria; phylum Bacteroidota; class Bacteroidia; order Bacteroidales; family F082; genus Limimorpha. The sequence continues at coordinate 752 of JAGCPJ010000031.1, forward strand.
TCGCCCAGGCTGGCGGCTTGATCAAATACGGTCACTCCGAAGTGGGTAACTTCACCCATGACGGCAAGATCTACGAGCAGAACGAGATCGAGTTCCTGCCCACCAACATCGAGGACGCCGCCGACCAACTTGTCGTGGCCAAGTGGATCATGCGCCAGCTGGCTTACCAGTACGGCGTGGTGCTGACCTTCGCCCCGAAGATCACCGTGGGCAAGGCCGGTTCTGGTATGCACGTCCACTGCAAGTTCACGAAGAACGGCAAGAGCGTGATGGTGGAGAAAGGCGAACTCAGCGACTATGGCAAGAAGGCCATCGCCGGTTACATGGATGCCGGTACCTCGCTGCCTGCCTTCGGCAACCCCAACCCGCTGTCATTCATGCGCCTGGTGCCTCATCAGGAAGCCCCGACCTCCTTGTGCTGGTCGTACAGCAACCGCAGCGCCTTGGTGCGTGTGCCGCTGGGCTGGATCAACAACGGCAAGGACATGGTGGCCGACTGCAACCCGAATGAGAAGAAGTCGAACCGCGACTTCAGCGACAAGCAGACCTTCGAATGGCGTGCCTCCGACGGCTGCGCCGACATGTACCTGCTGATGGCCGCCCTCTGCGCCGCCGCACGTCACGGCTTCGAGATGCCTAACGCCCTCGAAGTGGCCGAGAAGACCTACGTCGGCCTCGGCGTCAACATCCATGACGCCAAGAACAAGAAGGTGCAAGAGAGCCTTGAGCAACTGCCCGACAGCTGCGTGGCCGCCGCCAAGGAACTCAAGAAAGACCGTAAGATCTACACCGACAAGGGTGTGTTCTCCGATGCCATCATCGACTACATGATCAAGTTCCTCAGTGACTTCAAGGATGCCAACCTCCGCAAGGAACTCGGCAACGACACCGAGAAGATCATGAAGCTCGTGAAGGACAATATCCATGTTGGGTAAAGGGTGAACGGAGAACGGAAAACGGAGAACGGAAAATACAGCTACCAGAGGTAATTTTCCGTTTTCCGTTCTCCGTTTTCCACTTATAAAATCGCCGAAATCTGCTCGTAATAGTTCTTGCTGATCGGGATGTGTGCCGCTTGGGGCACGTCCAGGACAGCGTAGGTGAATTCTTTGTCCTTTTGTAAGACCTGTACCCGGTCCTTGTTGACGAAATAGGAACGGTGGCAGCGAATCAAGCCGTTCTTCGCACACATCTCCTCCACGCGCTTCATCGAGCTGCGTAAGAGGTAGTTGGTGATCTTCCCTTCATCGAGATAATAGATGCGCAGGTAGTTCTCGTCGGACTGGATATACAGGACGGAAGGTTGCGAGACGATCAGCTTCACGTTGCCGCGCTCGTCGAGGAACCGGATCTTCTCGCCTTGGACGTTCTTGGTGGCGTCCTCCAGCTGCTCCTCTTTCTCCAGGTTCTTGTTGTATAGGAAAAGGATGACGTAGGGCACGACCATCGCGACGGCCAGATAGACCAGCGCATAGCCGAAATACATGAAATAAGCATCGCTCTTATGGGTGATCAGCCATAGGTAGAGTGCCGTGAATCCCGAGGCGAACAGCATCTCGAAGAAACAGGAGAAGTAATACTGCCTCAAGGTGAGCGGATGCCGCTTGTTGATGAAATAGAGCGCCATCCGTGAGATGAGCATCACCAGAAGGATGATGCAGAAAATCATCACAATATGGAATGAATACCTCGAAAAGGTGATGTCATAGTCTTTAAAGGCGAAGGGGCAAAACAGCAACAGCAGTCCGATGACGAACAAGGGCACGACGATGAGATGGCCCCAGAAACCGTTGGAAGTGAAGATATGTTTGGGAGGTTGGTTCATGTAGTGTGGTTATTGTTGTTCTTGTAGGCAGTGCAGTTCGTGCATCTCGATCCGTTCCAGCAGGACGTCAATGACGGGGATGCGGCTGAGGTCCATGACGAAGGCATGGCTCACATCCTTGATCTCACGGATGCTCTTGGTAAGCTGTTCCAGCTTGTCGGACGGGATGGGGTTACGCACGATGAGTAGGAAGTCGATATGGGGGTTGAGTTTCACACACAGATGGTCTTTGTGCTTGAGCGACACCAAGTTATAGGCGTTGCGGTTCTCCCCGGCGTTGTAGTAGAAGAAGGCATACGGCAGCTGTTCATCGAGCAGGATCTCAGCCAACCTGACGAAGTTGAAACGCAACTTCTGGTTCAGGTAATAGGCGAGCTTGTAGTCGATGAGCGTCGTGTTGATGCCGATGATCTGGATGTCATCGAAAGGAGCCACCGTTAACTTGTTCTTCTTGACCACCATTTTCCGTTCTCCGTTTTCCGTTTTCCGTTATACTTTGTTCTGTTCCTGCAACATCGTCCACGTCTTCTCGGAGGCCAGCTGTTCCGCGCCTTTGATGGAGAAGTCGAGCCCCGATCCATACTGTTCGCCGTCAACGTAGGCTACCACATGGTATTGGCGTTGTTTGGCGTATTTCTCGTTGTCGATCTTGAATTCGACATGGTGTTTGTTTTTTTGCGACCATTCGAGGAGCTTGCTCTTGAAGTTCACGTCGGTCTGCTCCAGCTGTTCAAGGTCGATATGGATCTTGACGATGCGGTCGATGATGATGTGTTTGGTGAAGTTGTAGCCTTTGTCGAGGTACAGTGCACCGATGAAGGCCTCGAAGGCGTTGCCGCTGATGGACTTGTAGCCGGAGTGAGTGTCGTGGGCGTAGTGGATCATCCCTTCGAAGCCGAGTTTTTGCGACAGCTTGTTCAGCGAGGAGCGGCTGACGATGCGGGAGCGCATCTCGGTGAGGAAGCCTTCCGGTTTGGTAGGGAAGAGCCGGAAGAGGTAGTCTGCGATCACGGCGCTGAGGATGGCGTCGCCGAGGTATTCGAGTCGCTCGTTGCTGACCTTGTAGTTGCCGATGGTGGTCTCAGAGGCTGACTTATGGGTGAAGGCGAGCTGATAGAGGGTGATGTTCTCCGGGTAAAAGCCGAAGTCGTTGTGGATAAACTCCGACAACGTCTTGTCTTTGGAGAAGCAATGCGCAAAAAACGACTTTAATGCCATTGCCATATCATTTAAAACGTGTATTTCTTGAAGAGGAGGGTCGTGTTTTGTCCGCCGAAGCCGAAGGCGTTGCTCATGGCATACTGGATGTCGCGTTGGCGTGCCTTGTTGAAGGTGAAATCGAGTTGCGGGTCGATTTGCGGATCATCTTCGAAGTGGTTGATGGTGGGCGGGATGAGGCCGTCGCGGAGTGCCAGCACGGTGGCGATGGCTTCCACGGCGCCGGTGCCACCGAGGAGGTGACCGGTCATGGACTTGGTGGAGTTGAGCGTGATGTCGTACGCGCCGTCACCGAACACCTTCTTGATGGCGACGATCTCGGCGAGGTCGCCCTGCGGTGTCGAGGTGCCGTGGGTGTTGATGTGCTCGATGACCGAACGGTCCACTTCGGCGTCTTTGAGGGCGCGCTCCATGCTGAGGCAGGCGCCATAGCCTTCCGGATGCGGAGCGGTGATGTGATAGGCGTCGCCCGACATGCCCACGCCGACGAGTTCGGCATAGATGTCGGCACCGCGCTTCAAGGCGTGGTCCAGGTCTTCCAACACGACACAGCCGCCACCTTCGCCCATGACAAAACCGTCACGGCTCTTGTCGAACGGCCTTGAAGCCGTCGTTGGGTCGTCGTTGCGGAGCGACAAGGCGTGCATGGCGTTGAATCCGCCGATGCCGGCTTCGCAGATGCCTGCCTCGGCACCACCTGCCACCACGGCAACAGCCTTGCCGTAACGGATCAGGTCGTAACCCGCGATGATGGCATGCGAAGAAGAGGCGCAAGCCGACACAGTGGCGAAGTTGGGCCCGCGGAAACCGTACTTGATCGAAATCACCCCCGCAGGGATGTTCAAGATCATCTTCGGGATGTAATACGGACTGAAACGGGGAACACCGTCGCCCTTGGCATGTTCCATCACCTCATTGAAGAAATGGGTGACACCGCCGATGCCTGCGGTAAGCACCACACCTACCTCGTCGAAGTCAGTGTTGATGGGGGTGAGGTGCGAACTTTCCACCGCCTGCTGGGCCGCCACCAAGGCAAACTGCGCATATAAGTCGTATTTGCGCACGTCCTTGCGGTCGAAATACTCCAAGGGATCGTAGCCCTTGACCTCAGCAGCGAAATGGGTCTTGTATTTGGTGGAATCGAAACGAGTAATCGGTCCAACGCCGTTCTTACCCTCCGTCAAGCCTTTCCAAAAGTCCTTGACGTTGTTTCCGACAGGTGTGATGGCCCCAAGGCCGGTGACGACTACTCTGTTCATGGCATTCAGAATTTAAAAGACAAAAGCCAGAAGTCAGAATTCTTCCTTCTAACTTCTGGCTTCTTGCTTCTTGATAAATTATGCGTTCTTTTTCTGCTCTTCTTCAATCAACTTGATCACATCACCCACAGTGACGATGTTCTCCTGCTGATCGTCCGGAATCGAAATACCGAATTTCTTCTCGAAATCAAGCATCAGTTCAACAGTGTCCAGTGAATCAGCACCAAGGTCGTTGGTGAAGCTGGCATCCATAGTGACTTCTGAAGGGTTGACACCTAATTTTTCAGCAATAATAGGCACAATTTGTTCTGCAATTTCTGACATAGTTTTCAATTTTTGTGTTTGACAAAGGCGCTCAAATATCAACAATAATGTAAATATTATTACGCCAAAAAAATTCTCTCGTTTTCAAAATACGCTGCAAAGATAATCTATTTTTTTTATACGAGACAAATTTTTCTCATATTTCAGGGTTTTGACGTATCTTTACACGCAAAAACTAGCTTATGGACCAGTCCCCGAAAAAACTTTTCCTCCTTGATGCCTACGCATTGATTTATAGGGCGTTCTTTGCATTGAGCAAACGCCCGGCCATGAACTCCAAAGGCCTGAACACCTCTGCCGTGATGGGCTTCCTGAATACCTTGTATGATGTGCTCCGCAACGAGCAACCCACCCACATCGGCGTCGCCTTCGACCTTTCCGCACCTACGGTAAGGGCACAGGAGTTCACCGAATACAAAGCCAACCGTGAGTCGATGCCCGACGACCTGCGGGCGTCCATCCCCTACATCATCCGGCTGATCCAGGGTTTCAACATCCCGATCTACGCCGCCGAAGGCTACGAGGCCGACGATGTCATCGGAACCCTCTCGCACCTGGCCGAGAAAGAGGGCTTCACCACCTATATGATGACGCCCGACAAGGACTTCGGACAGCTGGTCACCGACCACGTGCTGATCTATAAACCGGCCAAGTTCGGCACCCCGGCGCAGGTCTGGGGCCCCAAGGAGGTCTGCGAACGCTACGGCATCAGCAACCCTACGCAACTCATCGACATCCTCGGGCTCTGGGGCGACGCATCGGACAACATCCCGGGCATCCCTGGCATCGGGGAAAAGAACGCCTCACTCCTCATCGGGAAATACGGCAGCGTGGAAAACGTGATCGCCCATGCCGATGAGCTCAAAGGCAAACAGGCTGAGAATGTGCGCAACTACGCGGAGCAAGGCCTCCTCTCCAAACACCTGGCTACCATCATGCTCGACGCCCCTGTGACTTTCAATGCCGCCGAGCTGGAACGCCATGCCCCCAACGTGCCCGCCCTCCTGGAACTCTTCGACGAACTGGAGTTCCGCACATTCAAACAGCGGTTCATCAAAGAATATGGGGGAACGGAAAACGGAGAACGGAGAACGGAAAACGGAGAACGACAGTTGTCATTGCGAGGAGCGGAGCTTAGCGGAGCGACGCGGCAATCCACTACTCCTCACACCTCACACCTCACTCCTCACTCCTCACTCCTCACTCCTAATTCCGCATTCCTCGCTCCCGACATCGTCAAAGTCGGCTATAACATCAAACCGGTCCTCACTACCCTCCGGAAGCAAGGGATCACCCCCAAGGGCCCGCTCTTCGACGTGATGATCGCCCATTACCTCATCGAACCCGAACAACCCCATACGCTGGAATACCTCGCCGATGTCTATCTCCATAAGAACTACTCGCCTATGGGCAACCTATGGAACCCCAACGAGGGCGACGACATCATCATGGAACTCTATCAGGTGCTCCAACCCATGCTGAAGGAAAACGGCCTGGAAAAGCTGTTCTACGAAATAGAGATGCCCCTCGTCTCCGTGCTCAGCATCATGGAGGAAAACGGCGTGAAGATCGACAGCCAGAACCTGCACAACATCAGCGAGGAATTCGGCCAACACATCCACCAGCTGGAGCAAAGCATCTACGACATGGCGGGTGTCACATTCAACATCGCCTCGCCACGACAGCTGGGGGAGGTGCTCTTCGAGAAACTGCAACTTGACGCCAAAGCCAAGAAGACCAAAACGGGACAGTATGCCACCGGCGAGGAGATCTTGCAGAAACTCGCCGGGAAACATCCCATCATCAACGCCATCTTGGACTACCGTTCCTATACCAAGCTGAAATCGACCTACCTTGATGCGCTTCCCGCACTGATCAACCCCCAGGACGGCCTCATCCATACCTCGTTCAACCAGGCCGTGACGGCCACGGGACGCCTAAGCTCCAACAACCCCAACTTGCAGAACATCCCAGTGCGCACCGCCAACGGCCGTGAGATCCGCCGCGCCTTCGTGCCGCGGAGTCCGGAATATACCCTGATGGCCGCCGACTACTCGCAGATCGAACTACGTATCATCGCCCACCTCAGCGGCGACCCGGCCATGGTGGCGGATTTCAACCTGGGTCACGATATCCACGCCGCTACCGCCGCCAAAGTGTTCCACGTGCCGCTCGACCAGGTTACCAAAGAACAACGTAGCCGTGCCAAGGCGGTCAACTTCGGCATCATCTATGGCATGTCGGCCTTCGGCCTCGCGGAACGCATGGAGATCTCACGCAGCGAGGCGGCAGACATCATCAACAAATATTTCGAGGAGTATGCGGGCATCAAGGAATACATGAACCGCAGCATCGCCCTCGCCAAGGAACGGGGCTACGCGGAGACCATCCTGGGCCGCCGCCGTTACCTTCGGGACATCAACGCCGCCAACAACACGGTGCGCACCTTCGCGGAACGCAACGCCATCAACGCGCCCATCCAAGGCTCTTCGGCGGATATGATCAAAATCGCCATGATCGGCATCCAACAGGAACTGACCCGCCGAAACATGCAGTCGAAGATGATCCTCCAAGTCCATGACGAATTGGTGTTCGATGCCCATCTCGACGAACTCGACGCACTCAAAACCCTCGTCAACGACAAGATGGTGAACGCCCTGCCGCTCTCCGTCCCCGTCATCGTGGAGATCAATACGGGTAAGAATTGGCTGGAAGCACATTAAACGGAAAACTGAAAACGGGAAACGGAAAACTGAAAGTTTTCGTAATTTTGCAAACAAATCAATAAACAATGCCGATCCCAAGGGAAACAGTGGAACAGATCCTGCAAGCCGCCCGTATCGAGGAGGTCGTGGGAGAATTCGTCTCGTTGAAGAAACGCGGGGCGAACTACATCGGACTGTGTCCCTTCCATAACGAGAAGACGGGCTCCTTCAACGTGAACCCCGCCCGAAACATCTTCAAGTGCTTCGGCTGCGGCAAGGCGGGCGACTCGGCCAAGTTCCTCATGGAACACGAACACATCACCTACCCTGAGGCGCTCCGCTATCTCGCCAAGAAATACAATATCAAGATTGAAGAGAAAGAGCTGTCGCCCGAAGAGCGGATGGCCCAGACCGAACGCGAGAAGATGTTCAACATCAACGCCTTCGCCGACCAGTTTTTCGTCGATACGCTTTGGAATACCGACGAGGGCAAGTCCGTGGGGCTGGAGTATTTCCGTGAGCGTGGCTACCTCAACCCCATCATCGAGAAGTTCCATCTCGGCTACAGCCCCTCCAAATGGGAGGCCTTCACCGAATATGCCAAGAAAAACGGCTACGACCCGGAGTTCCTGGAAAAAGTGGGCTTCTCCATCAAACGGCAGAATGGCGAGTATTACGACCGTTACCATGGCCGTGTGATGTTCCCCATCCATAACCTCACGGGTAAAGTCATCGGCTTCGGAGGCCGTATCCTGCAATCGGATCCTGAAAAGAAACTGGCCAAATACCAGAACTCGCCCGAGTCGGAGATCTACCAGAAGAAAGAGACACTCTATGGCATCTATTTCGCCAAGGGCGCCATCGTCAACAAAGACGAATGCATCCTGGTGGAAGGCTACTTCGACGTGCTACGCATGCACCAACTGGGTATCGAGAATGTCGTTGCCAGTTCAGGCACCTCGCTGACCATTGAGCAGATCCGCCTTGTCAAGCGCTACACCCGAAACATCACCATGCTCTACGACGGCGATGACGCGGGTGTCCATGCGGCCCTGCGTGGCACCGACATGATCCTCGCCGAAGGCATGAACGTCCGCGTGGTGACCCTGCCTCCCGAACACGACCCAGACTCCTTCGGGAAGGCCTATCCTACCGAGGAAGTGGAACGTTACCTGAAAGAAAAACGCAAGGACTTCATCCGCTTCAAGACGGAACTGCTACTCAAAGACGCCGCCAACGACCCGATCAAAAAAGGCCAGGTGGTACGCAACGTGGTGGAGACCATCGCCGTAGTGCCCGACCCCATCTTCCGCATCGCATACGTCAAGGAGACCAGCCTGCTCATGGACATGCCGGAAGAGACCTTGATGATGGAACTCAACAAGATGCTCCGCGCCAAGTTCAAGAAGTCGCTGGGCGTCGAAGGCGAAGTCATCCCCGATGAAACGGTGGTCGCCCCAAAACAGGAAACTCCCGAAGAGGAGACCCTCCCCGTAGGTTACTACCAGGAACGTGAACTGGTGAAACTCCTGCTGCTCTATGGCGACCAAGAACTCAACATGGTCCGAGAAGATGAACAAGGGAAGAACGAAATCTACCAACTTAGTGTGGCCCAGATGATTATCGATGACTTGATCAACGACGGCATCGCCTTCCTCGATCCCGTCAACCGCAAGATCTTCGATATCTATGACCGTGCGTTAAATACCGACCAACTTCCCGACGATCAGTTCTTCATCTCAAACGAAGATGAGCAAATCGCCCAGTTGGCCGCCGACTTGCTGATCTCGCCGTACAAGCTTGATGGCTGGGAGCAACGTGGCATTTATGTGAAAAAGGAAGAAGATACGCTCAAGAAAGCGGTGGAGAGTTCCATTCTGCGGTATAAAGATATGGTCATCGATGCGCAGCGCAAAACCCTTCAAGATGCTATAAAGACTGAGCAAGATATTGATAATCAATTAATTCTATTAAAACAGAAAAAGCATTGGGATGATTTGAGGGTTCAAATCAACAAGAAGCTTGGCATTGTAATCGCAAAATAAAAAGAGATACAACATGGGAATGTTTAACAATCGGAAAAGATGGCGTGTTCCAGCAGGTGTGGAACCTACGGCATTGGATAAAAAAGTGATGGCTTTCGAGAGCCGTGGTGCCTTGGTGCCGAAACGTTCGTTGATCCGCACCCCAGAGGAGATTGAAGGCATCAAGAAAAGCGGAATCATCAATACGGCAATCCTCGACCTGGTGGGCGAGAAGATCCATGCGGGCATGAGTACCTTGGAAATCGACGAGTTGGTGCACAGCTATACCATCGAGCATGGTGCCATCCCTGCCACCTTGGGCTACGAAGGCTATCCCAAGAGCGTATGCACCTCCATCAATGAGGTGGTGTGTCATGGCATCCCTTCGGCGAAGGACATCTTGAAAGAAGGGGATATCATCAACGTGGACTGCACCACCATCCTCAACGGTTTCTATGCCGATGCCTCACGCATGTATGTGATCGGTCAGACCACGCCGCGCAAGCAGAAGCTGGTGGATGTGGCCAAGGAATGCCTCGAGGTGGGCATGGCCGCCGCCAAGCCTTTCGGCTTTGTCGGCGACATCGGCAACGCCATCGAACAACATGCCCATAAGAATGGTTTCAGCGTGGTCCGCGACCTCTGTGGCCATGGCGTGGGATTGAAGTTCCACGACGACCCCGAGGTGCTGCATTATGGCAGGAAAGGCACCGGGATGCTGCTGGTGCCAGGAATGGTGTTTACCATCGAGCCGATGATCAACATGGGAACCTGGAAGGTGTTCATCGACAGCGCCGACGGCTGGACCGTCGTCACCGAGGACGAATTGCCCTCCGCCCAGTGGGAACATACCTTCCTCATGACCGAAAACGGTCTGGAAATCCTTACCCATTAATAGGGGGAAGCATCACCGCACAACGGTCGATGATATCGTCGGCCATACGGAAACAAACATCGCTTAATTCCTTGCTGCGGTCCCCGTGATACCCCATGTCGATGTGCATGTGATCGTAAGCCATGTTTACGAATCGCAATAGTTTTTGGTCACGCTTGCCAATGGCCTTTCTATAGTCTTCGATGTCCACATGTCGCCTCCGGTCCTGCCTGACATGAAAAACGGCATCCAAGATCAATAGCATACCGTTCCATAAGGTATTGCCAGCCATGCGTACATATTTTTGATCGTTATAGGAACGTGTTTCCACATCTAATTCGCCATGCTCAACCAAGAGGACCTTGGCGTTGTCAACATATCGCCGTGCTTCCTCTACAGGATTTTTCTTTTCCATCTTCAACTATTTAAAATTTCGCTACAAAATTAATAAATAATTTTAATATGGAAGGATTATTGGAAAAAATATCCTCTAAAATGTATTGGTCTTTACGAACTTGGCGGTAGCAGTGTTTACGCTGATAAAATAAAGGCCTTCTTTCAGTCCTGAGACATCAATTTGCTGGGATTCGCCAGTGATTTGTCCCGTCATCAAGGTCTGCCCCAGGATGTTGGTGATGCGGTATTCGTTTTGTCCTTGGAGGAGTGCGGTGGGACCGAAGCTAATGTTGATTGTCCCATGGCTGGGATTGGGAAACACCTCAAAGCCCGCCAACACTTGTTCCTCCACGTCCAATTGGGCGAACACCGTCAGCTGCATCGTGACGGGCAGGTGGTCGGAGCAGGTGAACAAGGCCTCGGCGATGGCTGCTGACACGGCGGTGTTGACGTTTTGGTTGATGCTTTGGTCGAAATGATGTCCGTCGTTGCCTACCGCCCGATAGGAATTGTTCATATATTTCATCTTGTTGAACCCCATGTAGATCTCGTCCGACATCAGGATGAAATCGAAACGGTCGTCCAACCCGCCGCTGGAGAAGCATTCCTCGGAATACCTTCGGGTGGATTGGGTGTGGAAGGGCGCGAATTGGCTGTTGTTGTTCCATTCGCCCACCCCGCCTACATTGGACAGGGGATCCACGAAGAGGACGTCGGGATTGCTGTACGTCTTGGTAAGCAGCTGGTAACCTGTCTCGCTGGCACGGTACATGTTGAAATCGCCCATGATCAGCACGTTGTCGTACGCATAGTACCTGTTGACATAATCCATGGCGGTTTGCATCGTGGCGCGACGCTCGCCTTCGTAGTTCATGCCTGCCTTGGGGTGGGTGACGATGCACACCAGCTTGATGGTGTCGCCTGCGATGAGGTTCGGGGTCTTCATATACAGCTCATAGACATCTGTGTCGCGGGGTGAGGTGCGTAAGGCCACGTGGCGCTTCAAGGCCATTTTCCGGGAATCGTAGAAGATATGGTTGACAATGCTGCTGTTGGCGTAGTTGATGATGTTGTCGGAGCGCCAATAATCCGCCCCGTTGATATTCAAGTTGTGCTTCAGGAAATCGGTTTGCAGGTTTTGCGGCTTGCCGAACTCGCATACCGTGAGGATGTCAGGCCTGACATCGCTGAGGATGGTGCGGATGGCCTCGTCCTTCTCCTGCGTGTTGTTGTTGGTCTCGTAACAATCAGCATAGCCGCTGCCATAGTTGCCATACTGGAGCAGGTTGTACTGCATCACGGTGATGGTACTCTGCTGCGCCATGAGCGGAAAACAGGAGATCAGCAGGCCGAAAAAAAGTGATAATCGCTTCATTATGGTGTGTTTAATATGCAAAAATAGCAAAATCAAAAAATATTAGTATCTTTGCACGTTTTTAATATTGAATAATCATGAAAAGAATCGTATTGTTTGCAGCCGCGCTGATGGTGACCATCGCCATGGCTTCCTGCAAAGACAAAGAAGACGTCCAAAGCTACAAGGAGTTTGTGGGAACTTGGGGCGTCGAGCAACTTGACTATTACAACATTGACTATGCTGGAGCCCCTATCGAGAGCTCTAGGGAGACTTTCTATTTCACACCTGGTGACATGGAAGGCGGTATTGACCTGGTGTTCCGTGATGACAAGACAGGTGAGATGCGCGACCGTAGCATCGACACGTTCTTCCTCGAAAACGAAAACACGCATGTCGTTTACGACACCATCATCAACCCCGACACCACCGTTTATTCGTATTTTGATTATTCTTACGATGCGGATGAGTCGGTGATGTACATGACGATGGAATCAACACAGAAGACCCATAAATTGCGCATTTCCAATTTCGGCCATAACAACTTCTCGTATCTCAATGAATATCGTACGAATTTCATTGAAGAGGCCAAGTTGGTGCGCACCTCCGAGAATGCCAGAGCGATGGGCCGCAAAAATGAAATGCAACGTCCACGTAGGACGGGATCCATCCTCAGCGATCGCTAAGCGCTAAGCAACCATACTAAAAAGGGTGACCAACGTCACCCTTTTTTTATTCCACATAAAGCATCAGCCCCTTGAGATAGGCTCCCTCGGGGTGGAAGATGTTGATGGGATGGTCGGCAGGTTGTGAGAGCTGGCCCAAGATCCGCACGTTGCGCCCTGCCTCGATGGCTGCGGCAGTGACGATGCCTTGGAAAGTGGCCTTGTCCACGGCTTGGGAACAGCTGAAGGTGAACAACAGACCGCCTTTGGCGATCTTTCGGATGGCCTCGGCGTTGAGGAAACGGTATCCCTGCAATCCACGATGCCGGTCTTGATGCCGCTTGGCAAAGGCGGGCGGGTCGAGGATGATCAAGTCAAACGCCCCGTCTTTCATCTCCTTGATATAGTCTTTCATGTCCTCGGTGAGGCAGGGGTTGTCTGCTTTGGAGAAGCCGTTCAGCTCGATGTTGACTTCCGCGGCATCCATGGCCTTGCGTGAGGCGTCGATGGTCACCACCCGCTTGGCACCGCCTTTCAAGGCGGTGACGGTGAATCCTCCCGTGTATCCGAAAGCGTTGAGCACGGTCTTGTCCTTGGCATGTTGACGCACCAACTCGCGGTTGTCGCGCTGGTCGAGGAAAAAGCCGGTCTTCTGCCCGTTCTCCCAGTCCACATGAAACAGGCTGTCGTTTTCCTTCACCACGTTGTCCGTGGACGACCCCAGCAGGTAACCGTCTTCCACCGCGTCTTTGCCCATGCGTCGCATGGCCTCGGAACTTTTGTTATAGACCGCCTCCAACGCCAAACCGGGTACCAGTTTCAGCGCCCTGACAATCTCTTTCAGATGCAATGCCATGCCTTCGGTCTGGGCCTGGACGACCGCAGTGTGCTTATAGACATCGACAATCAGTCCCGCCAAACCGTCGCCTTCAGAGTGAACCAAACGGTAACAGTCGGTGTGGGGACTGTCGGTGAGGCCCAAGGCCTGACGGAGGGCAAAGGCATGGGTGAACTTGTCGAGGAAGAACCATTCGTCGATCTTCCGGTTTTCAAAACACAAGAGTTTCACGGCGATGCTTTCCGACTCGCAGAAGCCAGTGCCGAGGATACGGCCGTTGTGATCGGTGACGGTGACGGTATCGCCCGCCTGCAGACCTTCGGGACCATGCTCGATGGCTCCAGAGAAGATCCAAGGATGATAACGGAGGACGGCGCTTTCTTTGCCTTGAAACAAACGGATGACAGGGTAGAGGGGTGTTTCGTTCATGAGAATCTGTTTTTGCAAAAATACGGAATTGAACAAGAATAGTTATCTTTGCGTTGAGAAAAACTTTTACCCATCATGAATGAAAATACATTTAGCATCAGCGGTCAAATCGTCGATCTGATCCATTCGCGCATCTTTCCTGGAAGGATCACGGTCAACGACAACATCATCTCGGAAATCGAAGAATTGCCCAAGGCGGAGATGCGCTTTATCCTCCCTGGATTCATCGATGCGCATGTCCATATCGAGAGTTCCATGCTACCTCCCTCGGAGTTTGCCCGTCAAGCGGTATGCCATGGTACGGTGGCCACGGTGAGCGACCCGCACGAAATCGCCAATGTGCTGGGTGTGGAGGGCATCGATTACATGATCCGAAGCGGGAAGCGAGTGCATTTCAAGTTCTACTTCGGCGCCCCCAGCTGTGTGCCTGCCACACCTTTCGAGACGTCGGGATGTACGCTGGATGCAGAGGCCATCGACCAACTGATGGCGCGCGACGACATCTACTACCTCTCGGAGATGATGAACTATCCTGGCGTGCTGTCAGAGGATCCCGAGATCATGAAGAAACTGGAGGCAGCGCGACGCAACGGCAAGCCCGTGGATGGCCACGCCCCCATGGTTACCGGCGATAACATCAGGAAATACATCGATTCGGGGATCAGCACCGACCATGAATGCTATGATGTCCTGGATGCTGAGACGAAGCTGAAGCTGGGTATGAAGATCCTCATCCGTGAGGGGAGTGCAGCCAAGAACTTCGATGCGCTGATTCCCCTGATGGCGTCCTATCCGGACAAACTGATGTTCTGTACCGACGACATGCACCCCAACGAGTTGATGCGTGGCCATATCAACCTGCTCGTCAAAAGGGCCTTGCAGAAAGGCTATAAGCTGTTGGATGTGCTACGGGCGGCTTCGCTCAACGCCGTGCAGCACTACCATCTCGATGTGGGGATGCTGCAGCTGGGCGACGATGCGGATTTCATCGTGGTGGACAACTTCAACGACCTCAACGTGCTGCAGACGTATGTCAGAGGCCGTCTGATGTCGGAAAACGGTGTCTCGCTGATGCCGCGCCGTAAAGAAGAGGCCTGCAATGTGTTCCGTGCCACCCCCATCACGGCAGAAGACCTCCAGGTGCCTGATACCGGGGAAAAGATCAAGGTGATCTCTTGCATGGAAGGCAACCTCATCACCAATACCATCGTCACCAACCCCAAGTCGGTCGATGGCAACCTGGTGAGCGACACCACCCGCGACATCTTGAAGATGGTGGTGCTGAATCGTTATGGCCAGGCCAAGCCTTCGGTGGGTTTCATCAACCATTTCGGACTGAAGCGAGGTGCTTTGGCTACTTCGGTGGCGCACGACAGCCACAACATCGTGGCGGTGGGCTGTACCGATGAGGACCTCGTCCGAGCCATCAACCTGCTGGTTTATACCAAAGGTGGGATGGTGGCGTGCAGCGAGACGGAATTCGCACTGTTGCCCCTGCCTGTCGCGGGACTGATGAGTCTTGAGCCAGGCGACCAAGTGACTGCGGATTACGAGCGTGCCGACCGTCTGGCGCATGAGTTCGGCTGTACCTTGTACAGTCCCTTCATGACGTTGTCGTTCATGGCTTTGTTGGTGATTCCGGAGTTGAAGCTGAGCGACAAGGGCTTGTTTGACGGAGCCCATTTCTGCTTCACGCCGTTAACCGCTTGACGAAATAGGGCAATAAAAAAAGGGTGGTCAATTGACCACCCTTTTTTGTTGACATTCAGTTGATTACTCAACCACAGTCACGCGTTTCACGCTAACACCGGATTCAGTGCTGATACGTACCATGTAGATACCGGCCTTGAATTGGCCAAGGTTCATCTGGTAGTTGTCGGCATTGACAGCGGCGTCATAGACCACCTGGCCGAGGGCGCTCACCACAGTGATGCGGTTCATGCCGGCAGCTTCGATAGTCACGTTGCCGTTGGTCGGGTTAGGATAGACGCTGATCATGTCGCTGATTTCACCAACAGCGGTGACGTTGACAGTGACGTAGTTCTGGCCAGTGGCGGTCAGAGCGAAGTCAGACTCGCAGTCCTCGTAGAGGGCCTTCACCTGATATTCGTAGTTGCCGGCGGCAACGTTGTCGAAGTAGGTGTAGCTGTAGGCGCCAGTGCAAGGAACAGTAGCGATTTGGCTACCGTTGCGATAGACTGCGAAGTTCACAGGATCACCAGCACGTTTAGCCAGGGTGTAGGTGATGTCGTCCACGTCTAAGTAGAACCAGTCGGTGGAGTTGAAGTGACGGATGGCGATGTAACCCATTTGACCAGCATAGCTGCTGAGGTCAACGGTGTACTGATACCATGTACCTTGTTCACGTTCGCCGCGAGCGCTGTTCGGGCGACCATTGCTCTTGGCGGTCATCGTCCACTCTTGGACAGTGGTGAAGTCAGAAGCACTGGTGTTGCCAGCGGTGGAGACTGCCACGCCGAAGTGTTCAGCGGCCCAAGCATTGTCCTGAGCGCAAGCCCAGAAGCTGAAGGAGCCACCGAGAGGAGTCTGAGGTGAAACGAAGTAGTTGTCAGGAGTCAAAGCGCCGACAGAGTTGTCATAGCTCTGTGAATAGACGATACCCGTGGAGCCGTTGTGACCGCCGAAGGCAGTGCCGACCATCCAGTTGTAACCGTCGTTGTCAGCATCGATGGTGGTCCAGTTACCCATGGAGGCATCCTCGAAGTCGATGTCGATATCGCTGCTCGGAGCTTCACCATAGGTCCAGCTGATCTGAGCGCCGAAGGTGCCGTTGTCCCAAACATACTCACCAGCGAGGTTTTCAGGAGCGTCGCAGGTCATGTCGCCAGGATAGCAGCTCAACGGGCAAGACATGGCGTAGTAGGTGCCAAGGTAACCGCCACCGAGAGTGTCAGCTGCGAACTTCTCGCCGTCGTAGATCACGCGGATTTCGTATTCAGCAGCTTCACCAGGATTGACATCGGTGTAGGTCATTTCAGGAGCCATGACTTCAGCGATGCAGTCACCGTTGCGGAAGATGGCTGCGCCAAGGACTGCAGACTCACCAGGAGTCGGCGGGACTGGCGGCACAGGACCGCTGCCTTCACCGCTGAGGGTGATGTCGTCCACGTCGATGTAGAACATGTCGAAGCAGTTGAAGTGACGGAGGGCCACCCAGATGTCCTGACCAGCGTAAGCGCTGAGGTCAACAGTATATTCATACCAGTTACCTTGCGTACGGTTGCCACTGCGGGTAGCGGTGGTAGGAGCACCAACGCTCTTGGCACTTAACGTCCATTCCTGAACGGTGGTGAAGTCGGCAGCGCTGGTATTGCTACCAGTGGAGACGGCGACACCGAAGTGTTCAGCAGCGTAGCCGTTATCCTGAGCGCAAGCATAGAACGTGATGGAACCATACTGACCCTTGGCGGGGCTGACGAGGTAGTTGTCCGGATAGAGGACACCGTAGTTGTTGTCGTAGCTCTGTGAATAGACAATACCCGTGGAGGCATTGTGTCCACCGAAAGCGGTGCTGGTAGCCCAGTTGAAGCCGTCGTTGTCGGCATCGATGGTAGTCCAGCCTTGCATGGTACCGTCTTCGAAGTCGAAGGTCTGGTCATCGCGAGTAGCCTTGACAGCAGCGAGCTTACCACCAGCGTGAGGACGCTGAGGCACCGAGATCTCGGTGACTTCGCCCTTGGCACCGTTGGCGATGTAAGTACGGATCATCCAAACATAGCCAGGAACACCGGCGGATCC
>JAGCPJ010000032.1 GCA_017965765.1 Bacteroidales bacterium
GACTTTCGGTACTGCTCCCTCAACTCCCGATGCAACGGCGCGGCCAAGTGTCGGCACAGCGACAACCGCCCCTTGCCTGCCGAGGCGCTGGCGGTGACATAAAGGAAGAGGTTTGAAAACACCTCCCTTCTGTCATACACGCCGTACACATTCGGCAGACAGGCCGAAAACACCGTGAGCGAGCCGAGGATGAGCAGGTCAGCATCCACCGGCGACACGGCATCGGCCACGATGCGCTTCAGGATGTCGGGCAGCTGGCCGCCCACAGTCTGCGAGAAGGTGTCCGTCTTGACCGATTTTGACCGCCCCGTTTCCTCATTTTCCTCATCTTCCTCAACTTCCTCACATCGATTTCGTGAGGAAACGGGGACAACGATGCCGTGTGTCTTGGCGATGTGGAACAGCGTGGCGATGCTGATTTCTCGGCTCCCGTCACGCAGGCAGACCGTGTATTGCCGGTCGGCCTCGGCAGGGTCGTAGCGCGGATAGAAACGGCTCAAACGGTGAAACAGCTCACGCCCGCCTTCGCCCAGCTCCGACACCAGCGCAAACGCGATGGCCAACCAGTCCGAATAGTCGGCCGTGAGGTCGGCGCCCGTGGCCTCCACAGCCTTCACCAAGGCCAGGAGTGCGTCTTCTTGCGCTGTAGCAGCTGCGGCTGGAGAAGGAGCCTTCCGCTCCTTCTCCACGCCTGCAGCGTTCCATTCGTCAGGGTTGAAAACGTCTTTCTTCATAGCAGCGAGGGATTGAGATAGGCTCCCGCGTCATGCGGAAGGAAACAGGCGCGCGACAGGTTGCGGCACTTGCGGTCCACCTCCACGCCGTAGTGGTTGAAGATGTAGTTGTAGAGGCTGGCGAAGAATCGCACCTGGTATTCCCCGAAAGTCTCCCCGTCGCTGCCATAGCGGAAGAAGGAATCCGTGAACGACACCACCCACTTCAGCCCGTCCCCCGAGGGACTGCGAAACAGCAGCAGCGTCTCGAAGTACGGGTCTTCCTTCAGGGCCTCAAACACGGTCTCCACGTCCTTCAGGTGGTCGAAGTCCAGGCAGAGGTAGCCCGAGTGTTGGATGATGGCCTTGTCCGTCCGCATTGAGAAGATGCCGGAGAAGGTGCAGTAGTCGAACATGTCCGCCTTGTACTGCCGGCGGTACCGCTCATCCTTGATGGTGCGGTACTCGTCGGTGCGGTCCTTGGCATAGTTGCAGATGATGTAGTTGTACACATCGATCAGGTTCACCACCTGGTAAGGGTATTTGTTCGTGATGGGTCGCCTGAAGATGCTGAAGCCCGGCATCTTCTTCAGGTCGCATTTCGGCGACGGCTTCACGGCGTAATTGTTTGGCGTGCCCCAGAAATACATCGCCGGGGCGTTGGTCTTGTCCATGTTCATGGCCTGTAGTTTTGGTAGTGTGAATACATGAAGCGCTCGATGTCCTGGCGCAGGAAATACGTCTTGTTCTTGATGCGGCTGCACTTCAATTCACCTTCCGAGCACCACTCTTTGAGGGTGTTCTTGGTGATATGGAGCATGATGAGCAAATCCGACAGCTCAATCCAGTCGAACAACACAGGCCGGCTTGCGGACGGCTCGTCCGCAAACTGACCCACAGGCGGCTCATCTACAAATTGGCCTGCAGACGGCTCGTCCGCAGCCATAATCCTCTCCTCATTCATCATCAAGTCCTCCTATCTCCATTTGTCGCCGTTGGGCGAGAATCTTGGCATCTCGGAGGGCGTTGCGCTCCTCACGCGACATGTGACGGCTCGACGCTATCCAAGCGTCAATCTCCGACTTCTTGAACTTCACGCGACGCGTCTCGTCGTCTTTGTAGAAAGGGATGTAGCCGAGCCGTTTCCAGCGGCGTACGGTTTGGTGCGAGGGATGGTCGGGATGGTAGGCGCACAGTTCCTCGACGGTCATGTAAACGTCTTTGCTCGAACCCTTCTCGCGGAGTTCCTTGCAGATGTCCTTGATCTCTGCGATGCCGTCGAGGATGTCGCCGACGGCCTTGGGAAGTTGGTCAAAGGTAATGGTGTCTAACATAATGCTTAAGTTTTAGGCGCGGGCTATCGTTACGGTACCAATAAAGAAAAAGCCCACGACGGTTAAATCGTGGGCAAAGGTGAGGACTTGTTGACAAACGAATACGATACTTAAGCTTAACTTAAAATTCTTGGAAGGGTATCTCCATCTCCATTGGGCACTCCTTGGCGCTACGCTTCCCTCTTGTGTTTTCAAGGGCATCGCCCCTGGTGTAGTAGTCCGAAGCCTTGGCCGTGAGTTTCTTGAACACCTCCATGAAATTGTTGTTCTGTTTCGCCGTCGATAGCAGCACATGCGGCGCGTTAATTTCGGTGTTGAAGAAAGCCCCCAAGGCACTGATAAACTCCTCGAAGTTCGAGGCATACAAGCCATTATTGCACTCGAAGATGTGGATGTCGTAGGCTGCCCGCATGATTTTCACGAAGTTCGTGATCTGGCGGTTGGCGATATGATACGAGCTGTTGGAGGGCTGCATGTCCTGCCGTTCCGCGATGCGTTCCATGGCCAGTTCCACGATCCTGTACCAGTCGTCATTCCCCACCGCCACAGCCGACCGTATCGCCTTCAGCACCACCATGGCCTCCTCCTTTGGCAACCGCTCCGCCTCGTCAATCAAATGCTGAATCTTCACACAATCCTTGTTGTCGCTCATTGTCCTATTAGTCTTATCTGTTATCTGTACTATTAGTCCTCTTTCGTTAGCACGTTAGCACGATAGCACGAAATGCAAAGCATTCAACGAAGTTAATAACGAAACTGATCAACTCCCAACTAACAACCCTAAACTCCCCACAACTCTAAACTCTAAACACTCAACTCTAAACTAACCCAGGCCGCAGGCCGGGGGATTATTCCTTAATCCACTTCCCACATTCAGCTTCCTTGCCATCAGCCACCACCTTCCAAACATAACTCCCCGCAGGCCAAGCGCTCGTATTTATAGCAGTAATGTTTTCCGTAATCTCCTGCCCATAAACCATCCTCCCACTCATATCATACACCTCCACCCGCGCATCCTTCAATCCCGTCCTGATATTCAGCACATCCTTCCCAGGATTAGGATAAGCCGTGGCAACCACAAAACCATGCGAATGCGCTTCCTCAACATCCAACAAATCGGAAATGGTAACTTTGTAAACAATAGCCTTGAATTCTCCTGTCTCATTATTAAAAGTGTTACATGACACAAGGCAGCCCCCATCAGGGAAAGCTATCACGGTAATGGGCAATTGCGTCAGCTTGGGATGTACAAAATGAATCTCACCCAACTTGTTCAAATTCTCGTCTAAACAGGCAATGTATGGATTGGTCATTACATCCATAACCCCTGCCACATACACCCTGTTTTCCGAATCGAAATCCACCGTATGCTCTCCTCCTCCCATATCCGCATACGGAGAAATCATCCCCCATGTATAATCCATTTGATTCATGTCCTGATCAAACATGCTCATGATGATGTTCTGGCCATCATCGGGATGGATTGGGTCGATATAGCTGGAAATAGAATAAGTTTTACCAATGTTGGGATTGTAATGATAGTCGGTGTAAGAACTACAATAAATGGGTCTAGAAACGGCATCCACATCATCCACTCGGTTCACGAGATTCAGAGAAGAATCGAATGTATAGCAACCATAAACGCAAAAGGCAGTGGTGTCCGTGCGCCACTTGACAATATGGATTCCCATGGAATCAGAAGTGGGTATGCAGCCATGATAGTTCACCTGTTGAGGATGGCGTTTCACTGTGCGTTCAGCCGCCACCTCTCCGGCAGCGTCGAACCTTACAATGCGGATGCTGTCTTGTACCGTACTGTAAGAGAGGAAGCATCCTCCGTCTTTATTGGCAAGCACATGAACCTCCTTTGAATCTACAACGGTCTCGGGGCAATCAAACCCATACCAATCATATTGTTCAAAAACAGGTATCATGTCATCCCCAATGGTCACTTTATGGAAAGTGGCTGTGTCACCGTCAAGCTGTTTTTCCAGATAATAGACAAGTGTTTGTCCCTCTTCGTTGGTGAACATTTCAAAATCGAGTATGGCTTCATTTCTTGGCCAAAGCAAAATGGAATCCAGCAACAATCCATCATCATTATACTTTTTGATGGCAATGCCTTGCATTGATGAGGTCATTGCAGTAATCTTGTTGTCACCCGAATAGTTCATCAGAACTACCAAATCATCCGACACGAGGAACTCTTCCATTTCGTAAACATCTTGGGCCATCAACATCCCGCTTCCCGCCATCATCAGGAGTGCAAGCATGGCATAAATTCTCGTTGTTTTCATTATTTTATTGGTTTTTATTAGTCTTATCAGTCTCTTCCCCCTCTGAGAGGGGGTGCCGCTTCGCGGCGGGGGAGTTCCCTCTTCGTAATCCCGATAGCACGATAGCACGAAATGCAAAGCATTCAACGAAGTTAATAACGAAACTGGTCAACTCCCAACCAACAACTCTCAACTTTCCACAACTCTAAACTCTAAACACTCAACTCTAAACTACCCCAGCCGGGGAATTACTCCTTAATCCATTTCCCCGTTTCCACCAAGGTCGTTGAGCCTGTCGAAACGCCCGTATAAACTATCCACACATAACTCCCCGCAGCCCATCCTCCAGTATCAATCCCCGTCACATTTTCCGTAATATCTTGTCTGTGCATAAGCCTCCCACTCATATCATACACCTCCACCCGCGCATCCTTCAATCCCGTCCTAATGTTCAGCACATCCTTCCCCGGATTTGGATAAGCCACCGCCACGGCAAAACCTTCATCATGGGCTTCGTCTATGCCGTCAAAAACTTCCTTTGGTACTTTGAAGATGGCACCTGTCGTACCAGTCATGCT
The DNA here is from genome assembly GCA_017965765.1 of Bacteroidales bacterium. Taxonomy (GTDB): domain Bacteria; phylum Bacteroidota; class Bacteroidia; order Bacteroidales; family F082; genus Limimorpha. Next base: position 4,902 of record JAGCPJ010000032.1, read on the forward strand.
TGGTTTTGCAACTTGACAACTGATGAAGACATC
>JAGCPJ010000033.1 GCA_017965765.1 Bacteroidales bacterium
CCGCCGCTACGGGCTATACCTTCGTCAACTGGACCAAGAACGGGACGGTGGTCTCCACCAACCCGAGCTACTCGTTCGAAGTGACTGAGGCTGTGGCATTGGTAGCGAACTTCAGCCTGAACAGCTATGTGATTACCGCCACGGCCAACCCGACCGCTGGTGGTACCATCACGGGCGCTGGCACTTATAACCATGGCGAGACTGCCACGCTGACGGCCACCGCCGCTACGGGCTATACCTTCGTCAACTGGACCAAGAACGGGACCGTGGTCTCCACCAACCCGAGCTATTCGTTCGAGGTGACGGCTGCCGCTACTTTGGTGGCCAATTTCAGCCTGAACAGCTATGCGATCACTGCTACGGCCAATCCGACCCCTGGCGGTACCATCACAGGCGCCGGGACTTATAACCATGGCGAGACCGCCACGCTGACGGCCACCGCCGCTACGGGCTATACCTTCGTCAACTGGACCAAGGATGGAGCAGTGGTATCCACCAACCCGAGCTATTCGTTCGAAGTGACTGAGGCTGTGGCTTTGGTGGCGAACTTCAGCCTGAACAGCTATGTGATCACTGCTACGGCCGACCCCGCTACCTTTGGTACCGTAACTGGAGGTGGTACCTATAACCACTTCGAGAGCTGTACGTTGACAGGGACACCAGCCACCAACTATTACTTCATCAACTGGACGAAGAATGGGGTAGAGGTCTCCACCTCTCAGACCTATACCTTCACGGTGACTGAAGGTGGTGAGTATGTAGCCCACTTCTCGCCGGGATATGTTGATATCGTAGCCTATGCTTCGCAAGCTGACTTCGGTACTGTGGAAGGTGGAGGCTCCTATCTGGTTGGATCTACTTGTACGTTGACGGCCATCCCATTTGAAGGATTCATTTTCTCCAAGTGGGCCAAGGGCACCCAAGTGGTCTCTACCGATGCCGTTTACAGCTTCGAAGTGACCGATGGAGGCACCTACAGGGCTTTGTTTGAGCGTGAACCTTATTACATCACCGCTGAGGCCAACCCGGCTGAAGGTGGTACGATCACTGGAACCGGTGGCACGTTCTATAACAATACGACCTGCCAATTGATTGCCACGGCCAATGAAAGCTACAACTTCGTGAATTGGACCAAGGATGGCGCAGTGGTCTCGACGAACTACATCTATGAGTTCGCCGTTACCGGTTCAGCCCACTTTGTGGCAAACTTCGAACTTGCTGCCCCACAGCCTGAGACGGTGGAGATCACTGCGGAGGCCGATCCGGCTGAAGGTGGTGTGGTCACAGGAGCTGGAACCTATCAAGTAGGGGATACTGTGTTCATGATGGCTACTGCGAACACAGATTACCGCTTCGTGAATTGGACCATCAACAACCAGGTCATCTCGGAGAGTGCAGCCATTGGCTTTATCGCTGAGATGGATCTGCATCTGGTGGCCCACTTCATCAGCACGGTCGGTGTTGACGATTTGGTGGAACTCCCGATCTCCGTCTATCCTAATCCTACCGTGGACAGACTCTTGGTCGAAAGCCCCATGCCCATCCGTCAATGCGAGGTTTACTCCGTTACCGGTCAGCGAATCATGCTGCTGGAAGACTGTGGAGAGAACTTCGAGGTCCAGGTGCAGCATCTGCCAGCGGGTAGTTATCTGCTCCGTTTGACCTCGGACCATGCCGTCCAAGTTAGGGAATTCATCAAGAAATGACAAAAGCAGCCACTGTTGCCTATGTTTTCTTGTCCCATCCAAATTCGAATGAGCGACCTCGACCCATTCAACCATGTGAACAATGGGTCACAATGTCACTACTTTGACATGGGTCGAAGTCGCTACTTCGAACATGTTTTCCAAACCGAAATCGATTGGCTTACCTTCAAATACGTGCTCGTGCATGTGGACTTGGATTTCCGTCAGCCTATCCATTTCCATGATGCCATCGTCTGCGAGAGCCGTGTCACCGAGTTGGGTAACTCCAGCTTCAAGATGGAGCAGTACCTGCGCGACTCAAAAACGAATGAAGTCAAAACCTTGTGCCACGCTGTGGTGGTTTATTTCGACCGTACCGCAAACAAGTCGGAACGGATTCCGGACGCCGACAGGAGGAGGTTTGGGGAAATGCGGAATTCGGAATGCGGAATGCGGAATTAGTTTTCCGTTCTCCGTTTTCCGTTTACATCTTGGATTGTACCTCTTCGATCTTAGCCTGCACCTTTTGGGTTGAGGGATGATCAGCGCCAAACACTTGTTGGCGTATGTTCAACGCTTTCTGGAAGTATTCCAATGACTTCTTGTAGTTTTCTTGCTTGAAGTAAATCAGCCCAAGATTGTTATAGCTTGTGGCTACGTCTGGGTGATTCTCGCCAAGCACGGACTGCCGGATGGGTAAGGCTTTGTTATTATATTCCAAGGCCTTTTCATAATCCCCTTGGGTATAATACAAGATGGCTATGTTGTTGTAGGTTGTGGCCACCATGGGATGGTTTTTCCCAAGGATGGGCAACTGGACATTCAGTGCCTTGGTTTCATATTCCAAGGCTTTTTCATAGTTGCCTTGGGCGTAATACACCAAGAAGAGGCTGTTGTAACTTTGCGCCACATCGGGGTGGTTTTCGCCGAGCATGGACAAGCGGATGTTTAGTGCCTTGGTGTGGTTTGCCAACGCCTGGTCAGACTTGCCTTGACCTTGATAAATCAACCCCATGTTCGTAAATATGGTAGCTACCACGGGATGGTTTTCGCCATGAATGGCAAGCTGGATGTCCAATGCCTTGTTGAAGAATTCCAAGGCTTTTTCAAAGTCGGACTTTTTCCAATGAACCAATGCAATGTTGTTGTAGGTGGAGGCCACGTCGGGGTGGCGCTTTCCAAGAACCGTATGCCTGATGTTCAATGCTTTGTTGTAATTCTCCAATGCTTTGTCATAGTTGCCTTGGTCAAAATACACGGTGCCGATGTTGTTGTAGCTTGAGGCCACCTCTGGATGGTCGTTGCCAAGAGTCTGAAGTCTGATGTTCAAGGCTTTGTTATGGTTTTCCAAGGCCTTTTCATAGTTGGCTTGGGAATAATACACTGCGCCAATGTTGTTGTAACAAGAGGCGATGTCGCGATCTTGTTTGTCGGAGAGTGAGTTTTGGATTTTCAAGGCTTTGTTGTAAAACTCCAAGGCCTTGTCGTACTCGCCTTTGGAATAATAGGCCAGGCCGATGTTGTTGTAGCTCACGGCAACATGGCGATGGCTTTTTCCTAGGACGGCCAACTGGATATTCAGGGCTTTGTTGTAGAATTCCAACGCCTTGTCGTAGTTGCCTTTATAATAATAAGCCAATCCGATATCGTTGTAGCAAAGGGCGACGTCGGAACTGTTTTCCCCCTGTGCGGCGACTTGGAGTTTCAGTGCCTTGTTGAAGTAGCTCAACGCCTGGTCGTAGTTGGCGATATAGTCTTGGATAAACGTTCCGGTTTCCCTGATCCAATCCACGTTGGTGGAGTCGAGGCTCGCCCTCAGTTTCAGGTAATACGCGGCGGTGTCGTTCAGGTGCTGAGCCCTGAAGTTCTCATAAAAGCTGAAGCAGCGTTTCTGCAGTTCTTCCTGTTCGGCGGCGTGAACGGTCTTGGCTTGTTGCAGTTGCTCTTCCTGTTCCTTGATGGCTTGGCCTTTCTTCAGCTGTTCTTCCACTTGAAGGGCAACGTCGCCTTTGGTGTTCAGCATGGAGTCGGCCTTCACCAGCTCGCCGTTCTCGATAAAAGAAGATACGGTGCGATAGAATTCGTCCATCTGGTCATAGTCGAGTGACGAATAGCGTTTGGCCATGTCTTTGATGAGTTGTTCATTGCTCTCTTGCTCCTCATAGAGCTTCTGTAGGGCCTTGCGGTACTCTTCGTCGGTGATCTTCTGCATGGCCTTCAGGTCCTCAATCTCATCTTCTTTGTCCTGTAGTTGCCGTTGTAGGTTTCTGCGGATCTTGCGTTCTGCCGTCAGCTGGTCCTGCAACTGCTGGTCGGGAGTCTCCATGACCAGGTATAGTGGGTTTCCCGAGTATTTATAGGCTCTTGGGCAAGCGTCGAAGTCCACCAATTGATAGCCTTTCTTGGTCACGGAATCGATGCGGTATTGGGAATTGGGCACGGGGAAGGAGAATGCTCCATCATCTTTGTTCACCAACACAGCAGAACGACCCTGGACGGAGATGGTAGAGCCTTTGAGCCCTTGGCCAGGCACGAGTTGACCGTTGACCATGCGACCTTTGGTTTTCACAAAACCGGATTGTGTCTGCGCAAAAGCTATCGAAGCGAGGGACAGACACAAGAGTGATAACAGGAAATATTTCTTCATCTCAAAAAAATCTTAATATTCTATGATGCAAAAATAACAAAATTTCATAGCTTTGTACCTAAACATAAATAATGCCACAATGAATAATCGAAGAATGCTTTTGGCGATGGCGTTTTGCTTTTTTGCTTGCCAGCTCGTCGCCCAAACCAAAGCCGAGCTGAACGCTTGGAACGATGTCAACGTCTATGAAATCAACAGACTCTATCCCCGCACCAATGTGATTCCAGTGGGAGATCGGTGGACCATCAACCTCAATGGGAAATGGCATTTCCATTGGTCGGCCACCCCGGATGAAGCCCCTGAAAAGTTCTATGAAAAGGATTATGACTGCAGCACGTGGGACTTGATCAAGGTTCCGGGAAACTGGGAACTCAACGGCTATGGCGTGCCGATCTATGTGAATGTTGATAATGAGTTCCGTCCCAACGATCCTCCGTATGCACCGAGCATCAATAATCCCGTGGGTTGCTATGTGACGGAGTTCGAGCTTCCAAATTCATGGGCGAAACGGCAGACAGTCATCAACTTCGGTGCAGTGAAATCGGCCTATTATCTGTGGATCAACGGGCAATTTGTGGGTTTTACCGAAGATGCCAAGACGAATGCCGAATTCAACATCACCAAGTATGTGCATCCCGGTACGAACAAGCTGGCCATGAAAGTCTATCGCTTCTCCAACGGTTCCTACTTGGAGTGTCAGGATTTTTGGCGCATCAGCGGCATCGAACGCGATGTGACGCTCTATTCGAAGGCGATTGTCAATGTCTATGACTACGAGGTTCATGCCGGTTGGAATCCGCAATACCGCAGTGGCACCTTTTCCATTGATGTCTCCTTGGACAATCCTTCAGGGAAGCGGATCAAATATGGACAACTTGTTGTATCTCTGTATGATGGTGAGAAAGAGCTTCTCAGCTTGAGCAAGAACCTCAAGGAGATTCAGGACAACAAGGTGACCTTGACCTCGGAACAGCCCTTGTATGAAGTGGAGCCTTGGTCGGCGGAACATCCGAATCTGTACCGTTTGGAAATCCGGGTTTTGGATAAGAACAATACAGAGGTGGAGTTGCTGCGCAACCAAATTGGATTCCGTTCCGTAGAGATCAAAGGTGGCAAGCTGCTGGTCAACGGCCAGTATGTGTTGATCAAAGGAGTGAACCGTCATGAACATGATCCTTATACAGGCCATGTGGTGAGCCGTGAGTCGATGGAAAAGGATATTGCTTTGATGAAACAGATGAACATCAACACGGTTCGTACCTGCCATTATCCTGACGATCCCTATTGGTATGAGTTGTGTGACAAGTATGGACTCTATGTTTGGGACGAAGCCAATTGCGAGTCTCACGCCCAAGGTTATGGCGAGGGAAGTCTGGCCAAGGATGAACGTTTTAAGGAGATGATCTGGTCGCGCAACCGCAACATGTTGGAACGCGACAAGAACCATCCCTCGGTCATTCTATGGTCGATGGGCAACGAATGTGGCAACGGAGTCAACTTCGAATATACCTACGATTGGATGAAGAACCGCGACAAATCTCGCCCCGTCACATACGAAAGAGCTATCTATGATAGAAATACAGATGTTATTGGTTTAATGTATTCTAGCACTGATTATCTAAAGCGTTTCGTTAATCAGCATTTGGATAGCTTGAATCGTCCTTTCATCATGGTGGAATACTGCCATGCCATGGGTAACAGCATGGGCGGACTGCAAGATTATTGGGATGTGATTGAAGCCAACGATCAACTTCAGGGCGGCTGCATCTGGGATTGGGTTGACCAAAGTCTGATTGCCCACGATGATAAGAAAGACATGGATTGGCTGGCCGTAGGCGGCGACTTCGGTCATGCCTACGGGGTGGGTGACGATGACGCTTTCTGTGCCAACGGGGTGGTTTCTTCAGACCGTACCCCTCATCATCATGCGGAAGAAGTGAAGAAAGTGTATCAGCCATTCAAGTTCAAGATGCTCGATCCAATGGCGGGTGGTTTTTCTGTAACAAACTGGTTTTCATTTACTAACTTGTCATCATTTGAAGTAAATTATACCATCTATTCCAATGAGCAGACTTTGTATCAGGGGGTGTTGGACTTTGACTTGAAACCTTTTGAGACCAAGCGTTTCCACATTGAACGTCTGCGTATTTATGGAAAAGCAGGGGAAGAATTCTTTGTAAGGTTCTCCGTCAAGCTGAAGGAAGATCAACTTTCAATGCCTGCGGGAACAGAGATTGCCTACGATTGTTTCAAGTTGGATTGGCCTTCGCAGGAAAAAGAGGTGAAGGATAACGAGGGTGAAGGACAGGTCAGGGTCAGCCCGACCGACAATGGCTATCTCACCATCGTTGGCGACAATTTCAGCATGAGACTGGATGAAAGGACGGGATTGCTTGCCAATTATTCCTATGAATACCAGAAGAACCTTGTGGAGTTTATCAAACCCAACTTCTGGCGTGCTCCTACGCTGAATGACGAGGTGGATTCCCATGGAGCGAATCTTTGGAAACAATCGGGACTGGATCAACTGACCCAGAAACGCATGTACACGGAGACGAAGAACCTGGAAGACGGTCGTTTGATGCTTCGCCAGACCCTGAACCTGTGCGACAAGAACGGCAAACTGCAAATGATTGTCCATCAGATCTATCTCATCTCCGGAGATGGGGAAGTCGCCATCAAAAACCGCGTGGAACTCGTGGGAGACGTCACCGTCCTGCCCAAGGTGGGTATGCAAGCTCAGATTCCTTTGGGATACCAAAAGGTACGTTTCTTCGGCAAGGATGTGGAGAGTTATCCTGACAGAAACGCTGCGGGTAGCTTCGGCGTTTATACGAGGAGGGCTTCGGAACTGTTTGAGCAACATGTGGTGCCTCAGGACAATGGCAATCACAGCGACGTGCGATGGATGGCTGTGGAGGGTGCCATGAATCCGATTGGCCTCTTCTTCACTGCTTCCACGCCCTTCAATTTCAGCATGTACAACTATTCCGATGAGAATCTGACCAAAGCCCGCCGCATGAACCAACTCGACAAGGCTTCTTTCATGACCCTGAATCTGGATGCACTGCAGGCGGGTTTGGGTACAGCGACTTGCGGTCCCGATGTGGCAGATGCTTATCTGTTGAAAGACCGGGTTTATGAATATGATCTCTGTCTGCGTCCTTATACCATTGGCAAACAGCAGCCGGAGGATTTGTACCGTTATGCCTGCCCATCGCTTGACACGTTGATGGTTGCCTTGCCGGAGATCGAAGTGGAAATGGAGGGTAGCGCGGATTTCCGCCTTTTCAACCATCCTGTGACGGTCACCTTGAGCTGCCCAGATGACGATGCCGTGATACGCTACACCACGGACGGCAGCGAACCCGATGAATCTGCTACGCTTTATGAAATGCCATTCCAGATCGATGAGTCCTGCGTGCTGTCGGTAAAAGCCTTCAATGCGGACAAGAGTTCCTATACGGTACACCGCATTTTTGACCGTCATTATATCCAGAACACCACTTTCGTCAACGAGCCTGAAAAACGATATTCGCAAGATGCAGACATTGCCTTGATGGACGGTGTGTCGGGTGTTATCGGAGCCTATTCCTTTGAGCATTGGCTAGGATTCTGTGGTAACGACATGGAGGCGACCATTGAACTAACGGAGGATGTGGACATCAATATGGTAAAAGTGGGTGTGGCCCATAAACCGGAGAGCTGGGTGGTATGGCCCAAGGAGGTCTTGGTGTCCTATTCCAGCGACGGTGTCACCTTCTCAGATTGGAAGCCGGCGCAATTCCCCATGTATCAGATACCCAATCCCATGGTGTCGATGGGTCGTGTTGGAGCCAGATGCAACATGCAGGCTATGGGTGTCCGTTATCTGCGCATCAAGGTGGGAAACCCAGGCGTATTGCCGGATTGGCACCCCAATGCAGGAGAGAAATCCTGGATCATGATCGATGAGGTAGAGATTAATTAAGAATTCGGAATTCGGAATTCGGAATTATTGCCTCAGGAGGTTAATTCCGCATTCCGCATTCCGAATTCCGCATTTACCAGTCCACTGCTTGCCGCTGCACAGGCATCGTCATGCACCGTGCGCCGCCGCCACCGCGGGAGAGTTCATTGCCCTCGAAGGTCACCACACATTTCTTGTACGTGTTGAGGTTGACCTTGCCGTTCACGACATCGGAGGCTTTTACTACGTCGAAGCCGGCATCGTTGATGGCTTGGATGGTGTGTGTGTTGCGTGCGTAGCCGAGGAACTTGCCAGGGGCGAAGCAGAAGAAGTTGGTGCCGCTGTGCCATTGCTCGCGGGCGGGGAAGAAGCTGTCGCCACCGCCGCCGCAGAAGATCGGCTCCACGGGGACACCGAGTCCGTTCAAGGCCTCCACGAGGTTAGGCTCATCCTTGCCGACAGCCTTTTGTCCGTCGATGGTGATGTGGAAAGTCTTCATCGTGGGGTTCATGATCACGGGCTCGTAGGCCATGCAACGGTCCACGTCAAGCATGGTAAAGACCATGTCGAGATGGATGAATGATTCGGGAGCCAAGGGCAACTCTTGGAAAATCAAGTGCTTGACACCTGGTTTGGTCTTCAAGTGCTCCACCAGGGCGTGGATGCCATGCATGTTGGTGCGGGCGCTCATGCCGCTCAAGACGATGTCGTCGCGTACGATATGGATGTCGCCACCTTCCATGATGCCAGGTTCCGTGGAACTGTACTTCATGGCCGGGTTGATGACTTCGCCGTCGAACAAGGGGTGGCATCTGTAGATGGTCTCAAGGATCATGGTCTCACGGGCGCGCACCTTGGTAGCCATGTTGCTGATCATGAGGTTGTTGAACATGGTGAAGGAGGCGTCTCTCATGAAAAACAGGTTAGGTAAAGGCAACAGGGAGAAGTAGTTGCCATCGACCGACTTGATGTCATTCAGGTGTACACCTTGGATGAGGGCTTTGGAAAGGCTCTCGGCGTCCATGGCTTTCAGGTAGTCTGAAAGATAGGCCACGTTCTCGGCCTTGCAGATGCGGTCCACCAAGTTGTTCTTGACGGTTTCGTTATGAAGAATGTCGGTCAAAAGGTCGCCGATCTCATGTACCTTGGCCACCTTTTGCAGCACGCCTTTGAAATAGCTGTGTTCTTTTTGTGCGACTTGTAGGTTGAGGATGTCGCTGTATAAATAATGATGGGCTGTTTCCGGAGTCATGTTCTCCAGTTCGGGGCCCGGAGTATGTACCAACACGTGTTCCAACTTGCCGATCTCGGAGTTGACACATACGGTTACTCGGTCAGAATCCATAAATTAAAAATTAGTGAAACAAGGCCGCAAAGATATAAAATTTTTTGAATCGGGTCAATACAATTCAAGAAATTCATAGCTGTTGCCCATGGCGTCAAGGAATTTGATGAAGTCTTCGTTCTTGATGACGATGGTCGCCGTGTTGTCGTTGGGATGGAAGCTGAGGCGTTCGGCTTGCTTTAGATTTTGGTCGATGAAAACGTGGACGTGGTGTTCCGTGTCGTTGATCAACCCGAAGGGAGAGACGTTTCCGGGCTTCAGTCCCAGGTACTTCTCCATGCGGGCTTCAGAGGCGAAGGTCAGCTTGCCTTGGTGCAGGCGGTGCTCCAAGTCGTGGATGTCCATCTGATGCATGCATTCGAACAGCACGAGGTAGTGCTTGTTGCCTTTGTGGTTTCTGAAAAACAGGTTTTTGCAATGGGTGGAGTCGAATTCCTTCCAATAGTTGATGGCTTCCTCGATGGTAGGGATGGGGGGATGGAAGTGAATGTCGAATTCGATGCCGAGGCCTTTCAGCGTGTCAACGACTTTTTGTTGACGTTCGCTCATTTCGTGGGTGATGTTATTGGAGTGCATGGGCTGTATAGGATTTTTCGCAATTGATCAGATCTTCTGGGGTGCCAGCAAATACGACCTGGCCGCCTTCGTTGCCGCCTTCGGGTCCCAAGTCGATGACCCAATCTGCGGAACGGATGATGTCGAGGTTGTGTTCGATGACGATCAGGGAGTGACCGTTGTTGATCAAGGCATTGAACGAGTCAAGCAACTTGCTCACGTCGTGGAAATGGAGGCCGGTGGTGGGCTCGTCAAAGATGAAGAGCGTGGGTTTCTCTGCATTGCCTTTCACAAGGAAGGAAGCGAGTTTCACACGTTGTGCTTCTCCACCGGAGAGGGTGCTGGAACGTTGTCCGAGTTGCAAATAGCCCAGTCCCACGTCTTGTAACGGCTTGAGCCTGTTGACGATCCGTTGGACTGTCGGGTTGTTCCTTTCAGACGAGGTGTTGAAGAACTCGATGGCTTGATCTACAGACATGTCGAGGATCTCGGAGATGTCTTTCCCGTCGTATTTGATTTCCAGAATCTCTTCCTTGAAGCGCTTGCCGTGGCATACCTCGCAGGTTAGGGTGATGTCAGCCATGAACTGCATCTCTATTCTGGTCACGCCTTCGCCTTCGCAGTTGTCGCACCGTCCTCCGGGCATGTTGAAGGAGAAGGAGGCGGGTTTGACGCCACGCAATTTGGCCAGCTTTTGTTCGGCGAACAGCTGCCGTATCTCGTCGTAGGCTTTCAGGTAGGTCACGGGATTGGATCGGGTTGACTTGCCGATGGGGTTTTGGTCGATGAACTCCACCACTTGGATTTGCGACAGGCTGCCTTCCAGGCGGTTGAAGCTGCCGCATTTCTCGGCGTTCTCGCCCAGATGGCGTAGCAAGGCGGGGTAGAGGATGTCCTTTACCAAGGTGGATTTTCCGGAGCCGCTGACCCCTGTGACCACTGTCAGGGTGTTGAGAGGGAAGGTGACGTCGATGTTTTTCAAGTTATGTTGGCTGGCGCCTTTCAGGACGATGGCGTCGTGCCAGTTCCTTCGGTGCGTGGGGATGGCGATGGACTTTTTCCCCGACAGGTATTGTCCTGTAAGGCTTTCGGGGCACTGGATGATGTCGTTGACATCGCCTTGGCACACCAATTCGCCGCCGAACTCTCCCGCCATGGGACCGATGTCGATGATGTGGTCGGCGCTGCGGATGATCTTCTCGTCATGTTCCACCACGATGACGGTGTTGCCGATGTCGCGAAGGTGTTGCAGCACTTTGATCAGCCGGTCGGTATCGCGGCAATGCAGTCCGATGCTCGGCTCGTCGAGGATATAGGTGGAGCCCACCAAGCTGCTGCCCAGCGAGGTGGCCAAGTTGATACGTTGCGACTCGCCACCGGAGAGGGTGTTGGAGAGACGGTTCAAGGTCAGGTAACCCAGACCCACGTCAAGGATGAAGTCGAGGCGGTTGTTGATCTCAACCAACAGGCGCGATGCTATCTTTTGTTCGTTATCGTCCAACTTCAGTGTTTCGAAGAATAGCTTCAGCTCGTCCAGGGGCATCAGCACCAAGTCAGAGATGCTTTTGCCGCCTACCTTGACGTATTGGGATTCTTTCTTAAGTCTTGTGCCATGGCATTCGGGGCAGACCGTCTTGCCACGGTATCTCGAAAGCATCACCCGGTATTGGATCTTGTAGGCGTTGTTCTCGACCATCTTGAAGAAATCGTTGATGCCTTCAAAGTATTCGTTACCCGTCCATAAGAGTTGTTTCTGTTCTTCGGTAAGCTCGAAATAAGGTTTGTGGACGGGGAAGTTGAAGCGATGTGCCGAACGGATCAAGGCTTCTTTCCACTCGCTCATCTTGTCGCCTCGCCAGCACGCCACGGCGTTGTCATAGATGGAAAGGCTTTTGTTGGGAAACACCAAGTCGGGGTCGATGCCGATGACGTTGCCGTAGCCGCTGCATGTGGGACAGGCGCCGTAGGGGTTGTTGAAGGCGAAGAGGTTGACGGTAGGGGCTTCGAACACCATGCCATCAGCCTCAAAGCGTGAGGAGAACTCCGCGGTATGGCTTTTCCCGTCTTTGGTGGCGATGATGCGACAGCAGTCGTTACCTTCGTAAAATGCCGTCTGGACGGAGTCGGAGAGGCGGCCTAAGGATTCGCGAATCTCCTCGTTGACTTTCACGCGGTCAATCAGGAGGAGCACACGGTCGTGATCCTGTCTTTTAGCTTGCAGATAGTCCTCGATGCGGACGATCTCGTCGTTTACCATCACGCGGTAGAAACCTTGTTGCATGAGGATGCTAAGGTGTTCCTCCAACGAGCGGTTTTCCGGGAGGTTGATGGGGGCGGTGATATAGGCGATGGTACCGACAGGAAGTTGGAAGATATGTTCCACCACGTCGCTCACCTGGTGTTTCTTGACTTGTTGTCCGGAGATGGGGGAGAAGGTCTTGCCGATGCGGGCATACAACAGCTTGAGGTACTCATAGATCTCGGTGCTGGTGCCTACGGTCGATCTGGGGTTGTGCGAGGTGACCTTCTGTTCAATGGCGATGGTGGGAGAGAGTCCGATGATGTTCTCCACATCCGGTTTGTTGAGACGCCCCATGAATTGTCGGGCGTAGGAACTAAGGCTCTCCACATAGCGGCGTTGCCCTTCGGCATAAAGGGTATCGAAGGCCAGAGACGACTTTCCGGATCCAGACAAGCCAGTGATGACTACGAGTTTGTTTTTGGGAATGTCTAAACTCAAGTCTTTCAGGTTGTTGACCCTTGCATGGCGGATCCTGATATAAGTGTTTTCAGTAGGTTTCAACTTGGGATTCTTGAAAAAATTGCACAAAATTACAGGAAAATTCTTGACTTTGCGAAAAATTGCACTATCTTTGCAGAAAATTAATTGTTTAACAATTCATAGGAGGACTCATATCGAAAGCTATTTACCCTGATTAACACGCACTTAGATTAGGTGCCATTAAAGATTAGGGCCTTATGTCCGACACGAAGAGAACCGATAAGGAACTGATAGAGAGTTATAGGAATGGCTGTCTATCAGATTTTGAATTGTTAGTAAGCCGCTATCAGGAGCAGATATATAATTATGTCTTTTCATTAGTGAAAGACAGACAGTTATGCGATGATATCTTTCAGGATACCTTCGTAAAGGTGATCCGTACCATCAAGGCGGGCCTGTATCACGATGAAGGCAAGTTCATCCAGTTTGCCATGAGGATAGCGCACAACTTGGTCATAGACCATTTCCGAAAAGAAAACCGTATTCCGGTGGTAGAGTCGTCAAGTGAGGACTTCAACTATGTGGACAATGCGCCCATCACTGATCCGTCGGTGGAGCAGGGGATGATTGTTGACCAGATCCATAGCGATCTGCGTAACCTGGTGGAACGTCTTCCCGTGGAACAGCGCGAGGTGTTGCGTTTGAGAATCTACGAGGATATGAGTTTCAAGGAGATTGCCGACATCACCAACGTGAGCATCAACACGGCGTTAGGGCGCATGAGGTATGCCTTGATCAACCTTAGGAAGATGGCGGAAGTCAACAACATTTGTCTGACCTATTAAAAACTTTCTGAAAAAAAAGTAGGCTTGAACAATAATAGGGGCGCCCCTCCGTTCTAAAGGTGTAAGTTTAATGAAAACAACCGCCTATGATCGGAAATGCTACTCTAAATTGCAACGAACCACTTATTGATGAAACCTTAACAGCACAGCTTAAAGATCTGTTTTCCGCCGAAAGGCAAAGTCCGAGCAAATCGGTCATGAATTTCATCTTTGGTTACGCTGGCGCATACGAACCTGTCCACAGCGACATCCTAGGGCTGACGGGATTCATGAAAAACTAAACACTAGGTACAATTTCAAATAACCATTCTTGAGAGACGCACTGTGAAGTGCGTCTTTTTTTATTATTGTACCCGTTATAATAAATAAAAATAAAAGACGTGTTTCGTTTGGTTTCCCCAATTAAACTTTGTACCTTTGCAGTCGCATTTTTTCGCATTATCTACAATTTCAAACATAACAAATTATGAACAAGCAGATTACATTGGAACAGGCCGTCGAAAGAGTACATGACGGCATGACGATTATGATTGGCGGTTTCCTCGGCGTGGGAAGCCCGGTCCAGATTATCGACGCATTGGTTGCCAAAGGAGTCAAGGATTTGACCATCATCGCTAACGACACCGCTTACGACGAGGTCGCTCACGGCAAACTCGTGACCAACCACCAGGTGAAGAAAGCCATCGTGTCGCACACCGGCACCAACAAGCAGACTGCCCTCCAGAAGAACGAAGGCACTTTGATCGTTGAATACGTTCCCCAAGGCACCCTTGCAGAGCGCATCCGCGCCTACGGTGCAGGTCTCGGTGGCGTGCTGACCCCCACGGGCATGGGCACCATTATGGCTGACGGCAAGCAAATCGTGAATGTGGATGGTAAGGACTACCTCCTTGAGAAGCCCCTGAAGGCAGACATCGCCTTCCTCCGCGCCAACATCGTCGACGAATTCGGCAACATGGTGTTCCTTGGCACTACCAACAACTTCAACCCGCTGATGGCCACCGCCGCCGACTACGTCGTCGTCGAAGCCGAGAAGCTGGTTCCCGTTGATGAAATCAAACCCGAGTGCGTGCATGCTTCTGGTATCTATGTCGACGCTATCTATGTGGAGAAATAAACAATTCAATAGTTAAACGATCAACAATC
>JAGCPJ010000034.1 GCA_017965765.1 Bacteroidales bacterium
CATCGCCGGTAAAGTGGAGACGGTCGTAGTATGCCTGTCCCCTGATAACCATGTCTAAAACGGTGTAAACGCCTCCTGGATATTCTGCCTCTTCTCCGCCGTAGAGCACAGTGGCGGTCACAGTCTGCAACACGCCGTTCTGGTCGAGATAGCTGACTTCCGTTTCAGTGATGCATGGGTAGAGCCATTGGCCGTTGATGGTGGTTACGTCTTCAACCGGACCAGCCTCATGTATGTTATCGTCGTCATCGATAAATGCCTTGGCGAGAACCACCTTGCCAAGGTAAACCCCAACACGAATGGAGCTATCCCAACCAGTCCAGCTGAGGGTGATGGTTCCACTGCCGTTGTTGGCGCTGAGAATTCCGATATCGAGGTGGCCTCCGTAGATGGCCACATCTCCTGAGACCTGGACATTGAATGAGTTTAATAAGCCATCGCCAAACTCCTGTCCATAAATGGTGAGGTCACCGTTGACGAAGAGACCATTTTCATCATCGTTGGTACCTTTGCCCCAAGCTTCGACAAAAAGACGCTTATAATCTGGCAGAATGATGGTTGTATTGCCGGTGAAGGAGAGTTTGTCGAAATACACATCATCATCCACAATGGTGTAAACGCCTCCTGGGAGTTCTGTCTCGATGCCGTAGAGCACTTTGGCACGGACGGTCTGTGTCTGCCCGTCGGCGTCAAGATAGGTCACGTCGGTGTATTCAGGCTTCCAACGGGCGTAGAAGGTCTTGTTGCCCAATGCGGTGCCTGCTTCGATTTCAGTGATAAAATAACCTTCGAATTCGGCGTTGTCGAACCAGCCTGCAAATGCGTTGTCTTCCTTGGTGGGTATAGGCAGTACGACCGTCTCACCGAAGGTATAGGTTGTTGGATAACCATCAGGCAGGGTGCCGCCGTTGGTCACGTAGGTGATATGGAATGTTTCGTCGAGGTTGGTGAATGGCACGAGGGTCTTGCCGGCGAGGTCTGGCATTTCATACAAATAATATGTGCCAAAATAATAGTTGCCCTCTCCATCGGTGAAGGCTTGGCCTGTGGCAATACTTAATTGGTCGGTCTTGTAGCCGCCTTGCGACATGATGAGGTCGCTTGCGTCGGTCCAGCCAAGTGTGATACCCCCCCACCAATCTGTGGCGATGCCAGAATAGTCATCCTCATGAGCGATATACACTTTCACACTGCCACCGTTGATGGTAACGTTGTCACCAACAATGCCTCTACCGTATCCTTGGTTGGTTACTGTGATGTTGCCGCCATTGATGACCACATCTTCCTCACTATATATAACATCATAACCATTGTCTTCTCCCGTTACGACCGCGTTCAATGTTCCGTCGTTAACCGTGAGTAGCCCGTATGTATAGATGCATGAATAGTTGCTATTTTCAATGGAAATCTCTCCACCGTTTATCGTTAAGTCACCCCAAGACCACAAAACTGCCTGGCTATTGTCACTCGACAAAGTAATATGTCCGCCATGAATTATCAAATCACCACTCGCGCTAATGCTCGAATTGACAGCAGTTATTGCACCCGTGCCGTTAGACTGCACGTAGATGGTAAGACGATCACTGCTGCTCATATACCCACCATTGCCTTCGGTGTCATCGTTAATCGTCAATGTGGCGCCGTCCACCAAAATCAAGTTTGCTGAGCCATTGAACTGGAGGCCATCGCTGTAGGTGACATCGTGATCCACCACATACCAAGCTTCCACGTCGTATTCGCCGTATGAGCTATAGTAGTTGCTTCCTTTGAGCAAAGTGTAGTTGGTGCAGGTCTGGGTGTTGCCGTCGGCATCGATGTATTCGACGGGGTCCAAAGGAATTGCCGAGAGGTAGCCAGGCCGGCCTGGCCGGTCGATGCGGGCGTATTCGCCATCGATGTGGTTCTCGTCGTAGGTGGTGCCGTTGCCGCCCACCAGGTTGGTGCAACCATAGAACATGCCACCTGAGTTAGTGATATTCTCGGCGTTCCACTCTGAACCTACATAGATGGTGGTCAGGTTCGAGCAACCAATGAACATCGTTGCTATGTCGGTGACAGCAGCGGTGCTCCAGCTCGAGAGGTCGAGCGTGGTCAGGTTCGAGCAACCGTTGAACATGCTGCCCATGTTGGTGACGCTGGCGGTGTTCCATCCCGAGACATCGAGCGACTCAAGGCTTCGGCAGGAGAGGAACATATTGATCATGTTGGTGACAGCGTCGGTGTTGAAGTTCGAGAGGTCGAGCGACTCAAGTGCCCAGCAGCCGAGGAACATATTGTTCATGTTGGTGACATTGGCAGTGTACCAGTTCGATACATCGAGCGATTCAAGGCTCGTGCAAGTAACGAACATGCCTAACATGTTGGTGACGCTGGCGGTGTTGAAGTACGAGAGGTCGAGCGACTCAAGGCTATTGCAGGAGGCGAACATATAGCTCATGTCGGTGACGTTGGCGGTGTTGAAGTTCGAGACGTCGAGCGTGGTAAGAGCCAGGCAGCTACCGAACATATAGCTCATGTTGGTGCAGTCGTCGGTTTTGACTTGGCTCAGGTCGATGCTCGTGCAGGAGGTGAAATAGTGGAACATATCCGAGCAGTCGCCGGTGAAGCTTACCTCGTCGGTGGCCGTCACGCTCGTGACCTCGGCGATGGGCACGTCGGCACCCCACTTGTTGTCCTTGTTGAACTCACCGTAGATGAGTGCCAACTCGCCAGTTGTGCTGTTGAAGAAGTAGCGCAGTCGCGAGAGGTAGCCCGGGTTGTCGGGGCCGCCGTCGATGTGGGCGTAGTCGCCATCGATGTGGTTCGGGTCATAGGTGGTTCCCATGTCGCCCACCAACGAGGTGCAGTCATAGAACATACCACCACCCGCAGAGGCGGCGCTCTCTACACTCCAGCCCTCACCTGCGTAGATGGTGGCGAGATTCGAGCAATAGGTGAACATGCTCCACATATCGGTGACGTTCTCCGTGTTCCAGTCCGAGAGGTCAAGTGTGGTGAGGCTCGAGCAGAGGTAGAACATGTTGCCCATGTCGGTGACTTTCTCGGTGTTCCACTCCGAGCGATGGAGCGTCGTGAGACTCGAGCAGTTGAAGAACATGCTGCCCATGTCGGTGACATTGCTCATGTCCCAGCCCGAAACGTCGAGTGTTTCGAGGCTTTTGCAGCCCCAGAACAAACCGTCCATGTTGGCAACATGGCTCACGTCCCAGCCCGAAAGGTTGAGTGTCTGGATACTGTCACATTCCATGAACATGACGTCCATTTCGGTGAGGCTTTCTGTGTTCCAGCCCGAGAGGTCGAGCGATTTGAGGCTCTTGCAATATTTGAACATGGCATTCATGTCGGTGACATGGCTGGGATTCCACTGCTTGATGCCCTGAATAGTGGTCAGGCTCTGGCAATTGTGGAACACTACGGGCATAGAGATAACATGACTCACATCCCAGCCCGTGAGGTCGAGCGTCTTGAGCTTTGTGCAGCTGTTGAACAAATAATCCATTATGGTGACAGCCCTAGTGTTCCAGCCCGAGAGGTCGAGTGTAATGAGGCTTGAGCAGTCATCGAACATACATGCCATGTTGGTGACGCCCTCGGTGTTGACATTTTTCAGGTCCATGCTCGTGCAGTTGCGGAAGCCAAAGAACAGGTGGTAGCAGTCGCCGGTGAAGCTTACCTCGTTGGTAGCGGTGACGCTCGTAACCGCAGAGGGCGTCACGTCGTTGCCCCACTTGTTGTCTTTGTTGAACTCACCGTAGATGAGTGCCAGCTCGCCAGTGGTGCTGTTGTAGGTGTAGTAGTGTTCCAATAACACGGCTTCGATAACAACGTCGGCAGCAGGCATTTCGAAGGTGTCGCCGTCGATAGGCTCGTTGTTGACGGTATAGTAGGCTAAGCGGTAACCCTCGGGGATGGTGCCGGAGTATGCAAGGTCGAGGCTGACGATGGCATCCACGGGAGCGTACAATGTGCCGTCATATTCGATGCCCGCGGAATAGTATTCAATGCTTGCCGTCACATAATCGCCAAAAGTGACGATGTAAGCGTTGCTCAAATTGCTTTCGCTGCCCACGGTGCAGTTGTGGTAGTAGCTGTTGGTGACAGTGCCTTGGTCGTTGAAACCTACGACAGCTCCTTGATACTCGTTTCCACTGACTGTCACATCGATAACCAGGCAGTTTTCGACAGTGCCTTTATTATTTCCCACAATGCCGCCTGCATAATATTCACCGCCCGAGAAGATGGCGTCGGTAAGGATGACGTTTCTCACAGTACCACCCCAGCTCCAACCAAAGACACCTTGTAAAGCTGTGCTGTTTGAAACACGTATGCCGCTGATTGTATAGCCTTTTCCATCGAATACTTCGCTGAAACTATGATCACCACCTTCTCCATGTCCTATAGGCTTAAAGTTATTATCGACAGTGTTGTCATATTGAATATTGGCACCCAGCTCGAAGTAGGTTTTATTATCACCAAGGTCATAACCTTCGTTCACCAGTGTGGCCAGCATATTGAGACCGATGGTGTCGGTGATGATGTAAGGATACTCCTGGCTGCCGTCGCCGTTGCCCCAGAATTCAGAGAGGTTCGGGGTCCAGTTGGCGTAATATTCGCGGTCGCCGGTGGAGCCTTGCTCGATGGTGACCGTGGTGGTAGGATCGCTGAAGCCAGTGCCTATCCAACCGGCGAAGGTGAAGTGTTCGCGGGTGGGGTTGTTGAGGGTGAAAGTTGGGGTCTCTACGGTATAGGTTACAGGGTTGGCGGTGGCCACGTTGCCTCCTGCAAGGTCGTAGGTGATGTTGTAGGTGATGATTTGCACCGTGACATCTGAAACGACGTCTTGGGCAGGCATGGTGAAGCTCGTGGTGCCGCCAGTGATTTCGTAGCCTTCGGCAGCCGCAAGAGTGATTTCAGCTCCAGCCAAGGCGTAGGCCGTGGTGCCGGTCTGGCTGATGACGCCGGTGGCATTCACGTGCTCAGGCAGCGTGATGCTGAAGCAGGGCTGCAAGGTCTGGCCGGCCATTGCGCTTGCATCATCCCAATCGAGAGACCCCGAGTACACAGCGGTGCCGTCGGTGAGGAACTGGCCATCCTTGACATTGAAACCGACACTGCCTCTATATGTGTAGCTGCTCACAGTGATTCGGTCAGAAAGGTCGGTGTAGCCCAGCGTGATTCCGCCATAAGACCAGATGCCTTTATTAGGGCCACTGGCCACTGCATTGACGATGCCGCCGTTGATGATTACATGGCTGTTTTCGTCATACGTGCATATCGCATCGTTGCCTGTGCTGATGACATTGATGGTACCGCCATTGATAGTGAGATCGTTGGTGTACACATAGATGCTTGTACCACTTGTGGTAAGGTCAATATTGCCGCCATGGATGGTGAGACCTGTCTCAGCATAGATACCCTGACTTCCGTTGGCGACTATGGCTCCTGAACCCAGCGACTGGCGGTAGATGGTCAAGGAACCGTCATAAGCATATATGGACTTGAAACTGGTATGTGTAGTGGTGAGCGTAGCTCCATCGCAAAGGATGATATGGTTGCTTGAGCCCCTTAGTGTTACTTGGCCATTGATGGTGACATCGCCGCTCACTACATACCATTCATCTTGGCCAGAAGTGCCTAAGCTGACATCACTTTCACTGCTCTCGATAATGGTGAAGTCGGTGCAGGTCTGGAGGTTGCCGTCAGCGTCGATGTAAGGCACGCTGGCCGAAGCCGTTACCGTTGCATCGGTGGCCGGCATGGTGAAGGTCCAGGTCTCGTCCTGCTGATGGGTGGCAGCCACACCGTTCACGGTGACATCGGCAAGGGTAATACCTTGGGCTGACGTGAGGGTGACTTCCACATTGGAGGCATAGTAGGTCACGTTGTCGTAAGTCACCATATCAGTGCTGCTGGCGGTTACATGCTCAGGCAGTGCGAGGGTGTGGACGCTGCGGGCACCGGCGACATCGCCATTAGTAGTACCGATGTTGGTGGTGTAGGTGTCGTTGATGTTCGTGATGGTGCAGTTGCGGTAGTGGTTATTTGTGAAATTGGAATTATCATAGAATCCACAGATGACACCTGTTTCATTATTATTGTTGTTAGTGGCATTACTGTTCATTACAAGACAGTTTTCAATGTTGCCAATTTCAAGAGCCCAACCCACAAGGACGCCGACGGTTCTATATCCTGTAATGCTCGCCCCATCGAGGATAAGGTTAGCGATAGTTCCATTTATGACAGAACCGAAAAAGCCGACATGGTTTACTAACGAACCCTTGTCAACAGTGACATTGCTTATGGTCTTGCCATCGCCGTTGAATGTGCCTTGGAAACTATAATCAAAATTGCCAATTCCATCGAAAGCCACACCGTTCATATCGATGTCGTTGCCGAGCTTGAAGAACTTGCCGAAGTAATTATTAGTTCCGTCATTCACATCATCGGAGAGTTTCACTAACTGCGAGGCATATATAATAAGGTAGGGGTCGTTTTCACTGGTTCCGTTGCCTGTCCAGTTGATGACGCTCCACTGGGCGTAGAGGGTCACCACGCCGTTCAGCACGTTGGTGAGGTTGCTCACGCTCTGCTGGTTGGTGTAGGCGGTGCCTGTGCCATCGGCAGCGGTGTTCCATCCGTCGAAGGTGTAACCCGTGCGCTCAAAGTCGTTAGTGGTGAGGTTTTGGGCTTGGCCGTAGGTGAAATCCATATCCTCCATCGTGCCTGTGACATTAATGCCGTTGGTGGCGTTGGCGTCGAAGTGCACGGTGTAGGTGTTGACCACCCTGGTGGCGCTCACCGTGGTGTTGGCTGCCGGCATGGTGAAGCTCCACACGCCTTCCACCGGGGTGATGGTGGTAGCCGAGCCGCCTGCAGGGGTGTAGCTCGCGCTGGTGATGGTGTAGCCCTCGGCAGTGTGAATTGTCACCATTTCGTTCGCCGGAGCGAAACCTTGCGGGGCGGTGGTGCCTGTCACGGTGAAGTGGTCAGGCAGCGTGAGGCTATAGGCTGGCTGCAGTGTCTTGCCTGCCAGCGCGGCAAGGGTGGCGTCAAGACCGTCGCCGGTATAGGTGCCGTTATAAAGATGGCCTTCGCCGTCGGTGAGGGTCTGCCCAGCTTTCACGGTGAGTGAATTGCAGAGATAACTCGAAGCAGTGACGCGGTTGGCGGCAGCGGTATAGCCGAGAGTAATGGAATTGCCTCCGGCATTGATGCCGTAGTCGCCACCAGAAGCGCTAACAATACCGCCGTAAATTCCCAAGGCATTTGAACTTATGCCACTACCATTTGAGACAGTAGCGTTCAAGGTGCCGTTGCCGTTGGTCTGGCCAAAGATATTGAGGTTATTGGCAAAAACAGCACTACCACTGTTAGTGCGGTTAACATTGAGTGTGGCCCCATTGCACAGGATGAGGTTGGCAGTGGCATCTGTGAACTTAAGCATAGCATTGATTGTAGCATCGCTGCTCACCACATACCAGTGGGTCTTTCCTGAGGCGCCCATCTCCACATTGCTGTTGCTGCTGGTGATGAGGGTGTAATCGCTGCACTGCTGGGCGTTGCCGTCGGCATCGAGATAATCCACCACAGGCAGTATGGCGGCGCTCACGGTGACATCGGCATCGGGCATGGTGAGAACGTTGCCGTTAATATTGGAATAGGTGATGTCGCCGCCGTTAGTGGTAGCGGTGTATTTCACAAACGAGCCAGAGGGCACGCTGCCGTTGTAGCTGAGAGTGACGGTGGTGCCAGAGGTGTAGTATTCCGCACCGTTGATGGTGGCGCCGTCGCCGTAAAGGGTCACGTTGGCGTTCAGTGTGGTCACGGACGTGCGGCTGATGGTGGCGCCGTCGTTCAGGGTGAGCTTGCCGATGTTGTGCTGGCCGGTGTTGCTGCCGATCATGCAGTCTTTGTAATAGGCACGGGTGATGGTGGAGGTGCCTGAGCCATTAATAATGCCACACGACGAGCCATTAGCGGCCTGGGCGCGTGCATTATAGATGTAGCAGTCCTGTATGGTGCCTCCTGCGCTGCCCACTAAGACACCCACCTGGTTTTTGCCCACGATATTGATGTCGTAAAGAACGAGGTTTTTCACCATACTACCAGAATAGGTCATGCCGAAGAGTCCCTGGCATTCGTCAACGTTGGCGGTGCCGTTCTTGTAGATACGGATGCCGCTGATGCTGTGTCCGTCGCCGTCGAAGATGCCACGAAACGAATTGCCCCAGCCACCGATGGAGGTGAAGTTGCTGGTGAAGCTCGAAGTCTTGTCCCAGGTGTCAGAGCTACTATGGGTATAGCTGATGTCGGCGCCAAGCTTGAAATAGGTGTTTGCAAACAATTGTCCACTCCAAACCAGACGTGAAAGTAAGTCAAGCTGGTAGCGGTCCATGATGATATACGGGTCGTTGGCTGTGCCGCTGCCCGTCCATGGGTTGGTGACTTGCAGACCGTTGAACGTCTTGTTGATGCTTGTGTTATTATAGGCGTTGCCCATAAGGTCCTTGATGGTGAAACTGGTGCCTCCGATGCTGTTCACGGTAAGCACAGTGCCCAAGTCTGCTTGAATGTTTCCGCTGAAGGTGAGGACGTTGGTGCCCGATCCCGCGATGTAGTTCAGCGTGCCCCAGGTGGTGCTGAGGGTCGGATTGCCGGTCACGGTCACGATCTCGGTGAAAGGTATGGTGATATACACGGTGTTGCCGTAGCCGTAAGCACCATCGGCCACCCTGATGTCGTTGTTGTTACGGATCGTGGGTTTGGTGGCATCGACCAAGGCGAGACGCACCTTCAGGTTCTTGAAGTCCCAGGTGTCGCCGCCCGAGCCAGCTGCATCAAAGCGCACGTTGAGGTTGTTGACCGTAGGTGCCAGCACTAATGAGCCTGAAGTGTTTGACTGGTAAGATGTGGCCTTGAACCTCTGCTGGTAAAGGTGGCTGTTGTCGTAGTCGAATTCGTAATGACTAATGCCTGCCGTCTGTTCCGCAGCCCTATCAATATAATCATAGCGGTGCGGAAAGAACTGATAATGTGGGTCGCTCATCACGCTGCCGCTGGGGTCATAACTTAGGATGAAGGAGGCCTTATAGATTGAGGTGGATGGGGCATTGACCGCACCATCGGGGTCGTCACCATCGTAGGTGCTGCTGTTGTCAGCGAGGATTTGGATGTATTGGTAGCCGTCCTGTTCCTCTTTCTGGGTGAAATAGACAGTAGCGTACATATTGTAGCCGATTTCGTTCAGATAGCTGCGGAAGCTGTTGCTCGTGCTGTTGTTGTTATAGAGGCTATTGGTACTAATGGTATGGACGGCCTGGTCATAGCCACCATCGGTCACTTGCACCCAGTCGCTTGATCCGGAATGGCTTGCGTCAACATACTTGTTGCCGTCACCCGACTGTATGGCGCCGTTGTAGGTAAAATACACCAAATCGGTGACGCTTTGGTTCAGATAGGAGGTGTTGAACACGGTGCCGGCTCCCGCATTGTCTTCTTTTGACACCAGCGAGAAACCGCCCATGTCGGTCACCTCGAAGAGGTATTTTCTTGTGGCGCCGCTCTGGTAATACTTGTAAGCTTCGGTGGAAGGAGTCTGTGACGTCACAGTGACGGTCTTTTCGTCAATGCCGGCCGGGAAGGTAAGGGTGCCGTTGGCGCTGGTGAAGTTCTCGCCTTCGTAGGATGAGAGGCCGACGGTGCGGTACCTCACGGTGACAGCTTGCGAGATGTCGCCGGAGCGTTTCACCTTGTAGGTGATGGTGTTGCCCGAGAAGCTCGGTTGGAGCGTCCAGGTAGTCTGCGCAAAAGCGCTCTGCCTCAAGGCGATGCCGATGAAAAACAGGATCGCCGTGAGGGCTTTCGAAAGGGTAAAATGTCTGTTCATTGTTACTTATTTATTTTATTATTGATTATTCTTCTGCCTTCTGCCTTCTGCCTTCTGTCTTCTCCCAATATCGTAAATGCAAAAAAACACGTAGCCTCCCAACAGGGCGACCACGATGATTCCGATGATTTGAATAGTTGTCATTCTTTTTTAATTAGATAACAAAAATTCAAAACTCAAAGGTAAAAACCTTTATTCTGGGTAAATTTTGTTTTAGCCTACGCCAAAATCATTTTATTCTCCGTCAATTGACGGAGAATAAAATCGTTGATTTACATAAGTTATATCCTATTAATGCAAATACTCCGAAGGTGAAACACCTTTGATGCGCTTGAACACCTGAGAGAAGGCGCTGCCAGAGGAAAAACCCGAGGCGAGGGCGACCTGCTCCATTTTGAGGGTGGGGTCCTGCTCCAGCAGCCGACAAGCATGAGCAACACGTAATGAGTTGATTAACTGATAGAAAGACCCGTATTCGCTGCCAGCAATCACTTCGCTCAAGTAGGTCTTGTTGGTGCTCATACGTTTCACCAAGTCACTCATCGTGAAATGGTCTTCAAGATATAACTTTTGTTCTTGAATCAAATCGATCATCTTGATTTCCAATTCTTTGCGTTGTTCCTCCGTAATACGCCGCTTCGCCAAAGCTGTCTCTTCTTCGGACTTCTCAGGGTCGGCTATCGGTAGGGTTTTGATTTTGCGGTGTGGGTTGAGGGTGAAAATCATAAACCATACATTGAAAACCGTGAAAAACACATCGCGCACCATCTTCACAAGGGGGTCGTTGAACAAGAAATTCACGGTGAGCATCAAACAGAGCGTCAAGGGGATCCACATGATGTTCTGGGCTAACTTTACAGGGAAGTCTTCCTCGTTGGAGTATTCATCTTCATCCAGCTCCTTCATACGGCGTTTCAGTTTCAGGCGGATTTGGTTGAGCTGGAAAAGGTATCCCACAAACACCACCATGACGATGATGGTCATGATTCGTTGATATTCAAGGGTAAAGAACTCCTTTTGAAACACGGGAACCAATAAGGCTACCCAACAGGCCCACATCGGGAGCAAAAGCAACAACCTTGATTTGTTGGAGTTTTTTGCGGGGAAAAAGTAATTCTCCACCAAGACACCAATGAAAGAAGTGAACACCAATAGTCCCGAGGCGTTCACGTAAAACAAGGATTCGGGTTGCCCTATTTTAATTAAATAAGGTATCTCGAACAATTGCAAAAGGTAGAAAAAGCCCAAGGAACGATGGGCGGGGTAGAGCTCTTTGAAGTTTTCCTTATAGGCTTCTGGCACATAAAATCGCTTCAACACCCAACCATAGAGGTTGGTCGCGATGAAAACCAAGTTCGCAGTGTAAAGCAGATGATATGTAAGCTGGCTTTCCATGGCTGGTCAATACAGGAAATCCGAGGCGGAATAGTTATAATCGCCATCCAAACCCAATTCTGCCTTGGCTTCGTCTGAAAGCATGCTGATATCCCAAACGGGGTCGAACGTGAGTTCGACCTCGGCTTTTTTTACGCCCATGATGGCTTGCACCCGTTGTTGAACCTCTCCTGGCAGAACCTCGGCTACGGGACAGTTGGGTGCCGTCACGGTCATGACAATCTTCACGTTGCCTTCTTCATCGACATCAATGCCGTAAATGAGGTGCAAGGTCCAGATGTCCACAGGGATTTCCGGATCGTATATCGTCTTCAGGACACTGATGACGGTTTCTTTCAGTTGGTTGCGTTCTTCTTCGTTCATTTTTCCAATAGGTCTTTAGCCATTCCTAAGAACATCAATGCTACGGCATTGAAATCCATGTTGAGATCCTTACTCAGGCCAACCCTGTCTTTGAAGATGGCCACGTTGTACCATTGCAGGCATTGGAAGGCGCGGTGAAAATAGAGGCGGTGAAGCTCATCGTCGGTGGGTTTGTGACCCACGTAGCATTCCAATAGTGCCAAAGCCTTGTCGAAGCCGGCGTTGCCGTAGCAGGCGATGTCGTAGAACGGGTCGTTCATGCCGGCGAACTCCCAGTCAAGGACATAGAGTTTGTCGCCGCTGATGACGAGGTTGGTGGGCTGGTAGTCGCAGTGGCAGGGCACCATTTTCACGCTCTTATAGGTCTTGCGTAGCTCATCCAGTTTGGCTCTTAAATCGAGGTACTCTTGGGGATGGGTGAATCCTGTCTCGCGGCAGTAGCGCTCGTCATCGTCGAGGCGACCGAAGGCGTTGTAGTCCTTGAACTTCAGGTCGCTGCCATGGATTTTCTTCAAGGCTTTGACCGACATTTCGTTGTAGGAGACCACGTCGGTGGTGCTCATGATGGTGCCTTCCACGTATTCTGCCAGCTTCTCGCCGGAGAGGATCTCCACGTAAGTGGTCACGTTGTTGAGACCGAGGCGTTCCACTTCCTGGATGTTATGCCATTCATCCACGCGATCCACGAACTTCTCTGCGAACTTGCCGGGGACGCGGTAGGTGTATTTTTTGTTTTGGGTTTCAACGACGTAGGTGTAGTTGCTCATGCCGCCTTCGAGGCGCATGACGATCCGAGTGTCTTGAGTGTGTAACAAAGCGTTAACTCGAGCGATGATGTAGTCTTCGACGTTCATTCTAGTAAGTTTTTTTAAAAGTGCGCAAAGATAAAAATAAATTCTTACTTTTGCAGCCTGAAAAGGGGATTTAGTTCATCTGGTAGAACGTCAGGTTCGCAATCTGAAGGTGGCCGGTTCGAGTCCGGTAATCTCCACTTTAGGGGACAACAGGTCAACTGCTGTCCCTTTATTGTTTTTATAAGCATCTGAAAATCTGCGAAATATATCAAAAACTTCGTTCTCATTTTCGGTTCGATAACCATCCATTTTCTTGTCATACAAAACTCCATCGGGAAACACCAAAGATTGAAGATTTTGCCTTAAACGAAAGTCACCGTTTTTCCATAAATCTCCTAATTTACAACACATTACGATTACCTTGTCAATATACTTCATTTGGTTCGATAAATCTTCCGACAAACTTCCCAACTGCACCTTGATTTCAGAAAGTTTATCCTCCAATGTTGAAATGGTGACTTCATACACATCTTTACTGATTTCACCAATTCCAAGTCTATACTTCGCAGTCTTGATTTTATTCTCCACTTCGGATTTCTGCTTGTTGAGCAGGTTCGTTGTTTCAACTCTGGTCTTGTTGCTTTGGTCAAACAATTTCGTTAGCACCTTCTTCAATATGGGGTGAAACTCTTTTGGGATGCCATAACTTTCCAACAGACCGATATACTTATTGTGCATCTTTACTACGGACTGGTTATGCTTACAACCAATCTTGTTGCACTTGTAATAGTCTTTACCTTTGGCTTTTACCGTATATCCTGTTAGATACCCACCACAATCGGCACATCTGACATGGCGTTTTAGTGGGAACTTGTCCGTTTCCTCTTTTTGGTCATACCCTGCCCTTGACTTGCCGTTGATTATCTTGAAGGTTTCTTCATCCACCAAGGGTTCAAAATTGCCTTTTATCAACACACCTTCATCAAGTAGTGTGTTTTTAATGTAGCCACAATAAACTGGGTTCAAGAAAATTTCGGACAATCTCTTTCTGTTCATGGTTATTCCGAGGGCTTTCAATCTGTCACATATTTCGGGATTGCTCAACCCCTCGTATGCCTTCCAATAAAATGCCTTTCTCAATATCTCTCCCTTTTCATTCACTTTCAAATGGTGTGTCTTATCCGTTTTATAATGGTCGTACCCGAATGGCGCACGAAAAGCCCATTCTCCACGGAGCAAACAATCTCTAACGCCGCCCACGCACTTGTCTTTTCTAATCGTATTGTCAAACTTGGAGAAAAGCAAAAGAATGTCCTGCATAAACTCACCTGTTGCACTATCTGGGTCAACTGGCTGTGTGGCACTGACAACATAAATGCCTTTCGACTTCAATAATGCTTTCAACACTGATGCCTCCGACCCTGTACGGCTAAATCGTCCATAAGAACTAACCAAAATGATGTTTATCTCTTTGTCTCGTGTGACTTCTGAAATCATCTGATTAAATAATTTACCCATTGTTTTCGCACTCTCATGTGTATCTCCATAGTGTTTCTTAATGGTTATTCCGTTACGCTCCGCATACTCACGGCATATCTTTTCTTGGCTTTCCAAACTGCAATTGTTCTGCTCTTGTTCGCCACTTGATACCCTTGTCCATAAGGCAGCAACCTTATGCTCTAACTTCGCAAATTCAACTTGCTTTGCTTCTTTCCTCTTCTGTTTCCGTTTCCAAGCCATCGTTTATAGGTTTTTCAATGTTATTATTCAACAGGATTTCTCCCAACTGGTGGAAAAAGTCTAATACCACCTTCTGTTCGTTTTCGTCAATTCCTAATCTTCTAAAATCTTCGTCATAATCTTGATAATTAAGCATCCATAACTAAATGATACCCTTTATTATTAGAAGGTAATATATAGAAAAAACTTGAAAAAAACAAGTCACACTATCCTTCCTGTGCTGGTGAAATCGCTGCCACTCATTGATGGCACATCACGCCAATAGTTTTTCATACCCATCGAAATTCGTTGTTTGGTCATGTCTGATTTCTTCCTGCCTTTCATCTTGTCGCTGATTTTCTTTCTTACTTCCACAGGGCATTCCCTGTACTGCCTTTTGTAGCTCTTTTCCATAGTCATTTCAATTTTTTCAATTATTACCATTTCAGTTTTTACAATTACTATCGTTTCACTTTTTTGAGTTATAGTTTTTGGTAGTTTCATTACCAAATAATAAATAGTATGGAAAGGGTAGAAAGTCAATAAAAAACAGGTCGGAACTGGAGAAAAATTTTCATGGCCAATTGTTCGCCCCCTATTGTGCTTACCATGTACCCTCTTTTGTGAGAGGCGGATAACGGCAAGAAAAGCATCTTTATTCTGATTGTAATTCATTGGTTATAAAACAATTACATATTCTTTTCCGTAGGCAATTTCTCCGTCACATTAAAATCGAAATTACTATAGATAAAATGCTCATTTTCAGAGCATTTCCTTCAATTTTCGGAGTGTGTTTATGGACGTTCCGCTGATTTTCTGCACATTGCGCAACGAAATTCCCTTCTTCAACAAACGGATTTCCTCGGCATACTCTTCCTTCATCTGCTCATCGGATTTCTTATAGCCCACTTTGCGACCTACCTTGCCTCCGTTACTGCGAAAATGGTTATAGCCGCTTTCCATACGGCTACGGATTAGACCACGCTCCATTTGGTTGAACTGGCCGATAATGCCCAAAACAAGTTGAGCAATGGGATTGATACCGCCATCCCTTTGCAATGTTTCAAGTCCATTCTGATGAATGTAAAGCGAAATCTTATGTTCGGTCAGATAGTCGATGATATTCAAGAAATCGGCGGCACGGCGGCTGATACGGCTGCACTCGTAAACGAGAACTCGTTTCACATCGTTGGCGACCACGAAATCAAGCATTTCGGTCATGGCGTTTCGCTCATCCACCTTCTTCGCTCCGCTGATTTTCTCGGTAAACTCTGCAACGATTTGATAATCATTGCGTTGAGCATAGACTCTTAATTCTTCGACCTGTCTGTCATAGTCTTGACCTTGCGTTGAAACTCTTGCGTAAATGACTGCGTTTTCCATAGTGATGTGTGTTTGATTGAATTACAATGCAAATATAATGATTATTTGTTACATACAATCATATTTTTAGGATTTTTTGTTACAAATGATAATTTTTTCAAGATTTGGGTGTATCTTTGCGCCAAATCTATCCCATGTATGGCACGAAATGTAATTTCACTTGACTGGAAAGGTGGTTTTGAGTTCTTTGGCTCACCTGCTTCGCTCTACTCAAAACACACTGATACTGAACTGGGGATGAACATTCATTCTTTGAACAATGCTTTCTACTCGTTACGCAAAGAAGGCAAGCCTTTACAGGTTGTTACCAAAACAGGTTTTACCATCCGAAAAGGTGAAATCTTTATGAAAGAAACCGAAGGAAAATCAAATAAGAATATTATTCTAAAAAAGTAATCATCAAACAATTAACACATATCATTATGAAACATACAAGGATTTTTACTCTATTATTTTGCTCGATTGTCTTGTTAAGTGGTTGTAACAGCGAACATGGCAATGATGAACTCAAACAAGAAATAGCACGCCTAAAAAAAGAATCAAAGGAAAATCCGTATGACTTCGATGTACACATGACATCAATGTATGATTCGGATTTGGGATGTATCAATAGAAAAGATAGAATATGGCAAGATATGATATTAAGACCTGAAATTGGTTCTTTCAGCGCAGATTTCTATAATTATGGAGGCGATATTAGGCTGTTTTATGGTTTTAGAAATGATTGCTTTGTACCATTAGGACATATACAAGCCATGGGGCATGTAGAAGATATGCATAGTCTTAGTTTTAGCAGAATAATAGAAGATGAAAAGTATGGTTTATATGCAATAGTTGATTGGGAAGTTGATAATAGAATACTGAAGGATATTTATATGACTCCAATGGCGTATCACGCATATCGCACAAGAAGTGGTGACGAAAACTTAATCTTTGTTCAATTTACAGGTGACAATAAACTAATGAATGTCATATTCCAAGGCGATTCTTTTGCACGAATAATGGTAAAATACCACTCTAATGATATTGATAACGGATTGTTCCCTGGAGCAGGGAAATCTGGACATGGGCAATTTTGGCATCAATACTAACTCCACATATATAACATTCAAATCTAAATGATTAAAAAGACACAAAAACAAGTTGTGTTTGAACATCAAGAATAGATTATATTGATACACTTGGAGTTTTGATACATCAACCTGCATCCACAGGGATATGTTTCTTGTATTGTTGGGGACTATGGTTATATCCCTAATAGCGCATCTTCACATCTATATCATACCCTTCTTTCATCGCCAACACCGCATCCAACAAGCCAATGGATTTTCGCTTGTAACTGAAATGGAGTAATCGAAATAGAAATTCATCGTACATGGTTTTCAAAAACGACTGGTCAACAAGCAAATCAACGGAAGGTGTTATGTCGTTTTTCTTGAAGTAACGGAATAGTTCATCGGAGGTCAACCTTATTTCCATCCTATACAAATGCTTTGGCTTGCCATAGTATTCGGCAATATAAGTCTTATTGCTCCGCTGGATTTCCTTCTTTTTATCATACACCACGAATGTTTTTCTTTTGTCGTTATCGCTGAAATATAAGGTTGGTGCAAGTTCTTTCAGTCCATTGGTGGGATGCAGGAAAAACAAGCCATCAATCACCTGTTTCTTATCCTCAATCTTCGTTCCACATCGCACAACGGAAGCATCTTCACGCTTCAATAATTTCTTTATTCTCGGCACTGGGTTAAATGCCAAATCACAAGCCAAATCCAATTGGGTAATGTTATTGATACCCTCAAATCCGACTGCATCTTGAAACTCGTTGAGCATGGCAATGCTCATCGTATTGGAATAAAACACTTGGTTTCTTATGCTCAACCAACAAAATTTCTTTTCCTTATCGGAAAACCTGTCA
This sequence comes from Bacteroidales bacterium, assembly GCA_017965765.1. Lineage (GTDB taxonomy): Bacteria > Bacteroidota > Bacteroidia > Bacteroidales > F082 > Limimorpha. Next base: position 17,459 of record JAGCPJ010000034.1, read on the forward strand.
AATAGCAATGTGCCAAATTCATGTTGAGCATAGAACACCCCATAAATGCCATCGTATGTGCCATCGGCTTGCCCTCTGACCAAATCAAAATCACCGATGTTAAGATGGTCGGGTTGCTCCGCCATCATCTTCCAAAACTGGTTCTCGTTATCTCTTCTATAACATAACTTCAACTTGTCAATTACAATTCTACAATCCGCAAACACCCACTATTTATATTATACCCACTTATTAACCGCATAGTGTTTTTCAATGAAACACACAATCTTATTAAAATCCTCGAAAAAGTTCGATAATTGGGCAGGACATTCCACGAGGAAACGGAAAACGGAGAACGGAGAACGGAACATTAGTTCTCCGTTTTCCGTTCTCCGTTTTCCGTTCCTCCCATCTCTCTGACAATTGCCAGCGCCTGGGTCACGGTGCTCACTTCTTTCATGGTGAGGATGAGCTTGCCGTGGGCTTCTTTCAAGGCGCAGCGTTTGGGATGGCTGATGATGTACTGCATCACTTGATGGTAAGTCTCCGTTTCATAGTAAGGCGATTCCTGGTTGCTCACAAAATGGGCGGTCATGAGGTTGTCGCGCAAGGCGATCTTCTCAAAACCAAGGTCTTTTGCGATCCAACGCAGACGCACGGTGTTGAGTAGGTCGTTGACGGGCTTGGGGATGGGACCGAAGCGGTCGATGAGCTGGCCTGTGAATTCCACTAATCGTTCCTCGGTCTTGATATGGTCGAGTTCGGTGTAGAGGCTGATGCGTTCGGCCGTGGAACTGACATAATCGGAGGGTAACATCACCTCCATGTCAGTCTCGATGGCGCAGTCGGTGACATAGACCAATTCGGTCTCTTTGTCGAAGAGGTCAGAGAATTCGTTCTCCTTGAGTTCGGCGATGGCCTCGTCAAGAATCTTATGGTAAGTCTCAAAGCCGATGTCGTTGATGAAGCCACTTTGTTCGGCACCTAGCAGGTTACCTGCACCGCGGATGTCGAGGTCGCGCATGGCGATGTTGATGCCGCTGCCGAGGTCGGAGAACTCTTCCAGGGCACGGAGGCGCTTTTGGGCTTCCTCGGTGAGGGTGTTCAAAGGTGGTGTCAGCAGGTAGCAGAAGGCCTTCTTGTTGGATCGTCCCACACGGCCACGCAGCTGGTGCAGGTCGCTGAGTCCGAAGCGGTGGGCGTCATTGACGATGATGGTGTTGGCGTTGGGGATGTCGAGGCCCGACTCGACGATGGTGGTGCAGAGCAGCACATCGTATTCACCGCCGATGAAATCGAGCATGATCTCTTCCAACTTTGAGCCTTCCATTTGGCCGTGGGCCACGGCGATGCGGCAGCCGGGCACGTAACTCATGATCATGTCGTGCACGTCCATGATGTTCTGCACTCGGTTATGGATGAAGAACACCTGCCCGTTTCGCGACATCTCGAATAGAATCGCTTCACGGATGAGTTCTCCGTCGAAGGCACGGAGTTCGGTCTGCACAGGATAGCGGTTGGGCGGAGGGGTGTTGATGACGCTGAGGTCGCGGGCGCCCATCATGGAGAATTGCAATGTTCTAGGTATCGGCGTGGCGGTCAAGGTGAGGGTATCGACATTGGCCTTCATCTCCTTGAGCTTTTCTTTCACGGCGACGCCGAACTTCTGTTCCTCGTCGATGATGAGCAGGCCGAGATCTTTGAATTTCACGTCTTTTCCTGTTAACCGATGGGTGCCAATGATGATGTCGATATGGCCTTCTTCCAGCTTTTTCAGGATTTCCTTCTGCTGTTTGGCCGTCTTGAAACGGTTGAGGTATTCGATGTTGACAGGGAAGCCGTCCAAACGGTTCTTGAAGGTCTGGTAGTGCTGTAAGGCGAGCACGGTGGTGGGCACGAGCACAGCCACCTGTTTGCTGTCGGTGGCGGCTTTGAAGGCCGCACGGATGGCCACCTCGGTCTTGCCGAAGCCCACGTCACCGCAGACGAGACGGTCCATGGGACTCTCTGATTCCATGTCACGTTTCACATCGTTGGTGGCCTTGAGTTGGTCGGGGGTGTCCTCGTAGAGGAAGGAGGCCTCAAGTTCCGTCTGCAGGTAGCTGTCGGGGGCGAATTGGAAGCCTTTGCTGCGTTTGCGCTCCGCATAAAGCTTGATGAGCTCGCGGGCAATGTCCTTGACCTTGCTCTTGGTCTTGGACTTCAAGCGGTTCCATGCGTTGGAGCCTAAGGTACTCAACGAAGGCTCGGCGCCGTCTTTGGAGCTGTATTTGGCGATTTGGTGCAGCGAGTGGACGCTGATGTAAAGTGTGTCGCCATGGTTATAGGTGATGCGCAATACTTCTTGCTCTTTGCCGTGGATCTCCATGGTCATCAGTCCCTCGAACCGTCCGATGCCGTGGTCGATATGGGTCACGTAGTCGCCTGGTTTGAGGTCATAGAGGTCCTTGAGGGTGATGGCCTGCTTGGTGCTGAAGTTGTCGCGCAGGTGATAGCGGTGGTAACGCTCGAAGATCTGATGGTCGGTATAACAGCAGATCTTCTTATCGTGGTCGATGAAGCCCGCATGGATGGCGATGAGCTTGCGTTCGAAATCGCTATGCAGCTCATCGTGATGCTGGATGTCGTTCAGGATGGCTTGGATCCGGTCCAGCTGTTTGGAGCTCTCCGAATAGAGGACGATGCGGTACCCCTTCTCTTTATAGTCATTGATGTTTTCAATCAGGAGATTGAAGTTCTTGTTGAAAACAGGCTGGGGAGTCGTGTGGAAAACGGCATCCCCGTTAGGGGATGATAGCTCTGTAGCCGAACCATCCCCATCCATATTTGCATCCCGGAGGGATGCTACATTGCCGGAATTGCTGAATTCTATCGTTGGATGCTCCCATAATTGCTGTATCAATTCCTCGGACCTCGCAAACAGTTTCCTAGGTGATGGCCTTTCATCCCCAGATGGGGATGAGGTAGAATAGGGGGCGTTTTCTACAGAGCTAGCATCCGCCATGGCGGATGCTGTCATTTTCTCCCACGCTTCCACCGCCCGCTCGTATTCCTTGTCGATTTGCGAGGCAAAGAAATACATCTGCTCGATCCACACGGTCGTTGAGCTGGGCAGGTATTCCAGTATCGACTCTCGTTCCTCGATGAAGGCCTGTTGCTGCATGTTGGGCAGCAGTACGATATTGTTAAGGCGCTCGATGGAGAGTTGGCTGGCGATGTCGAAGCTGCGGATGCTGTCCACCTCGTCGCCGAAGAACTCGATACGATAGGGGTTGTCGTTGGCGAATGAGTAAACGTCAATGAGTCCGCCACGGATGGCGAACTGGCCCGGTTCCACCACGAAATCCACGTTTTCGAAGCCGTATTCGTAGAGCAAGTCAGTGAGGAAGTCGAGGTTGATTTTGTCGCCTTGCTTGACCTTGAAGGTGTTTTTGGCGAGAAGCTTTCTGGTGAAAACCTTTTCGCTGAGGGCTTCCGGATAGCTGACGATGACCGTCCTTCTTTCGCTGGTGGAGATACGTTGGAGCACCTCGGTGCGCGAGAGGATATAGGTGTTGTCGGGCCGTTCCGGTTCGTAGGGGCGTTTGTAGGAGGTGGGGTAGAAGAGGATCTGCTTCTTGCTGTAATCCATCTCTCTTTCCCCGAAGAGGGCTTCGAGGTCGTTATAGAAATAGGCGGCGTCCTCTTTTGAGGCGCAAATCACAAGATGCTGTCCGCCTTGTTTGCGGAATTGTTCCTCCACAGCGAAGGCTTTGGCGGAGCCTACGAGGCCGGAATAGAGAATATGGTTGTTGCTTGATTCCATTTATGGGTGCAAAGATAGGAAAATAATGTTTCTCCGCACCCCATCGGGGTGCTCCCTCGGTAGGAGAGGAAATGCCATGATTCTCCGCACCCCATCGGGGTGCTCCATCGGTAGGGGAGAAATCGCCGTGATTGTCCGCACCCCATCGGGGTGCTCCATCGGTAGGAGAGAAATCACCATGATTGTCCGCACCCCATCGGGGTGCTCCGTCGGTAGGAGAGAAATCACCATGATTGTCCGCACCCCATCGGGGTGCTCCATCGGTAGGAGAGAAATCACCATGATTGTCCGCATCCCATCGTGGTGCTCTATCGGTAGGAAAATCGTCATATTGAATGGAACAAAAAACGGGTGTCATATTCAACACCAAATTTTTCCAAAAAACCAATGTATTCCTCTAAAAACGTTGTTTTATGATGGTGTTTTTCCTGATTCTCAATGTAACGGCATACCATTGGGATCTGACTCTTACTGTATGAGAAAGCGCCAAACCCCTCCTGCCACGAGAAACGTCCCATAACAAACCTGTTTTCGTTGATCCATTTGGCAGAATCTCGTTTCACCTCCATCATTAAATTTGATAGAGACTCATTAGGACGAAAACCAAAAAACATGTGGACATGATCGCCAACACCACCGATGGACAAGAGCTTATGGCCGTGACCCTGGACGATGCCTGTCATGTAGGCGTACAGGTCACCCCTCCAGCGTTTGTTAATCAAAGATAATCTGTCTTGTACGGCAAAAACGGATTGGATATGAATCTGGGTGTAGGTATGAATCATCGGTATTAATAATTTTAATTATGCAAAAATACAAAAATAATTTATATTTATTAATATATTATTATTTTTCTACCGACATGGCACCCCGATGGGGTGCGGATAGGTAAGGTGACGATGGTGTTTTACCGACATGGCACCCCGATGGGGTGCGGACGTATTAAAACAGATTCTCCAAGATCTTGTCATCCACCAAATTCGGCATGGTGACCCTCAACTTGGGTTCGCGTTCCATGGCACGCTTGATGGCGAAGGTAGCCCCTTCGTTGCGTGCCCAGTTGCGGCGGGCGATGCCGTTGTTGACATCCCAATGCAACATGCAGTGGAGTCGGCGGTCAGCCTCGGGTGTGCCGTCGAGCACCATGCCGAAGCCACCGTTGATGACTTCGCCCCAGCCTACGCCGCCGCCGTTGTGGATGGAGACCCAGGTGGCGCCACGGAAGCCGTCTCCGATGACGTTTTGGATAGCCATGTCGGCAGTGAACTGTGAGCCGTCGTAGATGTTGGAGGTCTCGCGGAACGGGCTGTCGGTGCCGGACACGTCATGGTGGTCGCGACCCAACACGACGGGGCCGCTCAGGCGACCGTCGGCGATGGCCTTGTTGAATTCGGCAGCGATCTTGGTGCGGCCTTCGCAGTCGGCGTAGAGGATGCGGGCCTGAGAGCCGACCACAAGGTGGTTGGCTTGGGCACCACGGATCCATTGGATGTTGTCGCGCATCTGCTGCTGGATCTCGGCGGGTGCGGTGCGGGCGATCTCCTCGAGTACATTGCAGGCGATGTCGTCGGTGACGGCGAGGTCTTCAGGCTTGCCAGAGGCGCAGACCCAGCGGAAGGGGCCAAAGCCGTAGTCGAAGCACATCGGGCCCATGATATCCTGCACGTAAGAAGGATAGCGGAAGGTGCCGTCTTCTTTCATGATGTCGGCACCAGCGCGGCTGCTCTGCAACAGGAAGGCGTTGCCGTAGTCGAAGAAGTACATGCCTTTGGCGGTGAGTTTGTTGATGGCAGCCACATGGCGGCGTAACGAAGCCTGGACCTTCTCCTTGAAAAGCTCGGGGTTCTCAGCCATCATGGTCTTGGATTCTTCGAAGGACTGGCCGACAGGGTAGTAGCCACCCGCCCAGGGATTGTGTAAGGATGTCTGGTCGGAGCCGAGATCGACGTGGATGTCGTGTTCGGCGGCATATTCCCATAGATCGACGACATTGCCCTGGTAGGCATAGCTGCGTGCTTCTTTCTTGGCAAGGCTCTCGTTGACATGCTTGAAGAGTTCCTCGATGTTGTCGTGGATCTCGTCCACCCAGCCTTGGTCGTACCGTTTTTGGGTAGCGGCAGGATTGATTTCTGCGGTGATACTCACCACACCGGCGATGTTGCCTGCCTTGGGCTGGGCGCCGCTCATGCCACCGAGTCCGGCGGTGATGAACAGTTTGCCTGCTGTGCTGCCGCCGTGTTTACGGGCGGCGTTGAGCACGGTGATGGTGGTGCCATGGACGATGCCTTGGGGGCCGATATACATGTAGCTACCGGCGGTCATCTGACCGTATTGGGTCACGCCGAGGGCGTTGTAGCGCTCCCAGTCGTCGGGTTTGCTGTAGTTCGGGATCATCATGCCGTTGGTGACCACCACACGAGGGGCGTCCTTGTGCGATGGGAAGAGGCCCATCGGGTGACCGCTGTACATGGCAAGGGTCTGCTCCTCGGTCATGTTGGCGAGGTATTGCATCACCAAGCGGTATTGGGCCCAGTTTTGGAAGATGGCACCGTTGCCGCCGTAGATGATGAGCTCGTGGGGATGCTGTGCCACCGCGGGGTCGAGGTTGTTCTGGATCATCAGCATGATGGCCGCAGCCTGTTGGCAAAGGGCGGGATACTCCTCGATGGGGCGGGCGTACATCTTGTAGGAAGGACGAAAGCGGTACATGTAGATGCGACCGTATTTTTCCAACTCTTCGGCAAACTCAGGGGCCAGCGTAGCGTGCCATTTCTCGGGGAAGTAACGTAGGGCATTGCGGATGGCCAGTTTCTTTTCGGCCTTGGTGAGGATGTCCTTGCGCTTGGGAGCATGGTTGATGTTCGGATCATAGGGTTTCACCTCGGGCAACTCATCGGGAATGCCGGCGAGGATCTCTTTTTGGAAATCGTTGTACTCGATCATATCGTTGTTTCTTTTGATTTGTTCTTATTCCGCCGCAAAGTTAGGAAATAATTCCTATTTTTGAACTCAAAACAAACAACGATGAAACAATTCATTTCAATACTGCTGCTTTTGCTTTCATTTCCACTGCTATTGCTAGCGCAAAATACAGAAAACCAGCAGTATAAAACTGCGTTTCAGGCGGCTTACGAAGCCTGTCCCGAGATCCCTCGGGGGCTTCTCGAAGCAGTCTCCTTCACCAATACGAAGTGCCATCATCTGACGGACGACAACTATTTCCATGAGGGTCCCGAGGCCATGCCCCGAGCCTATGGTTTGATGGGGCTGGTGAAGGATGGGAAGGGCTATTTCCGTGAAAACCTGGCGTTGGTGTCCGCATTGTCTGGCATTCCTGAAGCTTCCATCCTGCAAAGTCCAGCGCAGAACGTATTGGCTTATGCCAAAGCATTCAGTCATTTGATGCAAGAACTCAAAGCTGTTGATATACAAGACTTTCTATCTGTTATCCAACGACTCTCAGAACTGCCGACAGGAGAGGAGAAGGATGTATATCCCATGCAGTCGATGTTGTATTCGGTGTGTCTTTTCTTGAATGACGAACAACGGGCGGAACAATTTGGTTTTCCGGTATATGACATCGACATGAAACGGGTTTTTTCGGAGTATTATGATTTGCTTGCCGCTCCTGAACTTGGACTCCGTCGGGGTCCTGACTATCCGCCTGCGATATGGGTTCCTGCGCCAGAGTGCAACTGGGAGCCGCGTACCAAGGAGGTCAGTGCGGTGGTCATCCATTATACCGAAGGCTCCTATGCGGGTTGTATCAGTTGGTTCCAAAATTGTGATGCTGAAGTGTCGGCACATTATGTCATCCGTTCCATCGATGGCCAGGTGACGCAGATGGTAAGGGAACAGGACAAGGCCTGGCATGCACGGACGGCCAACGGATACACCATCGGCATCGAGCATGAGGCTTACGGCAACATCTGGAGCTTTTTCACGGAGGCGATGTACCGCTCTTCTGCCGATCTTGTTCGTAGTATTTGCTCGCGTTATGAGACCATTGATGGGCATCGGACATTCTACCGTGACACCTTGGATAGTGGCGTTTGCTTGAACGAGGGTCTTCATAGCCTTGGCGGTGAGGAGGCGTGTACAAAGATTCGAGGGCACCAGCATTATCCTGACCAGACGCACTCCGATCCAGGACCGTATTGGGATTGGAACTATTATTACAAGTTGATCAATGAAGGCACACCAGTCACCGTGTTGGAAGGTGCAGAAGGTCGATTGGACCATCATCCGTATGGGAATGACGAGCGCCGGATCTGGGTGATCAGGGGGCCGGAGCATACTGGCATCCAGTTGGATTTCAGTAGTTTCAACCTTGAAGCCGATTATGACTTCTTGTGGATATACGATGGCGATAACATCTACGCTCCCAAGCTTGGCCGATGGAACACCCATTCCCCGGGTCGGGTACGCTCTTCAAGCCATGTGATGTGCATCGAGTTTCGTTCTGACTGTGGGGATTTAGGTACGGGTTGGACGGCATCCTGGAGTTCTTTTGACAATACACAAATAGTGGATAACGAAATAGTTGATGGTGTTTTTCCCAACCCTGTTCGCGATGTTTTCACCCTGCGAATGACGGAGGATCTCCCTGCCGAAGTGGTGGTTTATGATCTTTACGGCAATCAAGTGTTTTCTCCGATGACTTTCGTGGGTGCGCTTACCATTGATGCGAGTTCCTGGCCTGCGGGTGTCTATTTCGTCCATTACGGAGGTCTTTCCCAAAGGGGACGGGTGGTCAGGCTGGTGAAACTCTGACAGGCAGTGTTTGAAATAATAATCCCCTCTTTGTTGCGTTCATCAAAGGAATTTCCTATTTTTGCGCTCTATTTTGAATCCGATGAAAGAAAAACCCATCATATTCCAAACCCTGTTGCTCCTGCTGCTTTTGTCTGGTGCCGTTTTGGGCATGGCCCAGGATCCTTGCGATACCAGTGACTTGCGTGTCTCATTGACGCAGAAGAAACTGGCTTGTAGCAATCCGGAGAGCACCAACGGCAAAGCGGCACAGATCCTTGCCACGCCACAGGGCGGTGTCGAACCTTACACCTATCAATGGTGGTACAAGCGTTCCAGCTACGGCAACTGGATTGAGTTGAACGAATGGTACACGCCGTCCGACCCTGCCTTGGCGATGGGCTTGACGGCTTACACCTGGTACGCCGTGGACATCACCGATGCCATGGGTTGCGTGGTGCGCGACAGCCTCTTCACTGCGGCTTATCCGACCCCGGATATTGAGATTTCATGCGAGCCTGGCGACACGGTGTACCTCCAGAATCCATCGGTCACCTTCTCCTTTGAAAACCAATCCCAGGACATCCTCATTGACCATTTCTTCTGGACTTTTGAACAGGGGATGACCTCCACACAGCAGGAGCCGGTTTTTACTTACGTGGAATCGAAAAACGAGCCCTACGAAGCGCTGCTGACCGTCTATGACGACTGCGGTTGCGATACCACTTATACGAAGAATGTGTATGTGCTTCCGGTTAAATTGAAGATCCCAAGTGTCTTCACCCCGAATGGCGATGGGCAAAACGACACCTTTGTCATCACCCTCGACGACGGCAACAGCAGTGGAGGAGGCAATAGCGGGACGGTTACCCGTGATGGTGGTGCGGATGAGAAGCCACTCAATGTCTATTATCAATCCACCGACCTCGTGATCATGAACCGTTGGGGGCGCATCGTGTATCATTCCACGAACTATCAGAATGACTGGGATGGCGGTGGCCTTTCGGACGGAACGTATTTCTACATCTTGAAATGCAAAGGTCTGAAGGAAGTGGTGCAATACCAAGGGGCGGTGATGATTCTCACAAAGCAAAAATAAGAAGATAGATGAAAAAGATTGTTAGCATAGTGTTCTTGGCTTGCCTTTCGATGGTCTTGCTTTCCTGCCATAACAATGGCGACAAGCACCTGTCCACCGATCTGGTGACCAACCCGAAGTCGGCAGGAACGCCTTCTGGAAAGCAAGCGGAAATCAAATTCGAGAAAACCGAGTTCGACTTTGGAAAGATCTTGCAAGGCGAAGTGGTATCTTATACTTTCCACTTTACCAACACGGGGAACGCCCCTTTGATCATCACGAGTGTTGAGAAGAGTTGTGGTTGCACCGCCAGTGAGTTTCCCCGCGAACCTATCGATCCTGGGAAGACGGGCGACATCAAGATCACCTATGACAGCAAAGGTCATCACGGCTTCCAGTCGAAGATGTTGATCGTCAACGCAAACACCGTGCCTTCTTCAACGACGTTGCGATTGAAGGCAGAGGTGCAGACGCCAGGACAGCTGTGAAACGAAAACGGAGAACGGAGAACGGAAAATAACAAATTAACTATAAACTTATGTTACTGACTATTTTATTGCAAGAAGCGCAGCAAGCCCCTAAGGGTAGCATGTGGACCAGCATGATCTGGATTGTTTTATTGATCGTTGTGTTTTGGCTGTTTTTTATCCGTCCGCAGTCCAAGAAAGCCAAAGAGCAGCAACGTTTCCGCGACCAGCTGAAGAAAGGCGACCCGGTGGTTACCATCGGCGGTTTCCATGGCAAGATCACCGAGGTGAAAGAGCATACCGTCATGGTTTCTCTTGCTCCAGATATCGTCGTGGAACTTGAAAAGTCCGCTTTGGTGCAGAACGCCTCCCAAGTCGGCGGCCAAGGTTGAGATGAACCCAGTTGAACAGATCAAGGATGAAGTAGCCAAAAAGGACAAGAGTAAGTTCTTGACCTTTTTGGTATTCTTGATTATTTCAACGATATTATGGTCTCTGATTAAACTGACCAAGGAATACACCACGCAGACCACCTTCACGGTCTCCTATTCCAATATTCCTGTCAACAAATGGGTATCCACACCTGAACAACAGGTGAAACTTTCTTTTGTGGCCAACGGTTTCGCTACCTTGCGACACAATCTGTTAGGATCCCACCGACGGGTCATTGTCATTCCTTTGGATGAGGTCTCCTTCCACCATGAGGGTGGTAATACTTATTCCTATGGCTCCCAGTATGTTGCCGATCGGGTGGCTAGCCGGCTGGACATCACCTCCAGCAATGTCACGATGAACGACGACAAACAGTATTTCAACATGGAGGATCTTCAGATGAAGGCGCTTCCTGTACATGTTCCTCTCAATATTGTTACGCAGCGGCAGTATCTCGTGTATGGAGCTCCTATGGTCACTCCGTCCACGATCACCGTTTACGGCCCAAAGAATGTGCTTGACACGATGACGGCAGTCTATACCCACGAACTCAGTGCAACCAATGCCAGTGAAGCGGTGGAGCAAGACTTGGCCATCGATTTCTACGACGGTTCCATTCGTGCAGAAGAAAAAACCGTGCATGTCGTCGTGGATGTGGTGCAATACACCGAAATTGACATACAGGTGCCTGTAAAACTGCCGAATACGATGAACGTTCGCTTCTTTCCCGAGACCATGAACGTGAAATGCATGGTGCCCATTAAGGATTATGCCTCATTGAACAGCAACGCCTTTTTGGTGTATGCCGATACTGCCCAGTTACGGCAGTTGAAGCCTCTTCTGGATATCCATTTGGTAAGCACGCCTCCCTTTGTCCAGGTGCTCAAGACGGAGCCGGAGCAGGTGGAATACCTCATTGTAAACTGAAAACTGAAAACGGAAAAACGGAAAGTTGAAAGTTGCCATTACGGGAAATATTGGGTCGGGGAAGAGCTATGTTTGCTCTTTTTTCAAGCAGATAGGCATTCCTGTCTTCGATTCTGATCTTGAAGCTAAGAAACTTTATGACCTTCCGGAGATCAAACGCCGTATCATGAATCGTTTCGGGGAGGATATGTATCTTCCCGAGGGATCGCTGGACCGCAAACGTCTTGCCCGAGTATTGTTTTCCGATTCCTGCGCCTTGGGTTATGTGGAGTCCATCCTTTATCCGGTGCTGAATGCACGTTTTGATGCTTGGGCACAGGAACAAGGCGCTCCTTATGTGTTGTATGAGTCCGCCTTGATCTTCGAGAAGCATTTGGAGGCGATGTTTGATGCCGTGGTCGTGGTCTCTGCCTCAGAGGAGACCCGTATCCGTCGGGTGATGACCCGGGATCATTGCACTGAGGAGCAGGTGCGTGGGCGCATGGCCTACCAACTGCCTCAGAGCGAGAAACTCACGAAGGCTGATTACGTGGTTGTCCACGAAGAGGACGATGAAGATGACTGCCTGCAGGAACAGGTGTCACGGATTCACAACGATTTATTAAAGAGAGGTTGACTACTGGCCGCTTGAAAAGATCAAGGTCTTGTTGGTGGTAGCCTTGGATTGATAGATATAGCCCTGTCCGGGTTGTAGGATCATGTTAGCCCCGCCAAGCCAACCTAGGCCTGTGACGTAGGTCGCGGATTGGCCGGATTTAGACTTGATGACATCACCGTTAGTTGGTTGGAAGTTGGCCAAAGCTGCAGTGAGGTTGAGGTTTTCGGTGAAGGGGAACCCGATCCAGGTGTATCCATTTTTCACAATGGTAATGGGATGATTTTCCGGGTTGGCTGGGGCGCCAGTCAGGGAGACGGCGCATTCACTGTTGGTCTTGATCTTGTACATCTTTTCTCCCTGGATGCTGCTCAGCGTGCCAAGCCATCCGAGGCCGTTGTAGTAAGTGAGGTTCCCATCGTCTTTAGAAGTGATTTCCAAACCGCTGGTGCCGAGTTGGTCTTTCAGTTGCGCAAGGAGATTGTCGGCCTCAACGGGCGAAGAGAACCAAGTCCAGCCTTGCGCCAAGGTTACATTCCATTCCATAGGAAAGTCGGAAGGCTCTGTGCGTCGGAAGAGATAGACATCTAGCATGGTGTTCCCACTGGCGTAACATGCGAAAATATCGTTTGAATTATTGTATTTCAACAGGTTTCTTGTATAGCTACCTTGCGATTTGATGGTAGCAACGCCATTTGTTGCGATGCTAATGCTCCATTGGCTATTGGCATTGTTGTTGGCCTGGGTTCTTAAATAGTTGCCGTTGCTACTCGCTGCACAAAGATACCCTCCATTCGACCCCCAATTTTCATCGAAGAAGGTCCAGTTGCTTCCTGTTGCACCCAGGGTCAGTTCGCAAACGGTATTGCCAATCTCATGGATTACGTTGTCTTCGATAGTAACTGCTGCGGCAGAACGGTTGTTGGTGTTTTGAGTGGTTCCCAAAGCCTTCCCATTGGGAACATTGACTATCAGGTAGGTCCGGCCGGCAACCAATTGGTCAGTTGAGGTGACCAGTTGGTATTCCTGGACAAAAGTCTGCTGTGAGTATCTGAACACAGCGCTTACGGTGACATCGCTGGCGGGCATCTCAAATAGGTTGTCCGTTACGGTGATGGCGTTGTTTTGCGCATCGGTGACGACCCAATGATCCAAGGCATAGAGCGGGTCGGGAGTTGCTGTCAGGACGATCTCAGTGTCCTCGAAGGCCTCTGTGACATTGGCACTGATGGTGCCGTGGCTTACCGTTGCCAGGGTGATGTGGAATAGTTGGTTCCATTGGGCATACAGTGTCAAGTCGTCGAGCAAGGAGACGGTGGCCCCGTCGGCATAGTAAGTTCCCGTACCGTCTTGTGCCGTATTCCATCCATCGAAAACATAGCCTTCTCTGGTGAAGGTGTTTCCCTGCAATGCCGTAGGTTCAAACTCGTTCACCGTTTGATCAGGCATGGAGCCCGTTCCTCCATTGTTATTGAAGTGGATGGTGTGTGTGGGTGTAGTGGTGGCAGCAGTCTTCTTATAGAGCTGGATGGCTTTCTGGCTAGTGTATGAGCTGGATTTATAGTAACGGAAACGGGTCTGTCCAGATTGATCGTTGTATCTTAGATACGCACCTCCGGAAACGATGTTCACGTTGCCGCTAGTATAGGTGATTGAATTTGAATAGGAGATGGTTTGACTTGCCAGCAATCCATTCGCATTTGAGGTCTGTCCGATATAGTAGCCACTGGCAGATTTGATGGTGTAGCTATTCCCGGATTTAGCAATGGTAAAACTAGCGGCGTCAGTCGTTGCGTTGGAAGGGATGGCGTTGTTGCTGATGCTAACATCAATCGTGTTGCTAGCCACATCCAGTGAGGTTAATCCTCCATCGAAGGCGACTGTTCCATCTTCATACACAATAAGATACACACCGCTCCAGTCTGATGGTGTCGAGGTGACTTTGACATAGTCGCCGTTGCTCACCGTGCCTTGGATGAAGGTTGCCATGACCGTGACATCGAAGGCAGGCATGATGAAACTGTTGTCGTTGACATTGACGCTGGTGTTCATGTCGCCGGTCTTATATACGTACCAAGAATAGAGGCTATACCCCGTATCTGGATCTGCAGACAATTGGATGGTAGTACCTGACTTGGCGCTATAGGTGGAAGCGGAGATAGAGCCATGGCTGACATTGCCCAATGCGATGGCATAGTAGGTGTTGTTCTCGATAAAGGTAGCGCTTACGGTGACAGCATGGTCTGGCATGGTAAAGGTGCCGTTGCTGCTCACCGAAATGGTGGTATTGGGGCTACCTGTCTTATATACCAAATAGCTGCCGACCATGTAACCTGGATCTGGAGTGGCGTTGATGGAGACGGTTGTGCCCTCCATGGCGCTAGCGGGTGCCGACACGGTGCCATGAGACAACCCCGTGGCACAGGTGATGGCGTAGGTGGTTCCTCCTTGCCAGTTCTCATCCCAGATCATGTGGGCGTATTCCGGGTGGTCAATGAAAGGATTGCGGTTGGATTGGTAATCGTTGTAGATGACGTTATTGCGATCGATTTCCTTTTGACTTACTGGGTCGGCATCGTTCCAACGCAATAGCATGGTCATGGCCCAAGGTAGGATCACCGACTTGTTGGTCATGCCGCTGGAACCCCAACTCGCGTCTTCGGTATAGTAGCGGGTGCTCATATAGAAATAGGCACGGGCGAAGTCCCCCTTATACTCGTCAATGGGTTCAAATACTGTTCCTGAATAGCCCAAGGATGATTTACAATTGCCCAGTTTTGAGCCGTTTTGGAAGGTGGTAGCCCCTGAGCCCACTTCCCCGAAAGGATGGTTGCTACGTTGATTGTTTACGAAACCGTCGGTAGGGTAGATGTGGTGTAGATCGGTACGTGGTGTAGTTTGGTCGTTGAACCAGCTTTGCGGCCACGAGTGCTCGCGGTTGTAGCAGTCGCCTTCACCGTCGTAAGAGCCGCATTGGTCGTTGCCATTGGTATAATAATAGGTGTAGTTGGCCCCATCGGAATACATGTCCCACACCACGCCATTGCCTTTGTTGTCCGTGCTCCAGAAGGCGTTCCATAGATCGCCGTAGGAGATGGTCGTATGGTTTTTGATAATGTCATGCAGGGCTGCTTTCAATTCATCTCCAGTTTTCCCGTTGGCGTTGTCGTAATAGCCGTTGGGAATTTGTGCTTGGAGGGTCAGAAAAATGAAAGAGAAAAGGGTTAAAAGGGTGATTTTTTTCGCAATACGTTCCATGGTGTTTTGTAAATAGGTTTCTCTATTAATTAATGAAGGTGACCAAAAAGGTTACGGTAGTTGTCATTGCGTGGAGCGGAGCTCGCAATGACGTATCCGGCCCTACTTTTTGGTCACCCTCAATTGGTTGGCGGGGAATTATTCCTTGCGTTTCTTGGTCATGGCGTAGGCGGCGCCCAGCCCAACGAGAACGGCAATGCCGCTACCCAGGGGACCGTCAGCGTCGAAATCGTCTGAACCACCGTGGCCGGGGAAATTCATCATGGCACCTTCACGCGTGGGTTCTTCGAAGGAACCTTTTCCAAACACGCTCTGTCCGAAGGAGACGGTTGCCAATCCAAGTACGATAGCAATAGTTAAGATAAGTTTTTTCATAGTATGTACTAGCTTGATGTTGTACTTTTTCCGTTTATCTGACAACGATCTTTTGGGTCTTGTCGTTGAGCTGGAGCACATAGACGCCGGCAGCGGCATTGAGTTTGATGCTGCTGACACCGTTGATCTGCTCGGTGGCGATGACGCGGCCGGTCATGTCGATGACCTTGAGCATGCCTTCACCGTTGACGATGACGTTGTCATTGCTGACGTAAGCAAAGTCGCTGTTGCTGGCGTTGCTGGTGGCGAAGACCAGTTTGAAGCGGCTTTCGTAGTCGTTGGTGTTAGCGTCGAAGTTGTAGGTGGGGTTGGCGAGGAGGTCAACTTCGGCACCGGTCATGTTGTCGATGAGGTGGAGGTAGTTGAAGTTCACCATCTCGCTGGTGAAGTTGAGGGTGTAGTTGCCATTGTACTGAGCCTTGAAGTTGAGGGGCATCTCGCCGAAGCTCTCGACGGCAGCCACAGCGTAGTCCTTGCCGTTGACGGGCATATAGACCTTGGTGTGGTTGGCGTTGAACTGGGCCTTGGGGAGGTTGCGGCCTTCGAAGGTCATGATGGCGCGGTCGAGGAGTTTGCCGTTGCGGGTGATGTTGAGTGCGGCGTTGGCGCTCTTTTCACCGGTGGCAGGGGTGAACTGCACGGTCTCGCTAGCACCTTCGGCGATGACGACGATACCGGTCATGGCTTCAACACGGGCGCCGGCGACGTTTTCGATGTACTCGTTGGTCAGGTTGTTCAGGGTGTAGAACGGTCTGTCAACGGTGGCGGGGCCGGGATAGGGGTTGCCCATGATGTTGTAGCCGGCGAGATTCTTGCCTTCGTAGTAGACCAGCCCAAACATGCCGGTTCCAGTGTACTCCTCGCCAGTGCCGTTGAACACGAGGTCAACATCGGCGGCGTTGGCATAGAGGTAGCCTTGGCCTTCCATCAGCGTGAAGGTAGAAGTTTCGTAGTTGAACCATTCTTTTCCTTCGGAGTCGCCACTCTGGTCGAACTTGTACAGGTCGAAGTCGCCGTCCACCAAGTTGGTGACTGCTGTAGGATCGACACCGCCGACGGGTGAGGAGATCAGGTAGTAGCCGTCATCATCAGAGGTGTAAGCCTGGATGTGCTTGGTGAAGCCTGTGGTAGCAGTTTCGAAGCTGATGTACAAGGGGTCTTCATCAAAGAAGATTTCCATGTGCTCTTCACCGGTGTGGATAGTGAAGTTGGTGGTGCAGTCATATTCCACTTTTGCGACATGGTCATAGATCTTGAAGGAGACTTCCTCTCCA
>JAGCPJ010000035.1 GCA_017965765.1 Bacteroidales bacterium
AGGTCAGGTTTCCATTGAGATTTCGAGGGTTCCTACTGGGGAAACCCAGATTCAGTCCACGCACACTCCCGACGGCGTGGAATTCTACATTTTCAGTACTGGTAACTTCATCGTCACATTCACCCTTCCCAATGGAGATGAGTATTACGGGGAGTTCAGTGTGACTGATTAAAATTCTTATTCAAATCAAACTAGTTCAAACACTATTAAAAGAAACAATATAGTAACTTTGCTCAAGAAAGAATATGACTAGAACAATCATGCACAATAAAAACATCGTCATTCTGGTTGCCCTGATGTTGGTTTTTGGCCTTGCCTCGGCCCAATCCACCCATTATTATGTGGATCTCATTGACAACCACGGCAACCGCACCCAGACTTATCCTAATGTCACGGTGGTCGATTCCGAGATACAAGCGATGGTGGAGCAGGTGGACACAGCCAACCTCTACAACAGCATTGCTTGGATGCAGCAGTATGTTCGTGATGGATACTCGCCCGAGGCGTTGCTCACCCAAAACTGGCTCGTTGAGCAGTTTGAAGCCATCGGTCTGGAACCGTCCGTGTTCTACTTCTATGTCGAAGAACCGGTCAACGACACGCTTGAAGCGGGCAATGTCATTGCCATCCAACGGGGCACGAAGTATCCTGACGAATACATTGTCATCTCCTCGCATTATGACCATCCTGACGGCCCGGGTGCCGACGACAACGCCTCGGGAACTGCCGGGATGCTTGAAGCGGCCAGGATTCTAAGCCAGTATGAATTCGACCGCTCCATCATTTATGTCAGCTTCAACCTGGAGGAGGATGGCGCATGGGGGAGCCTTGAATACGCCAAGGAGTGTGCCCGTCAGGACATGGACATCCTTGGGGTTTTCAACCTTGACATGCTCGGGTGGTATCCTCCCGAGCTGGATACCATCAAGATGTTCACCGCATGCTATCACCTCACAAGGAATCTATACGATTACTACACCACCGTGGCCAACCTGTACCTCCCGGAGACGCCGACCTTATGGCGGACCGATGGAGAATTTGGCGGGGGAGACCATCGCGACTTCTATTTGTATGAATACCCCGCCATCTATATCGGCGACATCGAGTACATCGACGAACATCCTTGCTACCACGAGCCTTGCGACACCATCGGAAGCGGAGTGAACAACTTCGCCTTGGCGAGAGCGTTCGTGCAAGCCACGGTTGCAGCAACCGCCGAGCTGGCCAATGGGAACCTTCCGCCCCGGCATCTCGCGGCCACATGCGGCACCGGATCGATTCATGTAAGATGGGACGAGGCGGACTACGCGGACCATTACAAGCTTTACAGAGACAATGAGTTGATGGCCGAGCCGTTCGACATCAACTTTGACGACACGAGTGCCGACGATGGACTGTCGCATGAGTACTATGTCACCGCTGTGATGCCTGACGGCACCGAGAGCAACCCGTCCAACCGCGACCGGATGCAGGTGGCACCGCCGCTGCCGTTTCCTTTTTCCAACGATTTCGATGAGAACATCGATGGTTTTTTCTTTTATGACACTTTGTGGGTTAGAAAAGACAACCGGTTGCAAAACGTGTGCGAGGGGGTTCAAAACCGCAACGACTATTTCAGCTATGCAGAAACCAGATGGTTCTCCATTCCCACTGACGCTCCTGACGCGACCTTGTCTTTTGATTTCTCGGGCTCTGGTTTCGGTTATGACCCAACAAAAGTCAATCATTGCATGGTGGAAGCCACCACGGATCGAGTCCATTGGCACAAAATCGCGGCTATTGAGAAAACAGGTTCGGTTTTGTTGAAAGAAGTCTCCTTGCGAGACTTCATTGGCGAGCCGTACGTACAAGTGCGTTTGCTTGTCGAAGTACTCAGAAACATTCCTTATAACGGAAAAGAGGAAGAAGAAAGGGCGGCATTTGTCAACATCGACAATTTTGCCATTGATTTCTCGAGTGTATCGGTTCCGGAACACAAATACAAACCCCTCGTTGCTCTTGAATTATGTCCCAACCCTGCTAAGGATATCGTGGAGGTGAGAACTGATTTGGAGGATTCATATAGTTTAAGCGTTTACAATATTTTGGGAATCAAGGTAATGGATATTCCAGGTTTCAGCAACGGTCAACTGGACATTTCTGTTTTGCCAGCTGGGGCGTATTTCATCAAAGCCATCAAAGACGGCAAGTCCATCGCCAAAAGAATCGTGAAGCAATAACCCACTATCCCCTGACAATTAGTTTTCAGAAATCCCGTCAGCAATGGCGGGATTTTTCTTTGTTATTAATTATAAATAAATTAATTATAATAATTTCAATAAATATGATTAGTAATTAAAATATAGTATTATCTTTGCTGGCGGAATGAAAATTATTTATTAACTTTGCATCATAAAACATGAAGAATATGAGCCAAGAAAAAGAAAAACAAACGAGGAAAAGCTTCTTCATAAAGCTGTTGGAGGACAAAAAAGCAATGAGGGAATGTATTCAGAATGGAGGTGATGTGACTAAAACAGCTGAAGAACGTGGAATCAAACTCGCAACGCCATTATGATTGGAAACAAGATGGTCTAACTTATTCGTTTATTACTAAAGACGGTATTGTTTATCGGGCATATTTTGTTGATATCTCCGTTTATTATCCAAACCTTCCGAACACTTTTTCGTTTAGTTTAGAACCCGAAAATCCGAAAAAACATAGATTGGATTTAAGGATATCGGCTACTATTGCAGAAATCCTAAAACAGTTTTTCCAAAAACAGGAGAATGCTATGATCATGGTTTGCGATAGCTTGGACGGGAAAGAAGAGAAGCGAAGGAAGCTCTTTGACCATTGGTTTGATGTGTATTCCGATGATACTTTGTTGAAGTATGATGCTGCCGCTCCGTTAGAATCTTATCATCTTTTTATTTCATTGATTTTCAAAAAAACAAATCCGAATAAAGAATTGTTGCTTCAATCTTTTTTTGAATTATTAAAAACCGATTTGTATCAAATTGGTTTTTAATTACTAACTTTGCATCATGACTACTCCAGCTATCATCATCGGAATCGTTTTTATTCTTGCCATGACCACCCCTGTGGTGACGGTGGCCGTGGGTTTGGAACCGAATGGCAAAAGCAATTCATATAGGCAGTTGCTGGCAGCGCTGTCTTTCGGTGCGATGGAGTCTTTGATGGCTTTCTTGGGTTACCTGTTCGGGAGGTGGATCGCCCCTATGTATGGCGATGCCTTACCCTATTTCGTTTTTGCCATCATGCTTATCGTGGCGGTCAAAATGATTGTCCATTCCATGAAGGTGTTGAAAGCCAAATACCTGTTTTCTTTTACCTCCTTTTGGGGGTTCTTGTTGCTGGGTGTCTTTGCGGCTGTCAATACGTTCATGATGGGCATTTGTGGCGATGGATACCTGCCCTTCGGATACTGGTACTTCTTGGCTGTTGCTGTCGCAGGTTTCCTGTGGGCCATTAAAGCTGTTCAGAAGGAGTATTCGCCGATATTGATGCGCGCCTCCAGCTTCATAGAGTTTTCAGGTGCGGTGTTTTTGATTGTGATAGCGATATTATACCTGTTTACGGATTTGGTAAGAGGATGAGAGAACGGAACCCCGAAGGGCTCACCGACCGAACGGGAGGTAAAACGGAAAATTAGATATGAAAAGGCATTTTTTAATCATAGGTTTTGTTTTTTGGGTGTTGGCGGGGTTCGCCCAGCCACCGGCGAACTATTATAACGCTGCCAACGGTTTGACAGGCGACCAACTGAAGGTGGCCTTGCATAACATCATCAAAGGGCATACTTCCATCTCTTACAGCCAGATCTGGAACGCTTTCTGGAGCACCGACAACAAAGGCAACGGCGTGGTGTGGGACATGTATTCCGACCGCCCCAACGGTACCCCGCCTTATACATACGCTCTCGGACAGGACCAATGTGGTAGCTACAACAGTGAGGGCGACTGCTACAACCGTGAGCACTCGTGGCCCCAGAGCTGGTTCAACGAACAAACTACACCACGCACCGACATGCACCATATCTTTGCTACGGATGGCTTCGTGAACAATAAAAGAGGCAACTATCCTTTCGGAGAAGTTCAGTCCGCCAGCTGGACCTCGCAAAACGGCTCCAAGCTGGGTTCTTCCAAGACCCCTGGCTATTCTGGTACGGTGTTCGAACCCATCGATGCCTATAAAGGCGACTTTGCCCGAGCCATCATGTACATGAGTGTGCGCTATTATGGCGAAGATGGCAGCTGGGGTAGCAGCGACATGACCTCGAAATCAGTGATCAAACCTTGGGCCATCGCCTTGCTGCTTCGCTGGAACAAACAAGATCCGGTGAGTCAAAAGGAAATCGATAGGAACAATGCTATCTATAATGATTATCAGCACAATAGGAATCCTTTCGTGGATCATCCAGAGTATGCTGATATGATCTGGGATCCCACATGGACCCTAGAAGAAAACCAAGAACAAGCCCATGCAGATGGTATGGTAGTGTATGACCTTATAGGACGGAAGTTGTTCCAATCCAACATCACCAACGAGGAAGAAGCCATCGCATCTATGAAAAGCAAACTAAAACAAGGATGCTATATGCTGCTCCTGCTTGACGGAAATCGTGTGGTAACTCGTAGGAAATTGTTGGTTAATTAAAAATTATTCTCTAACTTTGCGAGCATATTAATTGCAAATTTTCGCAACCATGATATGCTTCTTCCATTCTGGAAATCAACGTGTTATAGCCGTTGATGCCGTATCAGAACTTTCTTCCGAACAGCTTTCCCGTCTCTCATGGCTCTTTGGCAAGGCCACCATGGCCAAGACCAAGAGCATCAAGGGGTTCTTCGTCGGCCCCCGACGTGAGATGATTACGCCATGGAGTACCAATGCCGTGGAGATTACCCAAAACATGGGCATCGAAGGCATCCGGCGCATCGAGGAATTCCATGAGGTAGCCTCGAAAGACGCCCCATTCGATCCGATGCTTCAGGCCATGTACCATAACCTGGACCAAAAGGTCTTTACCGTGAACCGCAAGCCGGAGCCAGTGCAACATATCGACGACATTGCCGCCTACAACCAGAAGGAAGGTCTGGCACTGAGCGACGAGGAGATTGCCTACCTCAACGGCATTGCGGAGAAGATCGGGCGGAAGCTGACCGATAGTGAGGTTTATGGCTTCGCCCAGGTCAACTCGGAACATTGCCGCCACAAGATCTTCAACGGCACCTTCATCATCGACGGCCAAAAGAAGGGCAGCTCTTTGTTCGCGTTGATCAAAAAGACTTCCGTGGCCAACCCCAACCGTCTGGTGTCGGCCTACAAGGACAATGTGGCGTTCATCTTGGGCCCCAAAGTAGAGCAATTTGCCCCCAAGGGCCAGTGCGAGGCGGACTATTTCCAAGTCAAGGACATGGACACCATCATCTCCCTGAAAGCGGAGACGCACAACTTCCCGACCACCGTGGAGCCTTTCAACGGTGCCGCCACTGGAACAGGAGGAGAGATTCGCGACCGTCTGGCCGGTGGCCAGGGTAGCCTTCCTTTGGCAGGTACTGCTGTCTATATGACCTCGTATCCCCGCACGGAAGACAACCGTAGCTGGGAGCAGGGGACAGCACCTCGCCAATGGCTTTACCAGACCCCTGAGGAGATCCTCATCAAAGCCTCCAACGGTGCCTCTGACTTCGGCAACAAGTTCGGCCAGCCGCTGATCAACGGAAGTGTGCTGACCTTTGAACATCAGGAGAAGCAGACCCTGGGCTACGACAAGGTGATCATGCTTGCCGGCGGCATCGGCTTCGCCAAGAAAGCAGATGCCAAGAAACTGAAACCCGAACCAGGCGACATCATCGTGGTGTTGGGCGGCGACAACTACCGTATCGGCATGGGCGGCGGCGCAGTCTCCAGCGTGGATACCGGACAATACAGCAACGCTATCGAACTCAACGCCGTGCAGCGCGCCAACCCTGAGATGCAGAAACGTGTGAGCAACGTCATCCGCGCCATGGCCGAGATGGGCAAGAACCCCATCCGCAGCATCCATGACCACGGTGCCGGAGGCCACCTCAACTGCCTCTCCGAACTCATCGAAGACGCCGGCGGCGTGGTCTATGTCGATAACCTACCCGTGGGCGACCCGACCCTTTCTGACAAAGAGATCATCGGCAACGAGTCGCAAGAACGCATGGGCCTGTTGGTGCGAAAGAAAGACCTCGAGCTGGTACGCAAGACTGCCGAACGCGAACGTGCGCCTTACTACGAAGTGGGTGAGGTGACGGGCGACAAACGCCTGCGTTTCGTCCGTAAGGAAGGCGAAGCCCCCATCGACTTGGCGCTGTCCGACTTCTTCGGCAGTGCACCCAAGACCGTGCTTCAGGACCAATCCAAACCTTATCGTTTCAAAAAGATCAGCTATACCAAACGTGACTTCCACAAATACCTGGAGAAGGTACTGCAACTGGAAGCTGTAGCTTGCAAGGACTGGCTCACCAACAAAGTCGATCGTTCCGTGACCGGCCGTGTGGCCCAGCAGCAGACCGTGGGTGAGGTGCAGTTGCCTTTGGCCAACTTGGGCATCAGCGCCCTCGACTATCAAGGCGTTCGTGGCGTGGCCACCGCTTTGGGACATGCCTCCATTCCCGCCTTGATCGATCCGGCCGCGGGCTCCAGACTCTCTGTTTCTGAGGCGCTGACGAATCTCGTTTGGGCCCCCATCGAAGGTAACCTCCAGGGGGTCTCGCTGAGCGCCAACTGGATGTGGCCTGCCAAGCAGGAAGGTGAGACCGCCCGTCTCTATCAGGCGGTGAAAGCCTTGAGCGACTATGCCATCGCCCTGGGTGTCAACGTGCCTACGGGCAAGGACTCGCTCTCTATGACTCAGAAATATCCCGACGGGCAGAAGGTGGTGGCTCCAGGAACCGTTATCGTCTCCGCCGTCGGCGAGGTGAGCAACATCCGTCAGACAGTATGTCCCGTGATGAAGGGCGACATGGACACGGAGCTGCTTTATATCGACTTTTCCAGCGACGGCTTTGAATTGGGCGGCAGCAGCTTCGCCCAAGCCATCGGTGCCGTTGGACAAAAGACCCCCGACGTCAAGAGTCCCGCCTACTTCAAGAAAGCCTTCAACGGCGTCCAACAGCTGGTAGAGGAGGGACTGGTGCTGGCAGGACATGATGTCTCCGCCGGTGGCTTGATTACCACCTTGCTGGAGATGAACTTCGCCAATACCGAATTCGGCATGGACCTCAACATGAAGGACTTCGACAAGGTGGACTTCACCTCGCTGTTGTTCTGCGAGAAGCCCTCCGTGGTGCTTCAGGTGGCTGGTGACGGCGCTGCCAAGAAACGGCTTCGTGAACTGGGTGTACGCTTCAAAGTCATCGGCAAGCCTTGCCAAAAACGCCGTCTGACCATCCGTCATGCCGGCATGGACCATCTCTTCGAGATCGATGAGTTGCGCGATGTGTGGTTCAAGTCGTCTTACCTGCTTGACCGCAAGCAAAGCGGCGAGCGCAAGGCCTTGGAGCGTTTCCAAAACTATAAGCACCAGTACCTGCACTACAGCCTCGGCCATGGCTTCACAGGCAAGGCCAAGGATCTGGGTATCAAGATGAACCGTCGCAAGAAGTCGGGTATCAACGCCGCCATCATCCGTGAGAAGGGATGCCAGTGCGACCGTGAGATGGCCTACGCCCTGTACCTGGCAGGTTTCGATGTGAAGGATGTCACCATGACCGACCTGAGCAGTGGCCGTGAGGACCTCACCGATGTGAACATGATCGTGTTCGTGGGAGGCTTCTCCAACTCCGACGTGCTCGGCTCCGCCAAAGGCTGGGCAGGTGCCTTCCTGTACAACGAGAAGGCCAAGAAGGCGCTTGACGACTTCTATGCCCGTGAGGACACGCTGAGCCTTGGCGTCTGCAACGGCTGCCAGCTGATGATGGAACTCGGACTGGTTTATCCTGACCATGAGGAGCATCCCATCATGAAGCACAACGACTCTCATAAGTTTGAATCCGCCTTCCTGAATGTGGAAATAGCCCAGAACGAAAGCGTGATGCTGAAGTCGCTCTCCGGCAGGCGTCTGGGGGTCTGGGTCGCCCATGGCGAAGGCAAGTTTTACTTCCCCTATTACCGTGACAAATACAAGATCGTGATGACCTATGGCCAAGAGAAATATCCTGGCAACCCGAACGGCAGCGACTGGTCGGTGGCAGGCATCTGCTCCAACGACGGCCGTCATCTGGCCATGATGCCGCATCTGGAACGTGCCTTCCTGCCTTGGCAATGGGCCTTCTATCCCGATAACCGCAAAGATGACGAGGTCTCACCTTGGATCGAGGCCTTCGTGAATGCCCGCAAGTGGGTTGAAGAAAACAAAAAGTAAACATCATGCTGAATAAAGATAATGTAACAGAAGTATTGAAGGATGTCATATACTTCCCCAAAGGCGACAACATCATCGCCTTGAACATGGTTGACAACCTGATGGTCAACGAAAACGGCATCCGTTTTGATTTGATTGTAGAACACAAAGACGATCCGAAGAATGAGATCCTGGTCAACGCAGCCAACCGCACGTTGAAGGGCGTCTTCGGAGAGATCGACATTGATATCAAGGTCAAGGAGGAAGAGACCGCGCTTTCCAAGGTGAAGCACATCATCGCTGTGGCTTCGGGCAAGGGTGGCGTCGGCAAATCCACTGTGGCGGCCAACTTGGCGGTGGCCTTGGCTCGTGCCAACCAACGCGTGGCTTTGGTGGATGCTGACATCTATGGTCCCTCGGTGCCGAAGATGTTCGGCGTGGAGGATGAGCGTCCCGCTTGTTTCGAACGTGATGGCAAGACCGTGATGATGCCGATTGAGAAATACGGCATCAAGCTGCTCTCCATCGGTTTCTTCGTCGATACTGACAGGCCGTTGATCTGGCGTGGACCTATGGCTACCAGTGCCCTCAACCAATTGATGAACGACACCCTTTGGGGTGAGATCGACTGGATGGTGGTCGATATGCCTCCAGGCACAGGCGACATCCAGCTGACCTTGGCCCAGCAGTACCATGTCACGGGATCGGTCATCGTCACCACTCCCCAGCAGGTTGCCTTTGCCGATGTGCTCCGTGCAGCCATGATGTTCAAGGAAGAGGCACTGCAGATCCCGCTGTACGGCCTGGTCGAGAACATGGCCTATTTCACGCCTTCCGACATGCCTGAGAAGAAATACTACATCTTCGGCAAGGAGACCGGAAAGCAGTTCGCCGAGCAACTGGGCATCCCGTTGCTGGGGCAGATTCCTATCGTGGAGAAGATTGCCGAAAGCGGTGACCAAGGCACGCCCTTGGCACTGGATGCCGATTCGCCGGTCACCAAAGCTTTTGACGCCATAGCCCAATCTATTCTAAATTCCTAATTGTCAGCGTTATGGAAAAGGAGTTGATCGAAAAAAGAGTAAAGAACATCTTGGAGCAGGTGAGGCCCTATCTGCAGCAAGATGGCGGCGATGTGAACTTTGTGGAGCTGACCGACGACCTTGTTGTATTGGTGGAGCTCACCGGTGCGTGCGGCAGCTGTCCCTACAGCACCATGACCCTGAAAAACGGCATTGAGAGTGTGATGAAGAAATCCATCCCCGAGATCAAGTCGGTGGAACAAGTTAAAGACTAATAATGACATGCGTCGCACCAGTCTCCTCATAGCGCTTGTCCTTGCGGCTATCCTCGGCTTTTCGCAGCAGGTGGAGACGGCCCGTTTTGAGCGTGGGCGCTGGGGTGACGGCAGTGCGTTCCATTTCGAATCCTTCCAAAAAGACGGCGGATTGGTGGTCTATGCGACCGATAAGACCGACGAGGACAACAACCGTCTTTGGGATTTCATTCGTCTTGACACCAGCTTGTACGAGATGCGGAGCGACTTGATCCCTTTGCCCGGCAAGATGTCGCTGCTTGGTTCGGGAAGCTCGCGCCAATGGGCGGCATTTGTCTTCGTGGGTGACACCAGGCACCGTTCCGATTCCGTGCCGTTGGCCGTGGTGACCTATCACCGCACCGACCAGTCGTACGCCACTTTCTTCGACGTATTGCCGGATCGGTCCACACCGCTGTCGGTGGCAGTACTCAACAGCACCTTGATGTTGGCGGTGAACAGCAAGGACGGGAAAGGCTTTCTGACACAGTACAACTTGGACAGCCATGTCCAACGCACCATCACCCCGATGATGGACGACGACATGGTTTTGTTTCAGTTTTCCGCGATTCCTGATCGGCAACGTTTCGTGCTGGCAGCTCGAGGTTTCGTGGAGAAACGTTACAGATACACGGCGTTTTTTGTCTATACCGAGAAC
This sequence comes from Bacteroidales bacterium, assembly GCA_017965765.1. Classification (GTDB taxonomy): domain Bacteria; phylum Bacteroidota; class Bacteroidia; order Bacteroidales; family F082; genus Limimorpha. The sequence continues at coordinate 10,352 of JAGCPJ010000035.1, forward strand.
GGCACCTTGCTCCAGACCCATCGTTTCGACAATGGAGAGAACGCTGCGTTAGGCCGGATGTGTTTCGGGTTCGACGATTCGGGACAGCTGGTGGTGTATGCCACGTTGGAGCGGGAACGCAACAAGAAAGTCGATGTGGAGGGTGTGACCCGCGATTTCGATCGGATGGCGGTTGGAGTGACCTGGGTGAAATTCGCCTCGTCGGGGACGCTCAGCAAGACTTTTCTTTTCAAGAACCTTCCCAACATTGACAAGGCGTTGACGGCTTCGGACCGTTTGAAGGTGAAGGAGGAACTGTTGAAGATGCAACGGGGCAAGAAGAAGGAAAAGGGCGAGATTACCTTTCAGTTTCTTTCGCCGCGCTTGGTGGATTTCGGTGGGAACCATGTCTTTGTGGCCGAGGCTTTCCAGCCCCTTTTCCACACGGAGACTCGGATGGACTACTATGGCTATTACCGGGCATATCCGATGTATTATACCGTTTTTGACGGCTATGACTTCTTCAGCGAGATCTTGATGGCCTTTGACGATGAAGGAGAGTTGCTTTGGCATCAGGCGGTTCGGTTTGAGAACGACTTGAGCGATGAGTTGTTTGCCCATGCATTTGAGGCGGTGGCCCATGACGAGTTGGTGGTGGTGTCGCCCAGGCGTAACGTATTGCGTTACGAGGTCTTTGATGTGGATGGTGCTTCGTTGCTTGACCAGCACAGCCTCACGATGGACTATCTCCATGCCGATGACAGTTTCGAGGATGAGTACGACATGGGGGTTATCCACTGGTTTGGCGACCGTTTTTTGGTTCACGGCTGTCAGATTGTGCGGAATCCTACGCTGCGTGTGACGCGTCGAGGGGTGTATTATGTGCAGAAGGTGGAGTATGAGTGAATGCGGAATTAGGAATGCGGAATTAAGAATAAGAAGAGAAAAGGATTAGAGATGAAGAATATAACTTATACGAAGACGGGGGACAAGGGAGAGACCTCGTTGATTGGGGGCAAACGGGTTCCGAAGTTTGACGACCGTGTAGAGGCTTACGGCACGGTAGATGAGTTGAGTGCTTACATTGGCGTATTGAATGATTTGGAAGGTGTTAGTGAGGAGATTCGTGCGGTTTTGGGTGTGATACAGCAGAAGTTATTCACCTTGGAGTCGCATTTTGCTTTGGACAAGTCGTCGGAGGTCAGTAAGATGATTCCGTTGTTGGAGGATGCCGATGTGGCGTTTTTGGAGGGGCATATTGACGAGATGAATGCGGTATTGCCTGAGTTGCGAGCTTTTGTGATTCCCGGGGCAACCTGAGGGCGTCGGTGAGTCATGTTTGTCGCACGGTGTGTCGCCGGGCGGAGCGTCAGGGATGGCGTTTGGCGTCGCATGAGGAGGTGAACGAGGTTGATTTGCGGTATCTGAATCGGTTGTCTGATTACTTCTTTGTACTGGCCAGGTTTTTTGATTATCTTTCCAAGGGTAGTGAAACCTATTGGGAAACAAAGAGTTAAATATTGAAAAAATATTTTTCAAAAACCCTTGACAATTTAATTAGATGGTGTAATTTTGCACCCTCAAATTAAAGACCGAAAAGTATGTATTGGACATTGGAATTGGCCTCCAAGTTGGAAGACGCTCCCTGGCCGGCAACACGAGATGAGCTCCTTGATTGGGCATTGCGTACTGGAGCACCGCAAGAAGTGATCGAGAATCTTCAGGAGATTGAAGACGAGGGTGACGTTTACGAACGCATAGAGGACTTATGGCCTGACTATCCTACGAAGGATGATTTCTTCTTCCACGAAGATGAGTATTGACCTTCGTAAGGGAATAATTGAGCAATCAAATTATTGAAAATCAATAGAGTAAGCAGGAGAAAAGCCTGCTTATTTTATTTTGTTCAGGTCTTATATTTTTGTTCGTTCTTACTTGATAAACATGTAATTACTTGAAATACAGTAAATTAACAATAATCCTCCTATTATTTTTGTCTATTTTTTGTTCCTTTGTGCTATCCTCGTACATATTAAAAACTAAGTACTATGAGAACAAAAAGAGACTTTCCGACAGGGAAACTGAGATTGATATACCCTGTCAGTTCATTTGACGCAAACAAGAAATATGCTCTTAACTATGAGTATTCTTTCGATGGAGCAATCATTCGCAAGGACACCGGCTACAGGGTCCGGGTCAAGGATTGGAACAAGGACGGAAACGAAAAGAAAGGCGCCTTGAGGTCAAGTTACGGTGTGGAGAAGATGACGGATTTGGGTTTCGATTTCCTGCCGGATTTGTTTGGATGATAAATTAACCTTGAAGTCGGTCTATCAATGTTGACTTAACGATTTCGTAACCTTGGAGTGGGTCGAAGGTGTCTCCTAAACGGAGGAGGTTTTTGGTGTCTCCAAGGAACTCGTCATCTTGCATTTTCTCCTCCATGTTCAACACGTATTCCTTATATGTCGGTGAATGATCCACGACGAAAGCCATATATTCCCTATAGCAACGGATTACACTATCGACATTTACATCAGCCATGGTCAAAACTTTAAAGAGGTCGTAAAGGTCGCGACCTTTACGACGTTGGTACAATGCACGGAGTTTGGTGCCCATCAGTTCGTCCAACTGGTAGGTCAGCAGTTCGGCATGGCCTTCATACCATTGGCTTTCTTGGCGAGATAATCGTCTTTATAGATTTCGACTAAAGCTTTGCAGATGATCAAATCCTGTTCGACTTGAACTTCATCTCGCCAAGATACAAATTCACTCCATTCAGTTATTGCGATTTTTGGTATCATAATTCGTCTATTTCAATTTCTTGGTTTACAATGATTTTCCAGCGTTTGTTGACCTCATTACCATCAGTGACAGCTTTTGAGGTTTTCAAAGCGACTTTTCTAAAGTGCAGGTTTGAGGATTGTGCCAATGCAAACAACTCATCTGCCTTTTCCGTCTCATCGAGAACCACATCCAGTAGGTAGCCCAGGCGTTGAACCACGGGGACTTTGAAATTCTTCAAGATACCCAAAGAGACTGATGAGAAATGGATTTTTTCGGTCAATTCAGCTAAGACAGTTGTCACTCTTGTGAGGCCTCCAACAGCATATTCCGCATTGACTAAATCCAATGCAGTCAGTTCGGGAGAAGAGACATTGACATAGCCTGTTTGCGTCTGGAATTTTCTGATGAACTCTGCGGGTAGTTGTTCGCGCTTGAAAAGCAAAACCTCAGTCCCGGCTTTAATGCCAGAGTGAAAGGCCTTCCCTTCGGTGAAGACCGTGAAGTTTTGCGGCCTTTGATGGGCTGCGCCGTACATCTCGGCAGCATTGAGCAAAGCCACATAGTATTGACAGCCCAGGTAACGCATCAAGTGGTCAAGATAAAACACTGGGGGAACAATGCCTTTGAGTTTGTATTCGGTTGGCACGATGACATAGAAATTGTGCCAGGGTGACACAATGGCCATTTTGGCCATCAGCCTTGTGAGGTTTCTTTGAAAGGTGATTGGCGACATATCCGGGAAGGTGGAGGACAAATCGTTTTTGGTAAAGACATAATGTCCTCGCATTGACATTGACTCAATCCATTTAGATATGCTTTTAGGCTGCTCCATTTTCTTGATTTTTGACAATTGCGATGCAAAAGTACACAAAAAATGTCTCATTTTGCTTTTGGATTGCAAATAATGTTTTTATCTCACATCTACCATGTAATTATTCTTGGCATACTCCTCAAAAGAATTGCATTTGTATTGGGTAATCCATTTATCGTGTGCTGCGGTATCCAACGTGTCAGAAAAAGGCCGATTGGGTGAATGTTTCAAAACTTATATCATCCTTAAGTATAAAAAACGGTGCGGATGTTTCACTTTGAAATGTTTTTTTTCGAAGAAGAAATCCTCCTACGGGAATATTAGAAATAATTTTCTACTTAATATTCAAAAAAAGTATTTTGAACATTAAGTAACACTTAAACAATTGAAAATACCTATGTTAACTTATTTTATTTTTTGATTAAAATTCATCGAAATCGATGCGATTATAAGCTTACCAATATTTAAACGTAGTGCTTATAACTTACTGATTTTCAACAACTATCTTTCTTCTTCCACGAAGATGAGTACTAATTAGCAACTAACTGAAAATCAGTTAAATAAAGAAGATTCTTAGGTTAACTAACAGCCTTTTTTGTGTTCAAATAAGTCATTATTTGACCTAATTTGATCCGAAAAGTTAACCTAAAGTTGACATAATTACTCCTTTTTTTCCACGAAGATGAGTACTAATTAGCAACTAGCTGAAAATCAGTTAAATAATAAAGATCCTTGGTTAACCCAAGGATCTTTATTATGCCTTTCTTAGTCCTCAAACGAAGGCTGCCTTTCATATTCAGGTTAGACGATTGTTGTAGGGTTAGTATTCGTTGACCGTCCAGCCCGATGGGATACCGTCGCTACCCGTGGTCCAACAGGATGCACCCTTGGCCTTGGTGAACGTGCCGTAAGGTTTCACTCCGTTGAGCCAGTCTGTGGTGCAGTCAGCGCCATTGATGGTGGTGGCTAAGCAGGTCACTCGTTCGATGGTACCGCATCCGGAAAACATAGAAGCATAGCACCTATCGACTAATTCCGTGGCGGGCAGATGGGGAGCATCCGGTATCATGTCGCACCCCTCGAACATGTGAGAATAGCATCCAGGGGCCAATGTTAAGGCGGGCAACTCAATGGGGGTGTCCGACATTCCGGAGCACCCGGCAAACATGCCGGAATAGCAGTTTTCGCTCAGCGTCGTGGCTGGCAGCAGCAGACCGCTTGCCTCGAAGCCACATGTGTTTCCAGCGAAAAGACCTGCGAAAGAAGCACCTTCCATTGTGGTGATCGTCGCAAAGTTTTCCTCGTCCACTAAACTCATGATGTTGCCATACAATGACATATTGATACCGCTGACAATCTTGGTA
>JAGCPJ010000036.1 GCA_017965765.1 Bacteroidales bacterium
GCATCCCTCGGGATGCGCCTAATTATTCTTTTTTCAACGCTGTAACTGGATTTACCCGTGCCACCGAGACAATCTGCCACAGCACCGATCCTATGGCAATGACGAACGACAGCACCGCTGCTATCGCGAATATCCACCAATAGGTTGGGATGCGGTAGGCAAAGTCCTCCAAATAGCGGCCACAGAGCCATACGGCGATGGGGATGGCAATCACATTGGCAACGAGCATCATAATGAGATATTCACGTAGGTTGCGCCGAGTCTCGCTCTCCATGGTACCGCCGACCACCTTGCGGATGGCGATGCTTTTCTCCCGTTCAGTGGCAAAATGCGTGCTCATAGCCACCAGACCGAGCAAGGCAAGCAATACGGCCACTGCCATGATGATCTCGATGAGCCGCATCTGACGGCGTGTCTTACCGTAGTTGGCGTTAATCACATCCTCCACAAAATCGTTGTAACCAGGCTTCATGTAGGTGCCAAACACCTTCTCACAATGTTTTTGGTAAACGGCATCGATGGCCCGTTTGGCTTCGCGGTGGTCGCCCACAATCTCCATCAGCACGCTTGACTCGGACCTCCATCCGTAGTTGCCGTAAACCAACACATACTCCTCATCGGTCACATGCATGGCGTCACGCATCTTGAAATCACCAATCACCCCGCACACATCGTTGGCTAAGGTGTTGCTGCACCACATCTCGATAGTGTCGATGTTATAGTCGCCGTAGGGCAATCCCGTCATACCAGCTGCAGTGGTCTCGGTAATCCAGAAGGTGCTGGGATCGGCCTCCAAGAATTGTTCCTTCACTTCGAAACCCAACATTCGGAACGCCGTCGTGTCGCAAGAAAGGATGGGAACATAAGTCTTCGGATCGGTTTCATGGAGCTTTTTCAAACCAAATTGCATACGCACCACCCCGGGAACGTTCTCGGCCGAGGCCAACTCCTTCACACAAGGCAAGGCTCTGAGTTCTTCAACAAAGGCTTCCTTCTCGTTGGTGAAGTCGAGGTCGGAATCCAGAAAATAAAGGTTCTTCAGGTTCAATCCCATGGAGCGGTCCTCCATGTGGTGCATCTGAAGCTCCATGGTCAGCACCAAGGAGATGAGTATGATGGCGATGACATTTTGCACTACGATGAACACCTTCGAGAGCACCATGCGGTTACGGAAGCGGAAGGTGCCCCGCACCACATCGATGGGCTGGGTCTTGGCGATGATGGCTGCCGGGATGATGCCCGCAAGAAACGAAACCACTACCACAATCAGCAGATAGGCGACGAGATACATTGGTGTGAAGGGGATGGAAACCGCCACATCGGCCCGCATCAGGTGGTTCACCAAAGGAGTGATGGCTTCGGCGATCAGCAAGCCCAAGAGGAAGCATAACAGCGTGAAAACGGACGATTCAACCAAGTATTTACCTATAATATCCGTTTTCTGAGCCCCGAGCAGCCGTCGCGAAGCCATCTCTTTGGCGCGTTTCCCGACGAGGGCGACATTCAAGTTGATATAGTTCAACAAAGCCGAGATGAGCAGCAACAGTCCGATGACGATCATCGTACGAAGCATGGAGCGGTCGCCCTTGTTCAAGCCAGTGTAACCCGGCCGAAAAAACAACTCATCAAAACGAATCAGCGAGGGCTCCTGTTCCGTCAATAGGAATGACTTCCTGTCGGCGTACAAGCCCTTCAGCTTTTCGGCCAGTTCTTCACGGTCCACATTGGGCCTCACTTTGATGAAAGTGCCGATATCGGCAAAGCTATGGAAAGGATTGTCGCGATAACTCTTGGCAAAATGTGATTGTCCATATTCAAAGCTATACATGACATCGAAGTCTGGAAGCAACGAACTGCCTTTGTCGGCGATGACACCCATAATATTCAGTGTGTCATCTTGCACAATCAACCGGTGCCCCACAGGGTCGTCGTTGAGCTTCTTGGCCAAACTCTCGGAAATAAACACGGTGTTGCGTTTCGAAAGCATGTCAGGACTGCCTTCCTTGAACCTCACGGGAAAAAGGTCGAAGAATTCCTCATCGCCAACAAGTGCCGTGCCCACGAAGTTCTGCTCGCCGACATGAATCAGCTGTTCCGGCTGAAACTTGAAATGGCTGACACATTCCACCTCGGGAAGTTTGCCGTCGATGATCTCCTTCATGCCATAGCAGTTGATCATTTCAACGGTACCCACGGCATAAATCCGCTCGCGGTCGGGGTTCTCACGCGTGACGGCGTATTGCTGCACCACATAGCAGAAGCTGATGATGACGAAGGCCAAGGCCACGCTCAAGCCAATAAACTCGATGGCGGTGTAAAGTTTGTTTCTGGAAAGGAATTTGAGATATGATTTCATAGTGTAATTGTTATTCTGACTTCTTACTTCTGTCTTCTGACTTCTTTTCTATTACTCATCTTTAATTGATTTCACTGGATTCATCCGGGCGATGCGCCAGCTGCTAATGCCAATGACCAAAGCGACAATGAGCAAGACAATGGCAGCGGCATCGATGGCATACCACCACGAAGCGGTGATGCGGAAGGTGAACTGCTCCAGCCATTTGAAGGCGACCAAGGATGCGCACACCCCTCCTATCACAGCCGCTACTAGCGACAGCCGTAACACCTCACGGACAAACATCCTGACAATCTCGCCCGACATCGCGCCGTGTACCTTGCGGATGGCGATCTCTTTACTGCGACGGTTGGCCTCGTCGCTGACATAGCCGATCAAGCCAATAAGCGAGATGAGCAGGGCAAACAACGCCCCCACCAGAATGGTGTTACGCATCTTGCGGTTATCGGCATATTGGGCGCGAATCTCGTCGGCATACGACTTCACCTCAAGTTCCTCGCCTTCTTTGGTGAACTCCTTAATGGCAGTTTGTAGTTTCTCTTTCGTCTTCTTGTCGGCATGATGCACTTTGACCAACAGATAACGCATCGGATGCATGCTGGTCCCTCCAAAATAGACGCCATTGAAATTGGTTCCGCTATACAAATCGCCATGGAAATAGCAACTCGGTTTCAGGTTGGGGTTAAGGGCGCTGCCAACGCGAATGTCGCGGTAAACGCCTGAAATGGTCAACGGCTCGATATAGAGATTGTTTCCAACGTAGAAATAGCTGTGGTCGGAAATGAAAATCTGCTTTCCCACCGCGCCGTCGCTCCAGTCCTCATGTTCCATCATCTTCTCAATCAGGCTCTCACTGACGGCCACCTGCGACGAGTCAACAGGATAACTTCCTGCAACAAACGGTATTTCCATCAAGTCATAGAAACCATCTGTGACGCAATAACCATCAGCGAGCAGCACCAAAGTCGTCCTTTCTGGCATTTTTTGCACCACATTGCCTTCGGCAAACTGGTAGGGCAAGATGGCACAAGCCTCCACACCTTCAACCTCGGGCATCGAGTTCAGCTTGTTCACTACCAGGTCGCGTGTCTTGACTGTCCGAGCATCAATGTAGTATAAGTTCTTGTAATTGTAGCCCAGATCCTCGTTGGCCAGATATTCGTACTGTCGCGTCACGACAAGCAACATCGTCATGATAAACACATTCACCGCCACTTGTAGGCTCAACAGGAATAGTTTCCAGTGGCGCATGTTCAAAGTAAAGTTGCGGATGGCCTGCCAAACGGGAACTCTCGTGTAGAGCAGTCCCGGGACAATCACCGAGAGGACAAAGATAAACACGATGACCGCCACCAGCACCTTGACACTCGGCCCGATGAGCGTGGTCGTAAACGAAGTACCCAACAAGTTGTAAACAAGGTTGTTACCCGCCAAAATCAGCAGCACGGCCAACACCAAAGCCAACCCGATATGCACAATGGCTTCCTTGATGAGCATGCCATAAATCTCACGTCCTCCCGCACCATAGCACTTGCGGATGCCGATTTCTTTGGAACGCTTCACCATGGAGGAAAGCACTACGAGGATATAATTCATCAGGCTAATGAACAGCAGTAGGAAAGCCACCGCCGAAAAGATGATCACCTTGCTACGCACGTCGGGGTCGGAGGTATGCAGCTTGCTGAACGGCACAAGGTGGTAGCGCACCTGATAACCATCCTCGGTCTTGAGTTTCTCCAAGTCCTGGTGGGCGGCTTGCATCTTGTAGATGGCTTCGTCCAACGAATTGGGATCCACCCCTTTTTGCAGTTTAACATAGCCTGTGTACATATCGTTGTACACCCAGTTTTCCGTTGATTCCTTTTGGCGAATATTCATTGAGAACACCACATCGAACGAAAAAGAGACGTTGGCGGGAAGGTCTTCAAACACCGCCCTAACCACATATTGGGTCTTGCTGTTTTCCTGACTTATCACTTTCCCGATGCTTTCGTAAACGCCACCTAAGTTTTCGGCAAACGAACGCGAAATGGCAACGCTTTCCTTATTGTTCAGCGTACTTACAATATCACCTGCAAGTATGGGACAGGGAAACACCTTGAAGAAACAGGTGTCGGCTACAATCGCCGTTCCTTGGTAAACGACATTGCCTTCTTCATCAAGGAAGTTGAGGTCGCGCCAGCTGGTGATACGGGTAGCCTCTTCCACGCCTGGCACCTCGGCCTTGAAACCCGGAGCCACAGCACCGCTGATGCGTTCTCCGTCGCCTTGACGGTCACCCATGGCCCACTCCGCCTTGATGAGATAGATGCGGTCAACATCCTTGTAAAAACTGTCGTACGACA
>JAGCPJ010000037.1 GCA_017965765.1 Bacteroidales bacterium
AAGAGCATCGAGGCTGGAAAGATGTATAAGATCAAGGCCAACTCGGAATGCACCCTCGCCCTCACAGGATCCACCACCCTCCCAGAAAACTTCTCCATCACCATCAAACCCGGTTTCAACTGGATCGGATTCCCCGGCACCGAGGGTATCACCATCAGCGAAGCTTTCGCCAACTTCGAACCCGCCAACGGCGATGTCATCAAGCTAAAGTCCGGATCCTCTGCAACCTACGTCTCAAATATGGGCTGGCTTGGTGGAAGCACTCTCCTTCAACCAGGACAGGGCTATATCTATCAATCCAAGGCAACAACCACTAAAAGCCTGTCGTTCTGATGGGAAAAAACACTTTTTGTCTGTGGCCATAAAAACATGGCCACAGACAAAAAAAGATTGTCAGAAAAAGAAAAAATAGTATCTTTGCACCCAATTGAAAACAAACATAATTTTTAATAAAATGAAGAAAAATTTATTCCTTCTTATTGCATCCTTGTTCCTTTGTGGATCAATTTTTGGTCAAGAGCATCACTTTATCTGCAATGCTGATGACTACTCAGGCAACATGTCTTTCTATGCTGCAGTGACTATTGACGGAACCTATGTCAACTCCACCAATTACGAGGTAGGAGCCTTCGTAGGCGACGAGTGCAGAATGAGCGCATTCTTTAATTATGAGATTTTGCCCTCGAGTCCTGTTATCTGGAGCGCAGTGAATTTTACTAATACAGGAGAAGTAGTCACCTTCAAGTTGTATGACCACAACACGGGACGTACTTATGAGCAATGTTCATTTACTGCAATCACATCTGAGGATGGTTATACGGGTATCAACGGAGATTATACTGGATTGAATATATCTGGCATCGAAGATCTCGTTGTTTTACCATTCACGACCCCTACGCACACTTTGGAAATCGACGGTTATGGTAATACTGAAGAAGCCAGCAACTACTATCTCGTCTCCTCACCCATCGGAGAAGTGAGCCCTACTGCAGTAGCAAACATGATTCCTAGCGACAACAATTTCGACTTGTTCTACTTCGACCAAGCACAGGATTTGGAATGGATCAACTACAAACATAGTAGCTTCAACCTGGAAGTTGGCAAAGGCTACCTCTATGCCAACAAAGCTGGAGAAGATCTCATCTTCACAGGCTTCCCCTATGAAGAAGCTGTCACGGTCACCTTGTTCAAAGACAAAGGCAACAACGAAGTAGGCTTTGAAGGTTGGAACCTCATCGGCAACCCTTACGGCGTAGCTGCCACCATCGACCGTAGCTACTACGTGATGAACGAAGGTGGCACCGAACTATTGGCCACCATGCAGAGCGGCGACATCCCGGCGATGAATGGTGTCTTCGTGCTTGCCAACAGCGATGGAGAGCAGATGGCCATTACTCCTGGATCCAGCAAAGCTTCCAGCAACATGGTCTCCGTTGATCTTTGCAATGAGAACAGCCAGGTCATCGACCGTGCCATCGTCCGCTTCGGCAATGGCGACCTGCTGCCCAAGTTCCAAATCAACGAAAACAGCACCAAGATCTACATCCCGCAGAACAATGTGGATTACGCCATCTTGAACGCCAACAACGAAGGCCAGATGCCCGTCAACTTCAAACCCGCCAAGAATGGCAACTACAGTTTGATCGTGACTCCTGAAAACCTCGAGATGGAATACCTCCACCTGATTGACAACCTGACCGGCACTGACGTGGATCTCCTCGCCAACCCCAAATACAACTTCAGCGGCAACACTGAAGATTACGCCGCACGTTTCACCCTCCGTTTCCGCGCCAACAACAGCGTTGACATCAACGAAACGTTCTGCCCCATGACCTATCGTCAGGACGGCACCCTCGCCATCAACGGCATCCAGGGCGAAAGCGAGCTGATGCTCATCGACATGCTGGGCCGCGTGGTCAGCAAAGAATCCTTCAACATCATCGACGGTATGGTTCGTAACATCAACACCACTCCCGGCGTGTATGTCGTTCGTCTGATCAACAACAACAACATTTACACCCAGAAGATCGTTGTGGAATAATCCACGGATTTACCTGATACAAATAGAGCGGCCCGATTGGACCGCTCTATTGTTTTTCATGAAATCGCCCGAGGCTTAGAGCTTGCGGGCGATTTCCTTTTCAGTGTAACCTTCGATGATGTCACCGACCTTGATGTCGTTGAAGTTCTCGATGTTCAGACCGCAGTCCATGCCAGCGGGAACTTCCTTGACGTCATCCTTGTAACGCTTCAGGGATCCGAGTACACCTGTGTAGATCACGATACCGTCGCGGATGATACGGATCTTGGTGTTACGGGTGACCTTGCCGTCGAGCACCATACAACCGGCGATGGTACCCACCTTGCTGATCTTGAAGGTCTCACGGATCTCCAGGTTGCAGGTGACCACCTCTTCGATCTCAGGCGCCAACATACCTTCGATGGCCGCCTTGATCTCTTCGATAGCCGTGTAGATGATGGAATAAATACGGATGTCGATCTTCTCTTGGTCGGCCAGTTTACGGGCCTGAACCGTAGGACGCACGTTGAAGCCCACGATGACCGCATTGGAAGCCGAAGCCAACATGATATCGGATTCGCTGATGGCACCCACCGACTTGTGGATGACGTTGACCTGAACCTCTTCGGTGGAGAGTTTCAGCAGGGAGTCTGACAAGGCCTCCACGGAGCCGTCCACATCCGCCTTGACGATGATGTTGAGTTCCTTGAAGTCGCCGATGGCGATACGACGACCAATCTCGTCGAGGGTGATGTGCGGGTTGGTACGGCGGGTCTGTTCACGTTGCAGCTGTTCACGACGGTTGGCGATGTCCTTCACCTCACGTTCGTCGGTCATGACGTTGAACGTATCGCCAGGCTGCGGAGCGCCATTGAGGCCCAGCAACAGCACCGGAGTGGAAGGACCAGCCGACTTGATCTTCTGGTTGTGGTCGTTGAACATGGCTTTTACCTTGCCGTAGGTCGTGCCAGCGAGCACCATGTCGCCGATGCGAAGCGTGCCGCTTTGCACCAGGATCTTGGCCACATAGCCACGGCCCTTGTCGAGTGCCGACTCGATGACGGTACCCTTGGCGAGTTTGTTGGGGTTGGCCTTCAGGTCGAGGAATTCAGCCTCAAGCAACACCTTTTCAAGCAAGGCGTCCACGTTGAGGCCCGTCTTTGCTGCGATTTCCTGTTCCTGGTACTTACCTCCCCAACTTTCCACCAGGATGTTCATCTTGGAGAGTTGTTCACGAATCCTATCAGGATTGGCCGTGGGTTTATCTATCTTGTTCAATGCGAACACGATAGGCACACCAGCAGCCTGGGCATGGTTGATAGCCTCAACGGTCTGCGGCATCACATTGTCATCGGTAGCGATGACGATGATGGCGACGTCGGTCATCTTGGCACCACGGGCACGCATGGCCGTGAAGGCTTCGTGACCAGGGGTGTCGAGGAAGGTGATCTTCTTGCCGCTCTCCGTGGTCACCTCGTAGGCACCGATATGCTGGGTGATACCACCCGCCTCACCGGCGACGACGTTGGTATTACGGATATAGTCGAGGAGCTTGGTCTTACCATGGTCCACGTGACCCATGACGGTGACGACAGGTGCACGAGGAATCATATCCTCCTCGCGGTCCTGCTCTTCCGTCTCGGCGATGGCTTCCTGGACATCGGCACTGACGAAATCGACTTGATAGCCGAACTCGGAAGCGACCACGGTCAGAGCCTCAGCGTCAAGACGCTGATTGATGGACACGGGCATGCCGAGGCCCATGCAGGTGGCGATGACTTTGGTTACGGGGACACCCATCATGACGGCCAAGTCGTTCGCGGTGACGAACTCGGTGACCTTGAGGATGGACTTCTCTTCTTGCTGACGCAGTTGTTCTTCCATCATGCTGCCAGCGACCTGCTGACGCTTCTCGCGGCGGTGTTTGGAAGTTTTGGACTTACCCAACGGAGACAGTCTCGCCAAGGTATCCTTGATCTGTTTCGAGATCTCTTCGTCGGACAGTTCCACTTTCTCCTCGTGTTTGCCTTGAGGTTTGTTTTTGTCCTTCTTGAGATTCTTTCTGGGATCAGGTTGGTTTTGGCCTTTGGGTCCTTTGCCTTTGTTGGCGGCGTTTTTATCTGCAGGCATATCCGACGAGCCTTCCGGTTTGCCGGCGATGCGTTTGCGTTTCTTTTTCTTGGAGCCTTCGCCATCCGAAGAGGCCACGGGCTGTGGTTTCGAGCGTTTCCGTTCTTCGGGAAGTTCGATCTTGTCGAGGATCTTGGGGCCTTCCAGCTTCTGGACCTCCGTCTTGATGAACTTAGGTTCCGTCACAGCCGGTTCTTCCTTCTTGGCCTCTTTGGCTTTCCTTTCCTCTTCAGCCTTGCGGGCTTCCTCTGCCTTACGGGCGGCTTCAGCTTCTTTGGCTAGGCGTGCTTCTTCCGCTTTTTTGGCTTCGGCCAGTTTCTCCGCTTTTTGGCGCTCTGCTTTCTCTTTGGCTTCGCGTTGTTTCTCTTCTTTCGACTTCTTGTCGGGACGGGTCTTGGCATTCAGGCTGTCCAAGTCGATCTTGCCCAGCACCTTGATGGGACTGTTGCTGTCCTCCTCCGGTTGGGTCTCCGGTTCTGGTGTGGTCTCGACCGGTTTGGCAGGTTCTTGGGCCTTGGCCGGTTTTTCCTCACGCTTCTCTGGAGCGGGAGTCTGTTTATGGCTGAGGGTGCTGGTGCGGATGAACACCTCATCGGTATCCTCTTCCTCTTGTTTGTTGGTCAATGACTGCACGGCCGAATCCACAGAAACGGAGCCTCCTTTATAGGAGAGGTCCCCGAGTTTCTTTGCTTCGTTCTTCACATCCCTTTCGCTCTGGTATTCCTTCACGAGCAGCTGGACCATCTCAGGTGTCAGCTTCGTATTGGGGGACGGGTCCACCTGGAATCCCTTTTTCGTGAGGAATTCTACGATGGTTTCCCTACCCACATTGAATTCTTTTGCCGCTTTCGACAATCGAATGGAGACATTTGATTCTTCGGACATGATTTCTTCTCTTCGTTAATAATTATGTGATTCGAGCCTAAGCATCATTCGGCATCGTTTTCAAATTCCGCCTTGAGGATGCGGAACACGTTGTTGACGGTCTCCATCTCAAGGTCGGCGCGTGAGGCCACCTCTTCGGGCGTATAGGAAAGCACGTCCTTAGCGGTGTCGCAGCCCATGTTATAGAGGGCGTCGAGGATCCACTGGTCGATTTCATCGGCGAATTCCTTGAGGTCCACGTCTTCTTCGCTGGTGTTGGCTTCGCTGTTGCGATAGACATCGATATTGTAGCCAGTGAGTTTGCCGGCCAGCTTGATATTGTTGCCGCCTTTACCGATGGCGAGGCTGACCTGGTCGTTTTCCATATAAACGTTGGCAAGCATGTTCTCGTTATCGAGGACGATGCTGGAGATCTTGGCGGGGCTAAGCGCTCTGGTGATGAGCAGTTGCGGGTTAGTCGTCCAGTTGATGACGTCGATGTTCTCATTGCGCAATTCACGGACGATGCCATGGATACGGGAGCCCTTCATACCGACGCAAGCGCCAACGGGGTCGATACGGTCGTCGTAGGATTCCACGGCGATCTTGGCTTTCTGGCCAGGTTCGCGGACGATCTTCTTGATGGTGATGAGTCCGTCATAGACTTCAGGCACTTCCGCTTCGAAGAGTCGCTGCAGGAACACCTCGGAGGTACGGGAGAGGGTGATGACCGGTGAGCCATTGACGTTTTCCACGCTCTTGACGATGGCGCGGACGCTTTCACCTTTTTTATAAATGTCAGAGGGAATCTGTTCGCTACGGGGCAGGATGAGTTCGATGTTCTCATCGTCGATGGCCACAATCTCGCGTTTCCACACATGGTTGACTTCGGCATTGATGATCTCACCCACTTTGTCCTTGTACTTCTGGAAGATGTTTTCCTTCTGGTACTCGCTGATCTTAGTCTGAAGGTTCTGGCGCAGGGCGAGGATATCGCGGCGGCCGAAGCTTTCGATCTTCAGGATCTCGGAGACATCGTCGCCCACTTCGAAGTCAGGCTCGATGCGAATGGCATCGGAAAGCTTGATTTGGCGCAACGGGTCCTCCAGTTCGTCATCGTCAACCACGGTGCGGTTGTGATAGATCTCGAAGTCACCCTTATCGACATTCACGATGATGTCGATAAAGTCCTCCGTATCGGTATCGAACTTCTTGTTTAACATACCTCTGAACACGTCTTCGATGATACGCATCATCGCTTCACGGTCAATGTTCTTAAATTCCTTAAACTCTGAAAAAGTTTCTACTAATTTATAGTTTTCCATTATATAAGATTTATGATTTCAAGATTTAAAGATTTCAAGATTTAAAAGATGATTGCTGGTTTGATTTCGGTGTTTTTACGTTCCAGAACGAGATTGGCCGGTGTTTCAACTGGTTTTTTCTTGGTGGCTTTCTTGGGAGCGGGGGCAATTTCCACTTTTTCGGCGTCGAAGCTGACAAGTTTGCCTTGGATCTTGCCAAGTTCCTTGGATTTCACCTCCACGTCCTTGCCAAGATACTTTTGGAGTTGCCGGTCCAATTTAAGGGCGCCGCTGAGGCCCCAGGAGAGCACACTCAGCTCGAAGTCTTCCGCATCGCGGTCCAACTTGCTTTCCACATAGCGGCTGATGGCCACACACTGGTCGATGTTCACGGCAGTGTCGGCATCGACATACACTTCGATGACGTTGGCGGGTTTCACCTTCACCTCCACGAGGAACAAGTCGCTTTCCGCGAGCGTTTCCTCCACGAATACAGCAATTTGGTTTTTATCAATCATACGTTTTGTCTGTCGTATTCACTGGTTAAAACTAGCAATAAAAAAACCTGTTACATTCGTAGCAGGTTTCTAATCTTCCACACGATAAGTTGTCGAGCAAGGATTCGAACCTTGACAGGCAGAACCAAAATCTGCAGTGCTGCCATTACACCACTCGACACCTTCATTCATCAGAATGCGGGTGCAAAGATACGACATTTTCCGTTTATTGCAAGTTTTTTTTGATATTTTTTATATCTTTGCACTTTCAATCCCAAGGAATATGACCTTTAAGAAGCTGAACAACATCATTGGATGGTCGGCGGGCATCATTGCCACGGCCGTTTATTTCATCACCATGGAGCCTACAGTAAGTTGGTGGGACTGTGGTGAATACATCTCAACCTCCTTTAAATTGCAAGTGGGTCACCCGCCTGGGGCGCCTTTGTTCCAGTTGATTGCGCGTTTCTTTACCCTGTTTGCTGCGGGTGATGTCACCAAGGTGGCCATGATGGTCAACGCCATGTCGGCGATTTGCAGTGGACTCACCATCACCTTCTTGTTCTGGAGCATCACGATGATTGCGCGTAAGATCTGGATGAAGGAGGGAGAGGAATCCCCGATGCGCAACAAGATCGGCGTGTTGGTCGCTGCTTTTGTCGGAGCCATGGCTTACACCTTCTCCGAGTCGTTTTGGTTCAACGCCGTAGAAGGCGAAGTCTATGCCATGTCCTCCTTCTTCACTGCGGTCACCTTCTGGGCGATCCTGAAATGGGAGCGTGTAGCCGACGAGCCAGGCAGTTCGCGGTGGATCATCTTCATCGCCTTCCTCATCGGCATGTCCATCGGCGTGCACCTGCTCAACCTCTTGTGCATCCCCGCGTTCGTGTTCGTGGTGTATTTCAAGAAATGGCCGAAGACCACCTTCAAGGGATTCTTGCTGGCCGGATTGGTTTCATTGGCCTTGCTGTGGTTCCTCAACATGTTCCTCATCCCGCAGATCGTCAACCTGGCGGGCAAGATGGAGCTCTTCTTTGTCAACGATCTTCACCTCCCGTTCAACATGGGAACCATCGTGTATTTTGCCCTTATCATCGGACTCATCACTTGGGGACTGGTCTTCACCAGCCGGAGAAAGAAAGTCATCGGCAACATCGCTCTGCTGTCGCTGATGTTTATCTTGATCGGCTATTCCTCCTTCTTCATGTTGGTGATCCGTGCCAACACCAACACACCTATTAATGAAAACGAGCCCAAGGATGCCCTTTCCATGCTCTCCTACCTCAACCGTGAGCAGTATGGTTCCTGGCCTCTCCTCTACGGTCCTTACTATAACGCCCCCATCATCGATCTGAAAGACGGCAAGCCCATCTATGTGAAGGACAAGGAGACCAAACGCTATGTCATCACCGACCAGCGCAAGTTCACCGAGCCGGTTTACGACAAACAGACCAAGACCCTGTTCCCGAGGATGTGGAGTTCGCAGTCGCGTCATGCCTCCATGTACGAGACATACCGCAAGGACGGCAAAGGTGCAATGAAAAGCCATAGGGTCAATGTCAAACGTATTGACGGCAGTACTCAACAGGTCAACCTTCCGACTTTCAGACAAAACCTGAGGTTCTTCATCAGCTACCAATGCAACTGGATGTATTGGCGTTATTTCATGTGGAATTTTGTCGGCCGTCAAAACGACATCGAGAGTCAGGGCGAGTTGGATCACGGCAACTGGATCAGCGGCATCAACTTCATCGACGAGGCCCGTCTGGGCGACCAACGCAACATCCCCGACAGCTTGCAGAACCCTGGCAGGACGCGTTTCTATTTCCTGCCGTTGATTTTGGGACTCTGCGGCCTGTTCTGGCTGCTCCGCAAGGACCTGAGGTGGAGTTGGGTCGTCTTCCTGCTGTTCTTCCTGACGGGTCTCGCCATCGTCATCTACCTGAACCAGACCCCCTACCAGCCTCGTGAGCGCGACTATTCATACGCAGGTTCGTTCTATGCCTTCGCCATCTGGATCGGCCTTGGCGTCCTAGCCATCATCGACTGGATCGAGCGACTCACCAAGCGCAAGAACCTGGTGACCACCGTCTTGGTCGGCTTGGTGTGCCTCCTCGCCGTGCCTTGCCTGATGGCCTCGGAAGGCTGGTCAGAGCACAACCGTGGTGGCAAGACCTCGGCACACGACTGGGCCAAGAATTACCTGGCCCAACTTCCGCCCAACGCCGTCATCTTCACCCGTGGCGACAACGATACTTTCCCCTTGTGGTACATCCAAGAGGTGGAGGGATTCCGCACCGATGTGCGTGTGGTCAACTACATGCTGTCATCCGGCTACTGGTATGCCCACCAAATGGGTCGCAAGGTGTATGACTCAGAGAAACTGCCCTTGACGCTCACTCCTAAGGAATACGACAACGGCGTCAACGAGAGCATCCGCCTCTATGAGGAAGAAAGTCTCAAAGGCCGGTATGTGGAGCTACAAGACATCATCAACTTCATCCATAACCCCAAGATGGTGAAATACTACACCAGCGGCGCCTCAACGCACTACCTGCCGGTCCGTACACTGAAGCTGACCGTCGATAAGGAAGCCTGCATCCGCAACGGCATTGTTCCCGAAAGCATGAAAGACCAGATCGTGGACGAGATTCGTTGGGAAATCAAAGATGAAGTGATTTACAAGAACGCCTTGTTACTGCTTGACTTCATGGCCACCAACAACTGGGAACGCCCCGTGTATTTCACGAGCTTCAGCGATATGTCCTCGGTGCTGGGCATCCAGGAATACCTCCACATGGAAGGCCTCTCCTACCGTTTCATCCCCGTCAAGGCGGAGGACTATTACAGAGGACTCGGCGGTGTCTATCGTGAAGGCAGCTACGACCTGTTGGTCAACAAAGCCCAATGGGGCAGCTTGAACGAAGAGGGCGTGGTGCCTGACCGTGAGAGCATCCGTAACAGCGAATTTGCCCGTCAAAGCTACACCCGTCTCGCCCAAAGCCTGGTGAACCATCAGGAGTTCGACTCCGCCGTCATCGTCATGGACAAGTACCAAGAGTTCTTCCCGAACGAGAAGTTCCCGTATGAGATCCGCCTCTACCAATTCCCAGAGATGTACTATGCCGCCGGCGAGACAGAGAAAGGCGACACCTTCATGGAGAAGCTCGTGAAGAACGCCTGCGACAAAGTGGAATACTATGGCAACATGAAACCTAAGTTCGCCATGTACTATCACGACGTCATCGAGGAACAGCTCACCCTGTTACGACAGATGCAGCTCACGGCCGAGAGATACGACCGCAAAGCGCTGGAGAAACAAACGGGAGACCTGCTCGACGAATACGTCAGAAAGTATTACATGTATGATTAGAAAAAGAGACGCTCAGCGAGCGTCTCCTTTTCTAAAAGCCAGGATGATCATCGCGACCCCGACGAGTACGAAGGGAACGCTAAGCCATTGTCCCATGTCAAGCACCATGCTCTTCTCGAATTCCACTTGCACATTCTTCAAGAATTCGATGCAGATGCGCGAGCCAAAGATGATGATCAGGAAGGTGCCGAACATCAGCCCGGGACGCTTGTCACCCAACCCGCGTTTGAACATCCAAAGGAGCAACACCATGGCCACCAAGCAGAAGAACGCCTCATAGAGGCCTGTGGGATGGCAAGGCAGAAGCTGACCATCGGGACCCTGGAACTGTTCATTGCCGCGAACGAAGACGAATCCCCAGGGCAAGGTGGTTGGCGTACCGTAGATCTCGCTGTTGCAGACATTGCCCACGCGGATCAAGGCACCGACCAAACACACGGGAATGACGATGCGGTCTAAGATCCACAGATAGGAGATCCGCTGTTTGTCCGTTTTCTCTTTCTTGGTGGACTTGTTGAAACGGCGGACATAGAGCCACAGGCCAATAAGAATGCCGATGGCACCGCCATGGCTGGCCAATCCCCCTTCCCAGATCTTCAGGATATCCAACGGATGGGAGAGGTAGTACTGGGGCTCGTAAAACAGGCAATGTCCGAGACGGGCGCCGATGACCGTGGAGACCAGCATATAGATCAACAAGGAGTCGAGGGAACCTTCCGGCATCCTCTCCTTCTTATAGACCTTATTCATCAAGAGATAGCCCAGCAAGAATCCCAAGGCCCAGCAGATGCCATACCAGCGAACCGACAAGGGGCCGACGGAGAATGCTACGGGATCAAGGTTCCAAGTAATGTAGTTCAAGACCATAGCTGTGAAAATTTTGGCAAAGATAGGTCTTTTTTAGAAGAAAGAAGTCAGAAGTCGGATGTTTTTTGCTTGAAGGCAGAGAAACTTTCAGAAAACGATTCATTCAGTTGGGCGAGCTCCACCTTGACCGAGCGCCAGCTTTCTTTCAACAACTCGCCGAAACCTTCAAATTGTCCATCCGTGGCTTTTAGGAAACTCCGGCGCATGAAGGGCAGTTCCTCCTCCTCAGAGGGCAACTGGTAGGCCAGGTGTTCCGTATCCATCATGTCAGGCCATAGCAGTGTGGCAGGTGACGGTTGGGCAGGAAGACCCGAAGCCGTCTTGGGTTGCAGGTTCGCCAAGAGAGGCATTTCAGTCCGGCCAAGCACGGGAGACTGCTCAGGAGCCTGAGGCTTGTGGCTGGTTTTGGCTGAAGTTTTCTTGGCCGACTTGGGGACGAGGAAGCAAGCTTGACTCTCCGCCAAGATTGCAGGCTCTTCTGTCACGACATGGACAGCCTTGACAGGATCCAACTCAGCCATCAGCGCTTGTTGGGGCGTCATGGAGCGGATCCAAAAGAGGCCAAAGAGCAATGCCACAGCGGCGGCTGCAGTGACGATCTTGGCATACATGGGAATCACGACAGGCTTTTTCAGCGAGGCCTTGTGTTCGTAAACCACATCGGGTGGCACGAGGCGTGGATATTCTTCAGGGTTGGCGTCTGTTTTCATGGTTCAATGTCGATAAGGTTGTCCATATTCTTGATTACATTACGAAGGGCAGTCCGGGCGCGAAAGATGTTCGTCTTGACCTGCGCCTCGGTCTGGCCAGTGATGTCTCCGATTTCCTGGTAGCTATAGCCTTCATAGTCTCGAAGCAGGACCGCGGAGCGCTGGGCTTCCGGTAAGGTGGCCACGGCTTTATGAAGGATCTCGTTGACATCGGGATAGGCATTGGCGCCTTTGTCCGGCAGCTGGAAGAGTTGTTCCACAGCAACCTCTTGATGGCGTTTTCTCGTCTGATCGACGACAAGGTGATAGGCGGTGGTGAAGAGGTACGACTTGGCCTTGTCGTACTCCACCTGATGACGGCGTTCCCACACCCGGGCGAAGCAGTCCTGTACAACGTCTTCGGCCTCCATGCGGTTGCGCAGGGAGGCCAAGACAAAACGGAACAGTCCGTCAGCGTACTGATCGACGCAGGTGTTGTATTGGAAACGGTTCACAAGGTATGTTTCTATATTAGAACAGCAAGCTAAAGCCAAAGCTAAGGGTGTGGCAGTCAGGGCTGGTTCTTCCGTCAAACAGTGGCAGCAAGTCAAAGCTGGCGAAGAAGCCCATGTCGTCACCTCCAGCGCGTAGCGTGGCATCGAGTTTCAGAGGATACACATAATAATCGCCATGGTGTTTTTCTTTGAAGCCGTCACGGAATTTGACTTTCGTCCAAGCATCTATCCTGAAACCTCCTGTAACACCGGCAGCGATGAAGAAGTCATGGGAGGGATTGATTTCAAGCATCAAAGGGGCTTGGATATAGAGCACGCCGAGCTTGCTCTTTTTCACGCGACCTTCCACGCTCTCGTCGATCCATTCGCCTTCGATGCCATTTTGGCCCTTATAGAGACGCACCGGATTGTTAAGGCTGTAGTTGTTCCAGCCCAAGCCGATACCCGTATAGAGACCCGCCACATGGTTACGGCTGAAGGCGATACCTACATCGGCCAGGTTGAAGTTGAAGACCCAGCTCTTCATGGGACGTTGTTCCAGAAAAGCATATTGTCCTTCGAAATTGGCTGCCGATCCTGGGCCGAGCAGCAGGTTGATACCCGCATCGAAGCCGTTCCAATGGCCGTCATAGAGGAGGCTCCTCTTTTGCGGTTTGGGTTGCGGTTTGGGTTCTGGTTGGGGTTGGGCTTTCGGTCCGTGATTGGGTTTGTCCCAACTCTCATGACGGCCATGGTTCTTTTCACGGCCTTCCATACGACGTTCCATCTGGTTGCCCCATTCTTCCATGTGGCGGCCCCATTCTTCCATACTCTCGCCCCAACGCTCCATGTCGTACTCGAATTGATCCCAATCCACCGAGTCGGAGAGCATTTCCAGGTTGGTACCCAACTCAGCCAAGAGTTCAGAAAGACCGGCCATGCTAGGAACAGCACGAGACTCGTTTTGTGAGTTTCTCTCCAGCCGCTTAGTGATCAGGTCGCCGCTACCACTATGATCATAATCAAAGGTATTGCATTTCCCTCTGAGTTCAAGGTCCCCGCTACCCACCATCATCACATAGATATTGTCGTAATCCAGGTCCAGTCTGGAATCTCCTGAGCCGTTGAAATTAACGGACAGGTCTTTCCCATGGAACGTGTTTTCGGTGATCACATCACCCGAAGACATAATGGTCAGATAGTTCAGTTCCTCAACGGTTACCACATAGTCGTTAGAACCTTTAAGCATGAGCACGCTATCTGTTTTCACATAGTCGCCTCCGCGACAGGAGAATTCGTTTCCTTGACGTAAGGTCACATCTCCGCTGGTTTTGATAACAATGGTGTTGACTTGGGCCGACATGGCGCTCACTGTAAGGAGCACCATAGCAATTAAAAAAAGTCTTTTCATGATCAATCTGTTTATTTGTTCATTTGTTATTTGTTGCTTTCCGAAAAACAACTATAAGACGAACAAACAGAGAAAAAGTTACAGGTTTTGTGAAAAAATCACAAAGCGTTTGGCGATGACGGTATCGCCTTCGGTTAGCTCAAGTGTGACGGAAACCTGCTGTTTATCGACATTGAGCAGGAATTCCCTCAGACCTTTTACCTCGTATTTTTTGTTTTCATTGGCTTTCTGTTGGGCCTTTACCTTATGCTCAAACAGCTTGTTGCCATGATCATTGACCGAGACGGTCAGCAGGCCCTCGATATCGCGCAACAAATCGGAGGTCACGAATACCTGATGGTCGTCCTGGTCCAAACTCAACAGCACCGGGGCATAGAGCGTCTTGAGCCGGTCATGAAACGCTTTGGGATTGTTGAAATAGTCGATAGACGACCATGAAGTCACGGGCCAGGCATCGTTGAGTTGCCAGTAGAGCGTACCCATGTTGTAAGGCTTGGCCGTGCGATGGGCCTCGATGGCCACCTCCATGCCGTAGGCTTGCGAGAGCTGGCTGAGATAGACATAGTCTTCGAAGGACTCGGATTGGATGGTCGGGAAATAACGTTGGATGAAATCGTCGATTTGTCGCGTGCCACGGGCATGTTTCTGATGCGCTGCGATGACCTTAGCGTCTTTTGAAAGCGGTTCCCCTTGGGCTATCTTCTGTAATGTGGAATAGGCAGGATAGCTTTGGTAGCCGTATTCGCTGTTGAAACGGCCCACCTTGTCGCGATAGACTTCGTAAGGCTGTTCGCCCCACCAAACGCCCCAGTAGTGGACATCACCTTGGGTCAGGCTTTCGGGTCTGCCCCACCCTTTCGAAGGTGAACTTGGCCAATAAGGCCTAGTACCGTCGTAGAGATCGACCACCATGGGCAAGAGTTCTTCAAAGAGCCGGTCATAGCCCGCCTTGATGGCTTGGTCTTCTTCTTCGGACCAGCCCAACGACTGCTGCCAGCCCCAGTTGTAATAGCCTTCGGAGATCTCGTTACCCCCGCACCACAGGGCCAACGAGGGGTGTGAGGCAAGACGTTTCACCTGTTCCAAGGCCTCCATCTTGGCGTTTTCCAGGAAAGCTTCGTCATAGGGATACATCGTACCGGCATACATGAAGTCCTCCCAGACCAGGATGCCCAACGAATCACAAATATTGAAGAAGTCGTCCGAGGGATAGATACCTCCGCCCCAGACGCGTAGCATATTGAAGTGGGCGTCTTTGGCCATCTGGAGCAGTTTCACCGTCTTTTCGGCGTTGATCCAGGTCTCGATCATCTCCTCGGGGACATAATTGGCCCCTTTGACATACATCGGGATACCGTTCACCTTAAAATAAAATGAGGAGCCATAAAGATCCGGTTCCTGTACCAGCTCAACGGTCTTGATACCCGTACGGATGGTTCTGGTATCGAGCCGTTTTTTCCCGATGACAAGGTTGACCTCAAAGTCATAGAACGGCTGCGTGCCCATCTCGTTAGGCCACCATAGTTCAGGATGAGGAAGCTCGAAATCGAACATCTTATGATGGTCTCCCTGTTCCAACGGGAAAAGAAAACCATGAAGGGTGCGTCCGTTGGCTTTCAATTCGACGCAGGCCTCTTGGGCTACCATGCTGTTCAGATCGAGATGAAGGGTAAGTGAGGCCATCTTGTCGTCGGCTGCATGGGTCACCACGTAGGCGTTTTCGAGCTTTGCTTCAGACCAAGCGACGAGTTTCACCGGCTTCCATAGACCCACGTTCTTATACTTCGGAGCCCAGTCCCATCCGTGTTGGTAGGGGGCTTTGCGGGTGACGGCATATTTCTCAGGAAGCTTGGGCTGATGTGCCTCATACAAGGCAAGTTGCGTACTGTCATACCTGGGGAAATCCACAACGAGGAGGTTGTCATTTGCCTTCAGTATGGACTTCACGTCCTGTTTCCAGGTCCGGAACTGGTTATCAGCCTCGAAGAGTGGTTGTCCGTTGAGGGTCACCGAGGCGTAAGTGTCAATGCCTTCAAAGACCAGTTCCACCACGTCGTTGTCGAGCAGTCCCTGGTCCACATTAAAGCGCGTGCTATACCTCCAGGGATGGTCAGAGATCCAAAGCAAGTCTTCTTCCACGGTACCGTAGTAAGGATGGGGGATCAGCCCGGCATCGTAAAGGTTCTGTTGCACCACGGAAGGCACTTCCACTGGGATATGGATATCGAGGGTGTCGCCGGACAGGACCCAACCTTGGGAAAGGAGCTGTTCATGGGGAAGCTGCTGCCGCGTGCAGGCCGCCAGCAAGATGATCAACCCGAATAATATGGTTTTTTTCATGGATTAATCAATTTCTCCATTTCGTAGATAATGTCGTAATTCGACTCGGTCCACACCATAGAAGCGCCGGTGTTGTCTTTCTGGTCAGGATAGAGTTTCTCGTTGAATCGCGGCACCCAGTGACCCAAGGAGGCATGGACGTTGACCACACCGGTTTGGTTGACGATGTCCATCACGTTGCCAAGGTTGATGCCGCCCCCAGGCATGATGGCGATGCGATCGCCATAGCGCAATTGCATCTCGGCGATCATGGGGATACCTTCTTCGGCGGTAGGTTTTCCTCCAGAGGTAAGTACTTTGTCGAAGCCCAGGTCGATGATTTGTTCCATGGCTTCCAGCGGTTTCACGCAGGCGTCGATGGCCCGATGGAAGGTAAACTTCATTCCTTCGCCCGCTTCCATGAGCGCTTTCAGGGAGTCGATGTCCGGCATCCCTTCGTTGTTGAGGGCCCCGATAACGACACCTTCGAAGCCCAACTTACGGCAAAGCATGATGTCGGTTTTCATCAGGTCTATTTCCTCCTCATCGTAGCAATAGTTGCCTGGACGAGGGCGGATCAGCACCCGCATGGGGATGAACGAGATGTCGATGGCTTTGGCCAGGGTGCCAAAAGAAGGTGTGAGGCCCCCAACTTCGAGGGCCTCACAGAGTTCCACACACTGGGCACAGCCGTCCATGGCATTGCGCAGGCTAGGGATGCCATTCGCGCAGATTTCAAGACGGATCATGATACGAGTGTTTTAGATTCCTTACTTTTTCTTCCTTCTGAACAGCGAAAGAATGAAGAGGAGCAACACTGCGCCGAGGGTACCCACCAGCAGTTGTCCCAAGAAAGAGCCACTGCCGCTCAGTCCGAGAAGACTAAACACCCAGCTGCCCAGGAAACCGCCGATGACACCGACGATGATACATGCTAACAGGCTCATGCCTCTTTTCATAATGATACCGGCGAGCCATCCGGCCAATGCGCCGATAACCAAGGATACAAGAATTCCCCACATAATAAAATGATTTTTTAAAGTTAAAAAGTATATTTCTTTGCAAAGATAATAAATGTTACTTTTCTCTTGAAAGAAAAGTAACCAAAAGTTCAAGGCCAAAAATAACGGCCCACCGCACAGCCGCCCTAAGTGGGTGATTCTCAAGGCGGGGAGTGCCTTCGTGCCGAAGGCAAACGCTCCGCTGAAGCTCCGCGCCCCGCCCTGAGTCTCATCCCACTTAGTTCGGCTTTTGGGCAAGCGCTGCCCCGATTTTTGGCCTTGGCCCACGCGCCCAGCCCGTGGCAGTGACGACCTGCTTATTAAAAACAAATACTTGACGTACCGTCATCAAGGATGAGTTTTATACTCAATTAGTTGATATTGAGAATGAACTGAAACACTATAAAGCACATTTTAATGGTAAAATAGTACTCTGCAATTGCGATGATCCTCGTGTGAGCAATTTCTTCCATTATTTCAGCTACAACTTTGAGCAATTGGGGTTGAAAAAGTTGATCACTACTTGCTATAAAAATCAGAACAGAGACCTTTTTAGCCAAAACGATTCAGAACGTGCAATTTGGTTGGAGTATTTCGGCGACCGCAATGGCAATCGTGTGCCCGATCCAGAAGAAATCGGCATCCACTACTTCAATGGTGATGGAGATTTCCGTTCCAAAGAGTGTATTGAACTTTTAAAACAAGCTGATGTCGTTGTTACCAATCCGCCATTCTCCCTATTTCGGGAATAGGCACTTTTGAGATCATCGACGGCCAACAACGCACCATCAGCGTTTGCCAGTACGTCAACGGTGACTTCGCCTTCAACTTCCGTTATTTCCACAACCTCCAGCCCGATGAGCAGGAAGAGATCCTCAACTATCCCTTGCAGGTGTATATCTGTAGCGGCTCCGACAGTGAGAAACTCAAGTGGTTCAAGACCATCAACATCGCTGGCAAGGAACTCACCGAGCAGGAGCTGCGCAACGCCGTGTATGCTGGCACGTGGGTGAGCGATGCCAAACGCTATTTCAGCAAGAACAACTGCGCCGCTTACGGCTTGGCCAGCAAATATGTCTCGGGCGAAGTGAACCGCCAAGCCTATCTCGAAACCGCCATCCGATGGATTTCGAACGGCAACATTGAAGTCTATATGGGTAATCATCAGCATGACCCGAATGCCGTCGCCCTATGGAACCACTTCAGCAGCGTTATCAATTGGGCGAAAGCCGTGTTCCCGAATTATCTGATCACGACGAACATCATCTCGACATCCGCGCTTTTGACGACAACATGAAACGAGAGGTCTATGAACGGCAAAATGGAATCTGCACCATCTGCGGCAAACATTTCAAAATCGAACAAATGGAGGCGGACCATATCACCCCATGGCGCAACGGAGGAAGGACAGTGGCTGAAAACTGCCAGATGCTGTGTAGAGAATGTAACCGAAGGAAGAGCGGCAAATAAAAGCAGGCCTTGATTTTTTCGGTTCCTTTTGTATCAAGACAAAAGGAACAATCATTATCTTTGCCGCCGCAAATAAAACCAACAATTTTTAAGATGAAAAAAGCATTCTTTATCGCAGCAGCCGCTGCCATGCTGTTCGCCGCCTGTGGCAACAACAACACCAAAACTGACAACAAACAAGCCCAAAACGAGCCTGCCGTAGAAGAGGCCGTCACGCAAGAACCCGTCGCAGAAGAGCCCGCCGCTCCTGAAACCACTACTTGGGACCATTACGAGTGGACGCTGACCATGCCCAACGAGGGCTGGAAAGTCAGCAACGCCTATTCAGAGATGGGCGTCGAGACCAAAGCCGACTACAAGTATTTCCAAGTGAAGGACTATACCAAGACCACTGTCGAGGAATGCACCAAGAACTATCCTGCCGAAAGCCATCTTGAAGACATCGTCACGGGCGATTACACCTGGACCGTCATCTCCAATGCCGGCAAATACAAACTGGCTTGCTACTCCTACGACCCCAGCCGTGAAATGGTGATCCGCGTCGCCACCGAAGACATCGACGACCCCAAAGACGAGCGCCTGATGACCATCCTCAAGGGCTTTAGCTTCAAACCCAAACAATAACAATGATCTATCCAGAACGCTTCGAGCAGAAGATCGGTTTCACCCATATCCGGGAAGCCATCAAGAAGCATTGTATCAGTGCCATGGGGTTGGAACGCGCCGAGACGATGGACTTCAGCGACCGCCGCGAAGCCATCGAACGTAGCCTCGACCAGACCGTGGAGTTCATGCAACTGCTGCAAAACGGCGTGCCTTTCCCCGTGAGGGACTACCACGACCTGCGCGAAGCGTTCCAACATATTAGGATTCCCGGGACCAGCATCAGCTTGGAAGACCTCTTCGCCCTCAAACCTTCGTTGAATGCCCTGAGCTATATCTTGAAGTTCGGACAGAGCGAGGCCCGCGAAGACTATCCCGAGCTCTGCTCCCTCACCGATGGCATCGCGGTGGATCCCATCGTATTCAGCGAAGCCAACCGCCTCGTGGATGACAAGGGAGAAATGCCCGACAACGCCTCGCCGGAACTCGCCGAGATCCGTCGCGACATCCACCGCAAGTCAGGTGGCATCGAACGTCGCATCCGGCAGATCATGAGCGATGCCAAGACCTCAGGATGGGTCGATCCGAAAGCTGAGATCACCATCCGCGACGGACGCATGGTCATCCCCGTCCACGCCGGTGACAAACGCGCACTCAAAGGCTTCATCCACGACGAGTCGGCCACAGGACAGACCGTCTATATCGAGCCCTCTGAGATCGTGGAGACCTCCAACGAAATCAAGGAGTTGGAATACGCCGAACGCCGTGAGGTACAACGCATCCTGATGCAGTTCACCAACCAGATTAGGCCCTCCCTACCCGAATTGCTGAAAGCCTGGGAACTGTTGGGGCAACTCGACTTCATCCGCGCCAAGGCCCTGCTCAGCCAAGATATTGGCGGTATCAAGCCCTTGATCCATGACGAACCATGCTTCCACTGGATCCAGGCCCGACATCCAGTGCTTGAAAAGAAACTGAAGACGGAAGGCAAGAGCATCGTGCCCCTTGACCTCAACCTCAACGCCCAAGAACGCATCCTCGTCATCTCCGGACCCAATGCCGGCGGCAAGTCGGTGTGCCTCAAGACCACGGGACTCATCCAGTACATGCTGCAATGCGGGCTGTGCGTGCCCATGCATGTGGACTCGGAATGCGGACTCTTCGAGAGCCTGTTCATCGACATCGGCGACGAACAGAGCATCCTCGACGACCTCTCCACCTACAGCTCGCATCTCCGCAACATGAAGGTGCTGCTCGAAAATGCCAATCAACACTCCCTCTTCCTCATCGACGAGTTCGGCACCGGTACCGAGCCCCAACTGGGTGGAGCCATCGCGGAGGCCATCTTATTGGAACTCAATAGGAAACAAGTCTTTGGCATCGTCACCACACACTATGCCAACCTGAAGCTGCTGGCCGACAACCACGAAGGCATCGTCAACGGCGCCATGTTGTTCGACACGAAGTTCATGCAACCGATGTACATCATGATCACAGGAAAGCCTGGAAGCTCTTTCGCCTTTGAGATAGCCCGCAAGACAGGTTTTCCGCAACGCATCCTCGACGAAGCCTCGACGATCACCGGCGAACAGCACCTGAAGTTTGAGCAACAGTTGCAACAGCTGGAAGTCGATAAGAAAGCCATCAAGAAGAAAGAGCGGGAACTCCAGGTGGCCGACACGCTCCTTTCGGAAGTGGTGGCCAAATACAAGAACCTGCTCAGTGAGCTGGAGAGCAAGAAGAAGCAATATCTTCGCGAGGCCGCCAATGAAGCCCAGGAGCTCATCGACAAGGCCAACAGCAGCATTGAGCGTACCATCCGGGAAATCAAGGAGGCGCAGGCTGAGAAAGAACGCACCAAAGAGGTTCGGCAGGAGTTACGTCAGGCCAAAGAAGAAATCGCTGAAACCGCCAAGAAAGCCACAGAGCCCAAGAAACCCAAACCAGAAACCGAAACCACCCTCAAGGTGGGGGATACCGTGTGCATCGACGAGATGGAGATCGTGGGAGAGCTCCTTGCCATCAGCGACACCGATGCCACCATCCTGTTCGACACGGTCAGGCTCCGTACTTCGCCTGAAAAATTGCGTAAAGTGAGTCGCGCCGAAGGTCGCAAGACCTTGCGTAGATGGCAGTCGGGACTTGCCGACGAGCTTAGCGAGAAGGCGGAGCATTTCGACCTTACTTTGGATGTCAGAGGGCAACGTGCCGAAGCAGCCTTGGATAGCGTCGCCAAGTACCTTGACGAAGCTAAATTACTCAGTATCAAGGAAATAAGTATTTTACACGGGAAGGGAAACGGGATATTGAGAAAACTCATCCGTGAGTATCTCAGTCACGACCATGAGGTGCAAAACTTCTGCGATGCCTCTTTGGAAACCGGAGGCAGCGGCATCACTAGAGTTCAGCTAAAATAGACCTGCGCTTATTCGTATTTGTTCCTGAACAGCGAGAGGATGAAAAGGAGCAAAACTGCCCCGATGGTGCCAACGAGCAACACAGCCCAAAACTTGTTGCTGACATTCAAGCCCAAGGTGCTGAACATCCAACTGCCGAAGGCAGCGCCGATGATACCGACGATGATACAGACAATCAGGTTCATGCTCTTGTTCATGATTTTACCGGCGATGAAACCCGCCACGGCACCAACCACGATTGAAATGAGAATTCCCAACATAGTTCCTAATAGTTAGTTTAGTTTACAATCCGTTAGTTTTCAAATATTGATCTAATTCTTTGTTCTGTTGTTCAATATAGTCAAGCAGTTCTTCCCTGCCCAACTTGGTTTCTGAGGAGGTAACAAACACTGGCGGCAGTTCTTCCCAGTCTTGGAGCAAGCGTTTCTTATAGGCCTCCACATTGATCTCGAGGGCGCTTTTGCTCAGTTTGTCCGCCTTGGTGAAGACAATGCAGAAGGGCACTTCATTTTCGCCGAGCCATTCCATGAAGCCGATGTCGCTATCCTGGGGTTCGATTCTGGCATCCACGAGCACGAAGGTGCAGATGAGGTTGCGTCGGCGGGAGATATAGTTGGAGAGCATGCTCCGCCATTCCTCGCGCGACTTCTTGGAGCGTTTGGCGTAGCCGTAACCGGGAAGGTCCACGAGATACCACTGGTTGTTGACGACGAAGTGGTTGATGGAGATGGTCTTTCCCGGGGTTGCCGAGGTCTTGGCCAAGCCGTTGCGTTGCACGAGTGTGTTGATCAGGGAGGACTTCCCGACATTGGAGCGACCGATGAAGGCATACTCCGGCATGTTGTCCTTGGGCAGCTTGTCGAACTTGTTATTGCTTGATAGGAATCGGGCGTCCTTGATGATCATGTTCAACTCAGGTGTAAGGGTTTGGCGTTATGGTCGTAATTCAAGTGTCTTTCCGCCTTCTCTTGGGAGATATCCTTCATGGTGATGAGGATTCCCGTTTCCTCGACGTTTCCGAAGGGAGCGTTAAGAGCGGTTCCAAAGGAGCGCATGGTAGAGGAAAGGCTCATGTAAGCGTTCACCAGCGGAGGCACAGCTGCACCGCGTTGGCGCACGTTTTTGACCAATATCTTGTAATTCTCGTGGTAGTTCGTTCCGGTGAAGATGGCCTTCAGCGCTTCCTCGTCCATCTTGATGGGAAGTTCCAGTTCAGGATGAGGATAGACCAGACGGTCGGGATCCGCGAAGTTCGACTTCATGAAGTAGAGGATCAGGTCGCGCGACTCGCGTTCCAGTTGTGAGTACATGGTCACCTTTCCGAAGAAATACTTGGCTTGTGGCAGGAGGTTGATCAGTG
Source organism: Bacteroidales bacterium (assembly GCA_017965765.1). GTDB lineage: Bacteria > Bacteroidota > Bacteroidia > Bacteroidales > F082 > Limimorpha. The sequence goes on from JAGCPJ010000037.1 coordinate 22,820, forward strand.
CCCCCAGTCCATCCCAAAGGTTATCCAGCGAATAGATGCCTTTGGCGAGGCTTTTCGAGGGCTGGTAGTCAGGTTGGACGAAGGAGCGTCCCAGTTCGATGGTATAGGGAAGATACTCTTTGACGAAGCGTTCCGAGTAGTGGAAGAGTTCGGAGGTAGGCGTGTTGACTTGTCCTTGGGCATCCACCTTAAGCTTGTCGCAAAGCAGGAAGCGATAGCCTCCGACGATGGCCTTGTCGTATGGATTCCATACGATGAGCTGTTCAAAATGGCATTCTTCGTCCAGGTCAAACTCGTCCAAGTCGCAGTCCAGTCCTGTTCCGCCGCCTGAGTCGCGGAAGCTGATCTCGCGCAGACGGCCAATCTCGCGCATGGTGTTGGGTGCGTTGAGGGCGTTGACGATATAGATCTCGTTTTTGCCGTTGTTCGTCATTCTGAGGAACCGATCCATGGTCAGTTCTTCCAGGATCTTTTCGGTTGGGATGGGGTCAATAATCGTATTCATAGCCTAGTGTATTTTGATGCTCAGGGCATGGTGTAATTCTTTTCAGGATCAAAAACCAAATCGGGGTCGTTGGCCAGGTGGTAGGAGAAGCAGCGCAGCATCTCTGCCCATTCGGCATCGGTGCGTCTGTTGTCGAAAGTCTGATATGGGATGGGCTTCCCGAAGATGATGGTCAAGGTCTTGTTGCGTTGCTTGAAGAACTCTTTGGGGAGGAAGGCCATCTCGATATTCACTTTGATTTTGAGACGTTTGCGAAGTCTGGCCAAATTATAGAAGAAGCGGGTGTTGTGTCCGTCGATATGGGTGGGGATGATATCTCTTTGGTATTCTTTTGCCTTGCTGATAAAGGTCTTTTTCCAGTCGAGATCCATGATCTTGCCGCCCTTGACTTTGCGGGAGCACAGTCCGAAGGGGAAGTAGCAGATGGCGCGGTCGCCGGCAAAGGTCTCGTTGAAGAGCCTCAGGTTTTCCTGACGGTTGGCGACGCCCTTCCCTACTTTGTTGACAGGGATGAAGATGGGCTTGAGGTTCTTGATGTACATCAGGAAGTCGTTGACTGGAGTGACGGGGTCGGGGCAATATTTGCCGACGGTACCGATGAGTGCGATGCCGTCGAGTCCGCCCAGGGGATGGTTGGATGCCACCACGATACGTTGGGAAGCGGTGAGGTTCTCCGAGCCTTTTTCCACCACTTGGAGATTGAAATCCTTGACCACGGCTTGGTCGAACTCCACACCCTCAAGGTCGCCGTATTTGCTGAGGATGGTGTTGATATCCTCCTCGTGCAGCAGGCGTTGGATGCGACGGAACAGCCAGTTGGGCATCCGTTTCATCAATTTCGGGGCTTTTGCCTCGAAAATCTTTCGAAGATCGATCAGATTGTTGTATTTGTCCTCCATACCTACATCAGGTTTGAACCTACAAAAATACGAACTAAAAGCATATCAACCTCCGTTTATGGAATTTTTTTTGCCGTTGTTCATAACATTTGTTTAAAAAAATGTATTTAACTTATTGATTTTCAAGTATGTTAAATTGAATTAACTTACCTGTTGATAAAGTTGTTGATAAATTTTCGGTCAAAAACCATCAAAAAAGTGGGATAAAGTGGGGGAATTTGGGAGAAAATGCAGTAATTTTGTCTCGTTTTTAAAAAGAAGCACAGCGATGAGCAACCCAACTGGAACATTTACTTGCAAACTCGACGCGAAAGGCCGACTGATGCTGCCCGCCGATTTCAGGGAACAGCTGGGAAGCCAGGCAGAAGAAGACTTCATCCTGCGCCCAGGTCTCCACGGCACCTACCTTGAGCTTTACACCAACAGCGACTGGAACCACCGCCGCGAGATCCTGATGCAGGTCAACACCTTCGACCGCAGAAAGCTCGACATCATGCGCAAATACCTCGACGGCGTCAAACGCGCCAAACTCGACGCTAGCGGACGTCTGCAGATCCCCAAAGACCTGATGGAACGCTGCGGACTCAACAAAGACGTCGTCATCACTTCCATGTTCACCAACATGGAAATCTGGGACAAGACGAAGTACGAGGAGCATGTAGCGGAAATCGATGCAGAAGCTCTGGCCAAAGGTGCAGAAGAACTCTTCTCCAGCCTCAACTTCAGCTTGTAACTTCTTGATTCTTACTTCTAAATTCTGACTTCTAAAAAAATGTACCATAAGCCCGTATTGTTGAGTGCTTGCATCGAAGGGTTGAACATCCAACCCGAGGGCATCTATGCCGACGTCACCTTTGGCGGCGGCGGCCACTCACGCGCCATCCTCGAAAGGCTTAGCACCGGGCACCTCTACGCGTTCGACCAGGATGAAGACGCCGCCAAAAACGTCATCGATGACCCCAGGTTCACCTTCATCCCACAGAACTTCAAATACTTCAAGAACTTCATCCAGCTCTACCATAACGGCAAGATCGACGGCGTGCTTGCCGACCTTGGCGTGTCGTCACACCAGTTCGACACCCCGGAGAAAGGCTTCTCTACCCGCTTCGAAGGGAAACTCGACATGCGTATGAGCCAAACCAACCCCGTCGATGCCGCCACCGTGGTCAACACCTACGACCATGCCGCCCTCACCCGAATCCTGAGCCTCTACGGCGAAGTCCAAAATGCACACCTCTTCGCCGCCGACATCGTCAAGGCTCGGAGCGAACAGCCCATCGAGACCACTGCACAGCTGAAGGAAGCCGTCGCGAAACGCCTCCCCAAAGGCAGGGAAAACAAGACCCTCGCCCAGGTGTTTCAGGCCCTTCGCATCGAAGTCAACCAGGAGATGGAAGCCCTCACCAGCTTCCTTTCCCAATGTCCCGACGTGCTCAAACCCGGCGGACGCCTCGTCGTCCTTTCCTACCACTCCCTCGAAGACCGCCTGGTCAAGAACTTCACCCGGACGGGCAACGCCGAGGGCAAGGAAGAAAAAGACTTCTTCGGCAACCTGCTGACACCTTATACATTAGTAAACAAAAAACCCATCGTCCCTTCGGAAGAAGAGACAGCGGAGAACAGCCGCGCCCGGAGCGCCAAACTGAGAATCGCAGAAAGGAGGCCGGAATGAAAAGAGTAAGAAAAAGCAAGACCGCCAGAAGAGGCACCGTGATGAGTGTGCTGGGCGGCAGCTTCCTGACAAGAGAGGACTTCTCCAAGATCTTCCCCTTCCTCGTCTATCTCACCGTACTGCTCATGCTCATCATCACCAATGCCTACATCGCCGAGAGCACCAGCAGGGCCATCAAGAAAAACGCCTTACAGCTGCGCGACTTGCGCGTGGAATACATCTATACGAAATCCGCCTATACCAAGGAATCCACACAGACCATCATGATCGACAAACTCGCCGGAGATGGACTGAAGGAGTCGCTGGACACGAGGGTGGTAACGGAGAACGGAGAACGGAAAACGGAAAACGGAGAACAGAGAACAGAACAATGAAAAGGGATCCTAATACGAGTTGCATCAACAGGACCTTCCTGGTTTACCTCGCCGTGCTGGTGGTGGGGCTCATCATCCTGCTCAAGGCAGTGTTGGTGCAGACCCGTGAAGGCGACGAACTGCGTGCACTGGCGAACAAGGTAGAGACACGTTTCGACACAGTCCAAGCCTCCAGAGGTGACATCCTCGCTTCCGACGGCAGTTTGCTCGCCACCGACGTCCCGATCTTCGTAGTCGGCATCGACCCCTCCGTCATCAGTGACACGCTCTTCAACAACAACATCGACCAACTCAGCAAACAATTGGCTGGCCTCTTCCCGAAACGCTCGGCAGCAACATGGAAGAAAGGCCTCATCGAAGCCAAGAACAACAACAAACGGTACTTCCTCGTTGATCTCAACGTTACCTTGGGCCAGTACCGTGAGATGGAGACTTTTGCCATCCTCAATCAAGGGAAAATGAAAGGCGGTCTTTCCAGGTCACAACCCAAGTTCAAACGCATCCACCCCTACGGTAACCTCGCCGGACGTACCGTCGGCTATGTCACCGAGGACAAGATTGTGGGCATTGAAAGCGCTTACGACTCCATCCTCCGCGGACAGGATGGGCGTCATAAGCAACGCCACCTGCATCACGGCGTATGGATCCCTGTTGAAGACGAAAACAACATTGAAGCCGTCAACGGCAACGACATCGTCACCACGATCGACATCGGCATCCAGGACATCGCCGAACGCGCCTTGCGACACGCCATCACGGAAAACAAAGCCGAACAAGGATGCGCCATCGTCATGGAAGTCGCCACCGGCGAAGTCAAAGCCATCACCAACCTCCAACGCAACAAGGAAACCGGTGCTTGCAACGAGTTCTACAACTTCGCCATGGGCGTCGGCATCGAACCCGGTTCCACCTTCAAACTGGCCTCCATGCTCGTGTTGCTCGAGAACTACCCAGACCTCGACATCAACTCGCACATCAACATCGGCAGCGGTCCCCTCGTCTTCTCCAACAAGAAGATGTTTGACGACCACACCATCCATGCCGACGGGCGAGTCACCATCCGCGAGGTGTTCGAGCAGTCCTCTAACAAAGGTACGGCAAAACTCATCACCGACTATTTCGGCAGTCACCCGGAAAAATATGTCAACAGCCTCTACGCCATGGGGCTGAACATCCCGCTGGGCACCGGGATGGCCGGAGAAGCCAAACCCTATATCAAGCACCCTGTCTTAGACAAGCAGCATTGGGCCAAGACCTCCCTCCCCTGGATGTCCATCGGCTACGAGTTGCGCCTCCCACCCTTGCAGATCCTCACCCTCTATAACGCCGTGGCCAACAACGGAACGATGCTCAAGCCACAGTTTGTCAAAGAGATCCGCAAGGAAGGCGTCACCATCGAAACCATCCAGCCTACCGTCCTGAAAGAACACATTGCCTCCCAAAAGACCATCGACTCCATCAAGAGCATGATGGAAGGCGTGGTGTTGCGTGGCACCGCCAAGATGCTGCGCGGCACGGAATACGGCATCGCGGGAAAGACCGGCACCGCACAGCTGTACAACGTGGAAAAGAAAGCCTACAAGTGGGTCAACGCCGAAGGCAGACTGGAACGCGACTATAACGTGACCTTCGTGGGATATTTCCCCACAGAGAAGCCCATCTATAGCTGCATCGTCGTCATCAGCAAAGCCAAAGGCCGTTTCTACTCCGCGGGCAAGGTAGCCGCCCCCGCTTTCAAAGAAATCGCCGACCGCGTGTATGCCACTAAGATCAAAGGCATGATGGAAGCCCAACAATACAATGAAAAACTGGCCGACAGCACCATACGCCACCAAACCGAGATGGTTCCTTACCTCCAAGGCATCGGCGTGGACTACAGCGACCTCTCGCTCGGCAGCGAATGGGTCACCACCGCCTATTCCAAGGAAGAAGGCAAATACCTGGTGGAACCCATGCGGTTCGACTCCGCACGCGTTCCCAACGTGAAAGGCATGAGCGTCACCGACGCCGTCTATCTGCTTGAAGACCTCGGATGGAACATCGCCGTCGAAGGCCAAGGCAAAGTCATCAAACAATCCGTTGCCGCCGGCGACTCGTTACGTCCTGGTGGATTGATCACCTTAACACTTGGAAAGAAATGAAAATCAAAGAGATCATAGTAAACTGCAACCTGCTGGAGCTTATCGGGGATAAAGACTTGGACATCACCCGAGTGTCGTTCGACTCACGCACCGTGGAGCCCGGGACCTTGTTCTTCGCCGTGAAAGGCACGCAGGTGGACGGACACGACTACATCGAAAAGGCCGTAGAGAAAGGCGCCAGCGCCATCGTCTGCGAGAAAATGCCCGAGAAACTCCACCCGAACGTCACCTATATCCGTGTGGACAACAGCGCCTACGTGCTTGGAGTAGGTACCGCCAACTTCTACGGCAACCCTTCCCATAAGCTGAAACTCGTCGGCGTCACCGGCACCAACGGCAAGACCACCATCGCCACCCTGCTCTACCGCCTGTTCACCGACGCCGGCTATGCCTGTGGACTGCTCTCCACCATCGAGAACATCATCGATCGCGAAGTCATCCCTTCCACCCATACCACCCCCGACCCCATCGAACTCAACGAGTTGCTGAACAAAATGGTTGAACACCAGTGTGAATACGCCTTCATGGAGGTCAGCTCCCACTCCATCGACCAAAACAGGATCGCTGGACTGCAGTTCGCTGGTGGCATCTTCACCAACCTAACTCGCGACCACCTCGACTACCATAAGACCATGGCCAACTACCGCAACGCGAAGAAGAAATTCTTCGACGACTTGCCGGCCAATGCCTTCGCGCTGACCAACCTCGACGACAAGAACGGCAGTGTGATGCTCCAGAACACCAAAGCCAAGAAACTGGGCTATGCGCTGAAACACGACGCCGACTTCAAAGGTTTGATCCTGGAGAGCCATTTCGACGGCATGATGATGAAAGTCAACGACACCGAGATGTTCACCCGACTGGTGGGCAACTTCAACGCCAGCAACATCCTGGCCATCTATGGTGCCGCGGTTGCCTTGGGGTTCGATAAAGACGAGCTGCTGGTGGAGATCAGCAAACTCAAAGGTGCCAATGGCCGATTCGACATGATCCAAAGCGACTGTGGCATCGTAGGTATCGTGGACTACGCCCACACCCCCGATGCACTGGAGAATGTGCTCAAGACCATCAATGAGGTGATGAAAACGGAAAACGGAACCCCGAAGGGCTCACCGACCGAACGGGAGGTAAAACGGAGAACGGAAAACGGAAAACGGAGAACGGAAAACGCTCAACTCTCAACTCTCAACTCTCAACTCATCACCGTGGTGGGCTGCGGCGGCAACCGGGATGCCGGAAAACGTCCCCAAATGGCCGCTGCGGCAGTGAAGCTCAGCGACAAGGTCATCCTCACCAGCGACAACCCCAGAGACGAAGACCCCGACGAGATCATCCGACAGATGAAGGAAGGCATCGCTGAAGAAGCACTTCGCAAGGTACTCTGCATCACCGACCGCCGTGAAGCCATCCGCACAGCCACTGCACTCGCCAAGAAAGGCGACATCATCCTGCTTGCCGGCAAGGGTCATGAAGACTACCAGATCATCAAAGGCGTAAAAAGACATTTCGACGACAAAGAAGAACTGACTAAAGCATTAAAGGAGAGATAAGCCATGTTGTACTACCTGTTTTCCTACCTGCAATCCATCCATTTCCCAGGAGCACGTGTGTTCACCTACGTTTCCTTCCGTGCCGTGATGGCCGCCATCATCGCCATCATCGTTTCCGTATGGTTCGGCAAACGATTCATCCAACGGATGAAAAGCAAGCATATCGAGGAAACCCAACGCGACGAGAAGCTGGATCCCTTCAACGTTTCGAAGACAGGCGTCCCCACCATGGGCGGCATCATCATCATCGCGGCAACGCTCATCCCCTGCCTGCTCATCAGCAAGCTGCACAACATCTACATGATCCTCATGATCATCACCACCCTCATCCTGGGCGCCATCGGCTTTGCCGACGACTATATCAAGACCTTCAAGAAAAACAAGGAAGGCATCAATGGATGGGTGAAGATCGGCGGACAGGTGATGCTGGGGCTCATCGTAGGTCTGACCTTGCGTTTCAGTCCTGCCGCACAAATGAACGAGGCCGTCCAAATCGGCATCCTCGACAACACCGAAGTCCTTTACAAGACCCCTGACGTGAAATCCACCCGCACCACCATCCCCTTCGTGAAGAACCATAACCTGAACTACGCCGACCTGTTCAAATGGGCGGGTCAGAAATGGATGTACATCCTGGGATGGGCCTTCTTCGTGCTGGTCACGGTGTTTGCCGTGGCTGCCGTCTCCAACGGTTCCAACCTGAATGACGGCATGGACGGCATGTCCGCCGGCAACACCGCCATCATGGCGCTCACTGTAGGCATCCTCGCCTACCTTTCCAGTAACGGAAGGATGGCGAGTTATTTCAACATCATGTATATCCCCGGAACAGAGGAGATCGTGGTGTTCCTCAGCGCCTTCGTCGGCGCCCTTCTAGGCTACCTGTGGTACAACTCCTTCCCCGCACAGGTCTTCATGGGCGACACCGGAAGCCTGACCATCGGAGGCATCATCGCCGTGGCCGCAGTCATCATCCACAAGGAGCTGCTGCTGCCCATCATCTGCGGCGTGTTCCTCTTTGAGAGCCTCTCCGTCATCCTCCAACGGCTCTATTACAAGACGGGAAAGAAAAAAGGCGTCCACCGAAGGATCTGGAAACGGACCCCTGTTCACGACCATTTCCGCACCTCGCTCGACTACATCGCCAAGGTCGATCCGGGTTGTACCGTGAAATACAAAGGCAGCCCGCAACTGCACCACGAAGCGAAGATCACGTTACGCTTCTGGATTGTGAGCATCCTGCTGGCGGCGTTTACGATTTTGACACTGAAGATTAGATAGAAGATAGAAGACAGAAGTAAGAAGTAAGAAGTAAGAAAAATTATATAGATATGAGGTATTTGTTTGAATCCACGGAAAAGATGCAGAAGCGCAAGCCGGAAGGCATGGCGTCGAGTATCACGAAAAAAGTACTGGAGATTCGTAAGGAAAGCATCAAGAACTGCATGGGCGACCTCAACACCATGCCGCATCGCCAGCACTATCTGGGAGCCGTTGACGGTGTCATGTACTACGACGACTCGCAGGCCGAAAGCGTCAACGCCACCTGGTTCACTTTCGAGAACATCGTCAACCCAGTGGTCTGGATCGTCGGCGGCTCTTGCCACAGCAACTACAGCGATTTGATCGCCACCGCCAAGAAGAGTGTGAGAGCCATCATCAGCCTCGGTTCGGAGCAAGAAAACATCGAGATGACCTTCAAGGGCGTCGTAGAGGAGATCCATGCTGCAGCCTCCATCTCGGAAGCAGTGCAACTTGCCAGCAAAATCGCCCACAAGAACGACATCGTGCTCTTCTCCCCCTCTTGCAAGGACCTGGAGATGAGCTATGACAAACGCGGGACATGCTTCATTGAGGAAGTGAACAAACTCTCATTCAACTTTAAAAATACAATTCTCAGCTAATTGCCATGGCTTGGATCAACAGGATATTGAAAGGCGACAGGGTCATTTGGGTGGTGATGTTCATCTTAGGCGTCATCTCCCTGCTGGCGGTCTATAGTGCCACGAGTTCGGAGGCCCATGTCAAAGTCGGCGCCTACAACGAGAAGGTGCTGATCAAACATGCTGCCACTTTGTTGGGCGGTTTCATCATGATGTTTGTGGCCTCCAAGATCAACTACCGTCGTTATTCAAGAGCCATCGAGCTCATCCTGTTGTTCTGCTTCGTCCTGCTGATCTTCACCTATTTCTTCGGCAGTCGTATCAACGGCGCTTCGAGAAGCATCATGGGCTTCCAGACCAGCGAACTCGCCAAGATCGTGCTGATTACCTATCTGGCCAAATACATCGTGGTGTGGAACCAAAAAGACTACACCTTCAAAGACCTCATCGTCCCCATCTTCTTGCCCATCATCCTAATCGTAGGCCCCATCTTCCCTGAGAACCTCTCCACGGCAGCCATGCTGTTCGTAGTCTGTATCGTGATGCTGTTCATCGGCCAGATCAAGTTCAAGTACATCATGATGCTGATCGGCATCGTGGTGTTGGGCATGGCATTGTACATCCTCACCGATGACATGGTGGCCAACGTCAGGAACCGTCGTCATGAAAAAGTGGTGCTTGCCGCAGAGAAACATCCCGAAGACGCCAAATTGCAAGAACGCGCCTTGAAGAAGCCTAGGGTAAGCCGTGTGAAGACCTGGCAAGGCCGTATCGAAGCCGCACGTCTGGAGCGAGAAGCCCAAAAAGCCAATGGCGAGAGCCAAGAGAAGCCCCAATTACAGATCGACGACCGCAACGCGCAGAAAACCTACGCCAAGATCGCCGTCGCTCGCGGAGGCATCTTCGGCAAAGGCTCAGGAAAGAGTACCCAACGCAACTTCCTACCCCAGCCGTTCTCGGACTGCATCTACGCCATCATCATCGAGGAATATGGACTGGTGGGCGGCGCCTTCGTCATGCTGCTCTACATCATCTTGCTGACCAGATCGTGCAGGATCATGAGGAAACGGCCTTTGACCTTCGGGGCGCTGATGGCCTTCGGTATCGCCTTCATCATCATCATGCAGGCCATGATCAACATGGGCGTCTCCACTGGACTCATGCCGGTGACCGGACAGCAGTTGCCCTTCATCAGCAAGGGCGGATCTTCCATGCTCACCACAGGATTCGCCATAGGCATGATCCTGAGCGTGACGAGGGGAGCGGAAAACGGAGAACGGAACCCCGAAGGGCTCACCGACCGAATGGGAGGTAAAACGGAAAACGGAGAACTGACAACGGAAAACGGAGAACTGACAACGGAAAATGGAGAACTAATCATAAACGAGCAACTATGAAATTTGTCATCAGCGGAGGCGGAACCGGCGGGCACATCTTCCCTGCCATAGCGATAGCGGATGCGTTGAAACGCAAAGATCCGAACACGGAGATCCTGTTTATCGGCGCAAAGGGCCGTATGGAGATGGAGCGCGTGCCCAAGGCGGGATATAAGATTGAAGGCCTTTGGATCAGCGGTCTCACCAAAGACCTGCGGTCGCTGACCCTGCCTTTCAAGCTCATCAGCAGCTTGACCAAGGCACGGCGTATCTTGAAGCAATTCAAGCCCGATGCCGTCATCGGCGTCGGCGGCTTCGCCAGCGGACCCACCCTGAAAGCCGCCAACTGGCTTGGCATCCCCACCATCATCCAAGAGCAGAATTCCTACCCTGGCAAGACCAACCGCAACGTGGGACATCAAGCCAAGGCAATCTGCGTGGCCTACAATGGCTTGGAGCAGTGGTTCCCGAAAGAAAAGATCCACTTCACCGGCAACCCGCTGAGGGGCAACATCAACGGCAACTGCGACCGTAACGAAGCTGCCGCCTACTTCGGCGTGAACGCTGAGCTGCCCGTGGCGTTACTCGTAGGAGGCAGCCAAGGCGCGCTGGGCATCAACAAAGGCATTGCGGCCCAGATCGAACGCTTCAAAGACGGACCGATGCAACTGATCTGGCAGACCGGGAAGACCTACCACGACGAGGCCGTGCGCCTGGTGCAGGAACACCATCTGGAAGACAAAGTCAAACCCGTGGTCTTCATCGACCGGATGGACTTCGCCTACTCGCTGGCCGACGTGGTGATCTCCAGAGCTGGTGCCATGTCGATCTCGGAACTCGCACTGGTCCGCAAACCCGTCATCTTCGTCCCCCTGCCCACCGCAGCCGAGGACCATCAAACCAAAAACGCCAAACAACTGGTGGACGCCGGTGCAGCACTCATGGTAAAAAACAGCGAGACGGAAGCCAAACTCGTCCCTGCCTTGCAAGAACTGCTGGCCGACCCCGCCAAGCAGGAAGCAATGAAAAACAATATCGGAAAGTTCGCTAGACCCAACGCAGCGGAGGAAATCGCGGAGATAATAATTCGGAATGCGGAATTCGGAATGCGGAATTAAAGATACGACAATGGAAGGGATGAAACATTTGTACTTTTTAGGCATCGGCGGCATCGGGATGAGCGCCTTGGCAAGGTATTACCACAGCCAAGGAGCCCAGGTGTCAGGGTATGACCTCACCCCTTCACCATTGACGAAACAGCTGGAAGATGAGGGTCTGGCAATCCATTATGAAGACAGACCCGATTTATTGCCGACCCTCATCGATGCCGTCATCTATACCCCAGCGGTACCCAAGGATCTCAAAGAATACCAAGAGATCCAACGGCGTGGCATCCCCATCCTGAAAAGGGCGGAGGCCCTGGGCATGATCTCCAAGAAGCACTTCACCATCGCCGTCGCAGGCACGCACGGCAAGACCACCACGACCGCCATGGTGGCCCATATCCTGAATGAAAACGGCGTCGATATGACGGCCTTCATCGGAGGCATCGCCAACAACTTCAACAGCAACCTGCACCTCGGTCGCACCGAAGAATCCGTGTTCGTCGTGGAAGCCGACGAGTTCGACCGTTCCTTCCTCCATCTGTCACCCGACATCAGCATCATCAACTCCATCGACGCCGACCATCTCGACATCTATGGCGATCGGAAACACGTGGTGGAGGGCTTCAACGATTTCGCCCGCCTGACCAGCCGCCGTGTCATCAGCAAGGAACAGCTTCCACTGGACTTCGAAGGAGCGCTGCACCAGCACTTCGGCTTCGACGAAGACAACGACTTCAAGGCAACGGATATTCAGATGCATGAAGGAGAGACCGACTTCGTGATCCGCCATGATGAGACGGCTACCGCAGTGCATCTCCGCATGGCTGGCATGCACAACGTGCTGAACGCTACCGCCGCCTTCGCCGCCACCCTGTCACTCGGTATCGACGCCAACGGCATCGCCGAAGCCCTCTCGTCCTTCCTGGGCGTGAAACGCCGCTTCGACGTCAGGGTGAAAAACGAAAGATACTGCTACATCGACGACTATGCACATCATCCAGAAGAAATAAAATCTTGTCTGTCGGCCATTAAAGCGTCATTCCCCACCAGGCGTCTGACGCTGGTCTTCCAGCCGCACCTCTTCACTCGTACACGCGATTTCATGGAAGACTTCGCCAAGAGCTTGGCGATGGCCGACGACCTGATTTTACTCGACATATACCCTGCCAGGGAGAAGCCCATCGAAGGCATCACCTCACAGGCCCTCCTCGACAGGATTGACAGCAACAGCAAGTGCCTATGCCAAAAAGAAGCACTACTCGACACCATCAGCCAACGCAAGCCAACGTTGCTGGTGACCATGGGCGCAGGCAACATCGACCGTTTTGTTGAACCGCTTGAAACAATGATACGACAATGGTAAAGAAGATATTGAGCATCATATTGTGGGTCATCACGGCTGGAGCCATCGTCGTGCTTTTCGTCATGGGACGGAAAACCTATCTCGACACGCCCCTACAAGGGATCGTCTTCAGTCTGGAGCAATCCAGCAAGAGAGGCTGCGTTGAGAGAGACACCATGCTGTCCCATATTGAAAAGCGCTGCGACCTGGAACATCAAGCCAAGATCTCCAGCATCGACATGATGGGACTCAAGCAGATGCTCACCAAGAACCCGTGGATCGAGCAAGCTGGCGGCTACATCGGACTCAATGACACCCTCGTCATCAAGGCCAAGGAACACAAGCCCGTTGTCCGCATCTTCAACAAACAAGGACGGTCGGTATTCGTCACCGAACACGGTACCATCATCCCCTTCAGCCCCAAGCACACGCCACGTCTGATCATCGCCAACGGCGATTTCAACTTCCCCACTCCTAGGGACAATGCCGACATGAACGACAGCATCTATGCCGGCGTACCCGAAGCGCTGCACATCGCCCAAGCCATCAACAACAATCCGTTCCTGATGGGCAACATCGGACAAATCTGCAAAACCGGCGATGAATACGAACTGGTGGTCAACAACCTCTCTGCCAGGGTCATCTTCGGCGACACCTGTGCGACCAACGACAAAATGCAACGGCTCCGTACACTGCTGGAGAAATACAGCGGCACCAGCGAGCTGGAACCCTATAAAACCCTGAACTTGAAATACAAAAATCAAATCGTGTGTACAAAATAACAAAACTATGAGTGAAGAAAAAATCATTGTCGGACTAGACATCGGCACCACCAAGATCGCATGCATCGTGGGTAGAAAAGGCGCCAATGGCAAAATCGAAATCCTGGGCTACGGCAAAGCAGCCTCCACAGGAGTGAGCAGAGGTATCGTTACCAACATCGAAGAGACCGTCAACGCCATCAAGACCGCAGTTGACATGGCTTCGGCACAGTCTAACGTCGATATCAAGTCGGTGAACGTAGGTATCGCCGGCCAACACATCAAGAGCCTCCAGCACCGGGGCGTGATGATGCGCGACGACAAAGACAAGGAAATCTCCAACGAAGAGCTTGAGAAACTGCGTCAGGACACCTACAAGATCAACATGATCCCTGGCGAAGAAATCATCGACGTCATCCCGCAGGAGTATTTCGTGGACGGCGAGATCGGCACAACACCCAAAGGCATGTTGGGAAGCAAGTTGGAAGCCAACTTCCACGTGATTATCGGCCAAAACGCCGCCGCCATGAACATCGTCAAATGCATCCAGAAGGCAGGACTTGAGATGGACCACATGATCCTGGAGCCCATCGCCTCTGCGGAAGCCGTACTCGACGAAGAAGAGAAGGAAGCCGGCGTCGCCCTGGTCGATATCGGAGGCGGCACCACCGACATCGCCATCTTCCATGAAAACAAGATCTACCATTCGGCCGTCATCCCCTTCGGAGGCAACATCATCACTGACGACATCATGAAAGGATGCACCATCATCCGCCGCTACGCTGAAGACGTGAAGGTGAAGTTCGGATCAGCCGTGGCCAGCGAGAACCGCGATGACGAAGTAGTCGCCATCCCGGGCATCAGAGGCAGAAAAGCCAAAGAGATCTCCTTCAAGAACCTCGCCAACATCATCCAAGCCAGAATGGAAGAGATCTTCGAACTGGTGAACTACGAAATCCAGAAAGTCAACTCACAACACAAGCTCATCGCCGGCATCGTGCTGACAGGCGGTGGCGCCATGATGCGGCATATCCAGCAACTGGCCGCCTTTAAGACCGGCCTTGACGTGCGTATCGGCTACCCCAACGAACACCTCGCCAAGGAAACCGACGAAGAACTGGCCAGCCCGATGTATGCCACCGGTATCGGCCTCGTCATTGAAGGCATCGCAAGGGCGGAGCATCAGGAAAAGATGGAGAAAGCCAAGCACAAGGAATCCATCCGTGTGATCCCAGTGCAACCCACCGAAGACACAGAGGAAAGCCCTGAACCGGAAGGAGAACCGAGAGAAAGAGGCAGAAGACGTCCTGCGAAGAAACCGCACCGCAGGTTCGACCTCCCGCAAATCATCACCAAGTTCTTCTCCGAAGAGAACGAAATCAACGAATAATAACAAAAAAAACAAGATACTATGGAAAACTACATTGACGACATGTTCAAGCCCCTCTGCGAGAAACCTGCCAACTACATCAAAGTCGTGGGTGTCGGAGGAGGCGGCGGAAACGCCGTGAACCACATGCTTGAAGAAGGCATCCAAGGTGTTGACTTCGTGTTGTGCAACACCGACTACCAAGCCCTGATGAGAAGCACGGTCCCCACCAAGATCCATCTCGGCAAACGCGAACTCGGCGCAGGCAACGACCCCAACGTGGGACGTGAGGCCGCCATGAGCAGCAAAGACGAAATCGACAAGATCCTGGACGACAAAACCAAGATGCTGTTCGTCACCGCCGGTATGGGTGGCGGCACGGGTACTGGAGCCGCTCCCGTGGTGGCTGGCCTTGCCAAGGACAAAGGCATCCTCACCGTGGGCATCGTCACCATCCCCTTCGAATGCGAAGGCAGAAGACGCAAGCAACAAGCCCAGGCTGGTATCGAAGAACTCAGAAAGAATGTCGATACCCTCATCATCATCAGCAGCGATAAACTGCGCGACTCCTACGGCAACATGAAACTCACCGAAGCCTTCAAGAAAGCCGACGACATCCTCACCACCGCTGCCAAAGGCATCGCCGAGATCATCACCGTCACCGGCTATGTCAACGTGGACTTCGAAGATGTGAAGACCGTCATGAAAGACAGCGGCAAGGCCATCATGGGTACCGGTCGCGCCAGCGGCGAAAACAGAGCCGAGGAAGCCATCAAACTCGCCATCAACTCACCGCTGCTCAACGACTCCGACATCGAAGGTGCCAAGAACATCCTGCTCTATATCACCTCAGGTTCCGACGAGGTATCCCTCGACGAAGTGGTCGAGATCACCGAATATGTCCAAAATACCTGCGGCAACTGCTCCGACGTCATCTGGGGTAATGGCATCGATGAATCCCTCGGAGACGACATCAGCGTCACCCTCATCGCCACTGGCTTCGAAAGCAAAAAAACCAAAATTGAAGAGCTGATGCCCAAAGAGCCAAAGACCGAGCCTCACACCAAAGAGGACAAACCCGCAACCAACCCCGACCACCGCACCATACACGTCCTGGGTGAAGACGAGAACCAAGTCCATGACGAAGTCCCGGCCCCTAAGACCGAGGAACTACCTCAAGTGGAGACGCCCAAAGTGGAAGGCCCCAGAGTGCACACCCTCGACGAGAAGGAAGAAAGCTTCAACTTCAGCGCTCCTTCCTTCAAGAGCGAGCCAGAACCGGTGAAGGAAACCTCCACACCCGTCCCGACACCCGACCCCATCCCCACCGTCAAAGTCTTTGACAACCCCTTCACCAACAACGGCAACGACGACGATAGCTTCGAGTTCAGCAACTACAGCGACAACAACACACACGCCCAGAGAGAAGCTGAAGCCGTGGAGACCATGGTGATGGAAGAACCCAAAGTGCAACAGCCAGACCCGAAAGACGAACTGATCCGCAACCGCCTCAAAGCCCTTAGCCTCAACTATAGGACCCAAAAAGGACTTGAGGAGCTGGAACGCCAACCCGCTTATATGCGTAGAGACAAAAACTACGAAGAGATTGTCACCGAGGAAGAAGAAGTCTCCCGCTACTCCACCACAAGCAAGGGCATCAGCACCGAGAACTCCTTCCTGCACGACAATGTCGATTGAATGAACCGTGTCAAACACAAGATAATCACCCTACTCGTCTTGATATCTGCTGGGCTTCAACTGCAAGCCCAGCAGTTTAAAGACGACTTTGAGAACCAATATACCTGGTACCCTCCCTGGTCCTACATCCACATCGTGCCGGATAGTACCGCTGCCGAAGGACGTTTCGTGTGCCTGTGCGACACCACGATGGAATACGGACTGGGTATCGCCTACACCCTGCCCGACAGCCTGCTGGGCAATAATATCCACCTGGACTACCAAGCCGACTTCCGATGGCCAGATACCTTAGGCAGCGGATCCCTAGTCGTCAGCATCAAGAAAAAAGAAGGCGACTACAGGTTCTGGCAAAGCTTCAGCCTCAACCAATACGCCAATGACAGTGCTGCGTGGTTCCCCGTTCGGATCACAATGAACCTACCTACCGACTATTTGAAGAAAGAGGATGCCATCGGGGTATTCCTTTGGAATACAAATAGATGCAACATTTTGATTAACAATGCTTTATTTAGCATTAAACCCATTCAGCAAAGCTATCTACCGAAACTAGAGGTAACGGAGAACGGAGAACGGAGAACGGAAAGTTTGCAGCTTTCAGTTCAAGACGAACCCCTTACCAAGCCCATCGGCATGTTGGTCGAATATATTCTAGACGGGGATACCTTAACTGACTATCAGCTTTTTGAGGAAACGGAAGATGGAAGGTGGATGGCCGTCACCGCAATAGACACCACCTACCTCGGCATCATTGAACGGGATGGCCTCGTCAGCTTGCATCCCTGGTCCCTATTCCATAAAAACTGTTTGCTGTTGCGCCAAGCCCTAGTCGTTCCGTTCATCGACAGCACCATGACCGTGTATCGAAGAAATATGGAAAAGGAAAACGGGAAGCCGTCGCAGAAAGAGTACTATTTGGACAGGGAAGGGTTCAAGATCGGCGAAGGCGAGCGGAGCGTGATTTCCTATCACCAGGGATGGATTTCCTCCACACAGCTCGACGCCGAGAACCGCACTGCTTATTTCAACCTCGACTACTGGCGCGACCATCCGATGATCCATTATCCTATGAGCGACACTTTGACGGACTATTTCGAGGACCGCTCCTGCCGCCACATCCATGAAGGGATGCAATGGACCCATATCATCGTTCTTTACGTGGGAAGCGACCTTAGGGACATGCCCCGAATCATGCCCGTCCCCTACGGTTACGAGTCGGGCATCATCTTCACCGAACATGCCGATTGGACTGACCTTCGTACCCATCGCGCCGTGCTCTTCGGCAACGAGCATGTCACCAAAGTGAAGAATGCCACAGGGGGCTTCGTCTATTACGGCATCCCCGTGACCAAGAGCGTGTTTTACAACAATCCCGACAAGGTGACCAACGATGAAATCAGCCATGGCGCCTTTACCGGGCCCATTGCCACCATCAAAACCCACCGCAAGTTCGAGAAACTGTTGTTCCAACTCCATGACATCGGTTTCGACCTCTGTCTGCACACCCCCGAGCAATACACCACAACCCGAAACAACCTCGAGGCAGCGCTGACCTATATGCAAAGGTATTTCAGATCCACCACCTGGATTGACCACGGATACAACAACGGTCCCGAACACAATCGTGAAGACATGGTCTGCGACGGATTGGACAGAAGCTCAGCGTCTCACTCCGCTTGGGTGCGGTTTGGAGTACAGTACCTGTGGAATCCCTATTATGAGGAAAACCGCTTGGAACAATGGAGTTTCGACAACAACCTCACCCAGCCCTATCCAGGGTTCGGCGATGCCCTGCCGAACCGGCAGATTACTGCCATTCCAGGCGTATTCCATGACTATTACATCGGAAGCCTCTCACCGATTCAGTCTCCCGCGATCTGGCTCGACTACCTCACTTGGTCCACACCAAACACACTGGAGGTTTACAGCGACCTGGAATGGGACTATTATTTCAGCGAGGAGCGCCTGCAACGGCTCGTTGACCAGCACCAGGTCCACATCATCCACGCCTATCCTGCCTGGGTCAACCCCAAAAAGGGTTTCTGGACCTACGATGCCGACAGCACCCTCATCGCCAGGCCAGGCTTCAACCGCGCCTTAGAACGGATCGCCAACTTGCGTGATGAACAGAAAATACTCCCCATGACCATCCGAACCTACCTCGACTACTACAGCGGCCTGCTCAACGTCAGCTATGAAATCATCGACGCAAACCATATCCGGCTGCGCAACCATGGCGGAAAAATCAAAGGCTTCACGCTACTTTGTTCCTGCCCCATCCGTTTCGAGGACAACCGCTATTACGAGTTTAGAAAAGTCGGCGACCAGTATTATGTTTGGTTCGACCTCAAGGCGGGGGAGGAAGTCGGGATTGAAATTCGGAATTCGGAATGCGGAATTCGGAATGCGGAATTAGACTAAGTTCAATGGTGGATTGCCAACCGAAAGGGAGGCAATCCTCCCTCGGAAGCAACGGATGGCTATTGTTTTAAAAGCATCTCAATAATCACTGGGAAATTGGCCTGTTCCAGCAAGTGAATCTTTGCTGCAACGCTGTCGGGCGTCTCATCGGACGTCAGGGCGACTTTAGCCTGGAAGATGATCTCACCGCTGTCGTAGATCTCGTTCACATAATGGATGGTGATGCCAGAGTAAGCCTCCTTAGCGGCCACCACCGCTTCGTGAACATGCTCCCCATAAAAGCCTTTGCCGCCGTATTTGGGCAAAAGCGCCGGATGGATGTTTATGATCTTCTTAGGATAGACCTGGATCAAGCTCTCAGGGATCTTCCATAGAAACCCCGCCAACACGATGAAATCCAGCTGCAAGTCTGCCATTTCTTGGGTAAACGCAGTGCTGTTGAACTCTTGCTTGTTGACCATCCTCACCGGGATCCCCAAATGCTTCGCCCTTTCAATGGCGTAAGCCTTGGGGTTGTTACAGACCACGTTGACAATCTCAACCTCGGGGTTGCCTTTGAAATACTCCGCAATCCGCTGTAGGTTAGTGCCATTCCCCGACACAAATATCGCTATCCTCTTCATCGTTTAATTCTTAATTCCGAATTCCGCATTCCGAATTCCGCATTATTCTCTCACTCGCTCGGCAACGCCTTAAACCCGTTGCCCATGATCTCTGAGCTCTCAATCACGTTGATGAAGGCATTGGGGTCAAGGAAACGAAGGTTGGCTTTGAGTTTTACCAAATCGGAGCGGTTCAACGTCACATAGATCATCTTGCGTTCCGCACCTTTATAGAGGCCGCTGCCGGCAAAAACGGTACCGCTGCGGTCCAAATCCTTGATGATGAAGTCACGCACCTCTTCGATCTTGTCCGTAACGATGAATGCCGTCTTGTAGCTCTTCACGCCTTCCACCACCAAGTCGATGATCTTGCTCTCGATGAAGATGAGGATGATGGAATAGATGGGCAGGCGGATGTCTTCGAAAGCCAACAGCGTGGTCAACGAGATGATGCTATCCACGATCAGGACGAGGGTTCCAAGGCTGATCTTGGTATATTTATGGATGATCATGGAGATGATGTCGGATCCACCTGAAGTGGCTCCGGAACGGAAGATGACACCGATGGCCAAACCATAGATGAGGCCAGATACCACGGTGTTCAGGAAGAAGTCAGGCATGAAATAGCGTTCAACCTCTCCGTCCATGAAGAACAATGACGACTGGGTGGCCGTATCAAAGAAAGCCCCGTCGTGGATCACCGGCGCATAACCCCAAACGGTTTCAAGGATGAAGGTGAACACGGGGATCAAGATGACCGAGATGATGGTCTTGATGCCAAACTTGGGCCCCAAGATGATCGTACCGATGATCAGCAAAGGAATGTCCATGCAGATACCGGCAAGGGAGATCTTCCAACCCCATAGCGCATTGAAGACGTTGGCCAGACCATAGACGCCGCCAGGAGCCAGATGGTAAGGATTCACGAACATCACATCGCCAACGGCGAACAACGCTGAGCCTATCACCAAATACAGATAGGCAAGGATATTCTGCTTCAGTTTTTCGTTCTTCATAGGACAAGGATTTTGATGCGGCAAATGTAGGAATTTTTCTCTGAACGGTTTTTGCAGTATGATGTTTTTTCATTAACTTTGCACAAATAGCAATCAAGGTCATGGCCCGCTACTTTCATATTCTCTTTGCCTTGCTAACACTACTACTCAACTTGCCGTTGGCCGCCCAGGAACCCTCAGAAGGCCCGCTGTTCGTCAACGAAGGCGAGACGGTGGTCTATCACCTCAGCCGTGACCCAGAAGGACGCAAAGGCACCGTCTCCGACGCCCTGCAGAACGTGCCTGGGGTTAAGGTCGATACCGAAGGACAAATCAACCTGCGCGGCGTGAGCCAAGTGGAGATCTTCATCAACGGCAAGCCCTCGCATTTCGACGAGGAAAGCCAAAAGAACTACCTCCAACAAGTGTCAGCCGCCGCTATCCTCCGCATCGAGGTGATGACCAACCCCTCGGCACGCTACACCACCGCCACCAACACCGGGGTCATCAACATCATCACCGATGCACAAAACCAATCCGAACGGCACTTGAGCATCGGCCTCCAAAGCAACACCCAACCCGAAGTATCCCCCTGGATCTCCTACATCTGGAGCACCCCAAAAACATCCTTCACCGCCAACCTGAAAGGCACCTGGTACAACACCCGCAAACATACCGAGAGCTACAGCTACTCCTTTGTCGATGCCCTTGACCGCGCCTTGGACACGGCCAACTACATCCTCTCCCATAGGGACGATACCGCACGTTACGCCAGCATGGAAGTCTTCCTCAAAGGCGAATACCATCCCGATGACAACAACGACTTCATGGTTTATTTCAGCATCACCCCTAGAAAATCAAAAACTATCTCACTTTCAAATACTTACAGAAAAGAATTCATTGATGACATAGGGGAATACGAGTATGATGTCTTCTCCGACAACGACCAACTCATGACCTACGGCTCCGTAGGAGCGAGCTGGCATCATCGATTTCCCAAGGGGGGCCACAGCTTGGGGTTGCAGCTGTATTCCGGCTATGACTTCGGAGGGGGTACAGCCAAAGAGATACGCACATTCAAGGAACAGCCCTACTTGAATCGCGACATCTATCAAACCAACGACTTCATCGATATCGGCAACGAGGCCAAGTTGGAATACACCTATCCCTACCACCAAAACGGTGAACTGTACGTAAGTCTGACCAATACTTTCATGCCCGACAACAACATAGGCCTTTACGACACCATGGGCACCGATGGCTATGTCACCGACTGGATGCGGTCCGAAAACCGCAAGTTCAGCAGGGACTTCCTGTCAGGTACTATAATGGTTCAGCACCGTTTCGACAAGCTGACCGTGAAGCCCGGGCTGAGTTACGAGACCTCCTTTATGCGGGCACGCTATTACGACACCCCTGAATACGACACGCTGATGTGCTTCTCCCACTGGCTGCCATCGCTGCACCTCTCCTACCGCACCGAGTCGCAGCACAACTTCAGCCTAGGTTATACCCGAAAGACCAACTATCCTTGGATGAGATACTTCACGAGACGTATCAACTATGAGGAAGAGAGTTTCTCCACGGGCAACCCTTTGCTGAAGCCCACGCTCATTGACGCTTTCGAGTTGTCTTGGGCAAAGTATTGGGAAAGTTTCGGCTCTGCAAATATCAAAGGCTATTACAACAACTCCATCAACGCCATCAACCAGGTGAGAGATGTTACCTACGATGCATTCTTTGGACGCGTGGTGCCTTACTCCAAGCCCGTCAACCTGAACAAATACTACGAGGTAGGTGGCGAGGTCAACCTCACCTATCGGCCCAGCGCCACGTTCAATGTGCGTTTAGAGGCCAACGTGTTCGACTCGTATATTGAGACCTTGTACGACAAGACCCAGGACAGTGTGATCATCAGCGAGCTTTGGGCCTACAACCTCCGGCTCAGCACCTGGGCAAAGCTCTGGGATAAGCTCGAGGTCCACGCCTCCGCCTACTACAACTCGCCTACGCAGACCCTCTTCGCCACCAGCCAAACTGCTTATGGCATCGACTGTGGCCTACGCGCCGACTTCTTCAACAAGCGGCTTTCGGTATTGCTGAACGCCTACGACATCTTCAACTGGAACAAGGAAGACAATTACACCTTCAACCCCTATTATATTTCCTACAGCTCCTATAAGGCCAATAGCCGGTATGTGAGTTTGGAGGTGGTTTACAGGATCCTATAAGGCTAGGCCGTTAGGCCTTGCTAGCCCGGTAGAAAACGGAATCCCATGTCCCATTGCTAGGCCGTTAGGCCTTGCTAGCCCGGTAGAAAACGGAATCTATTGGTTATGATGATAAATGTCTTTAAAAATATACCTTGGATCATACTCCACGCCGGCTCTAGTTAATATGTCAACATATTCTCCGATGAATGATTGCCTTTTGTGATGTTCCTCCTGATTTTCGATATAATTACATACAACAGGTATCTGGCTTTTGCTATAAGAAAAAGCACCATAGCCGACCTGCCATGAGAAACGGCCTTTTACCAAATGCTGATTGTTGATCCAAAGCGCCGAACACCTTTTTAATTCCTGAACCAGAAGAGAAAGGGATTCTTCAGGCCGAAACCCAAAGAAAAGATGGATATGGTCAGCCATCCCACCAATAGCCAACATTTTATGACCTTTGTTTTGTAGAACAGCAGTCATATATTGGGAGAGACGGTCTTTCCATTCGTTTCGAATAAGGGAGAGACGGTCTTGGACAGCAAAAACGGTTTGAATATGGATTTGAGAATATGTATTTGCCATTAGTATAATTAATTTATTCGCAAAAATAAATATATTCTAATTATTAATACAATATTTTTAAACAAAAATAATTTTCCAACCGCTGACCCATTTCTCCACCATTCTACCGAGCTTTAACCCCTAAAGGGGTATTGTTTGTTATGATTTGTTTATCTACCGTTTCTACCGAGCTTTAACCCCTAAAGGGGTAAGGCCGTTAGGCCTTGCTAGCTCGGGACAAAACAAAAGCGAAGGCTATCGCCTCCGCTTTTGTTTTCCATAGACCGCTGTCAAATTACAGCAGCTTCTTCTTCAGGGTTTCGATCATATCGACCGTCATCTTGTCGAGGTCGTATTTCGGGTTCCAGCCCCACTCGTTGCGGGCGCAGCTGTCATCCATCTTATTCGGCCAGCTGTCGGCGATAGCTTGACGGATCGGATCGAACTTGTATTCCATCTCAAAGTTGGGGTAGTACTTCTTGATGGCGTTGTAGATGATCTCCGGATCAAAGCTCATGGCCGTCACGTTGAAGGAGTTGCGGTGCACCAGCTTGCTCGGGTCGGCTTCCATGATATCGACCATGGCATCCAAAGCGTCGGGCATGTACATCATGTCCATGTAGGTGCCCTTGCTGATGGGGCAATAGAACTTCTCACCCTTCACAGCAGCATAGTAGATTTCCACAGCGTAGTCGGTAGTGCCGCCGCCAGGCAAGGTCAGGTTGCTGATGAGGCCCGGGAAACGGACGCTACGAGTATCCACACCAAAGCGGGTGAAGTAGTAATCGCTCAACAACTCGCCCGTGACTTTGGTCACACCATAGATGGTGTTCGGGCGCTGGATGGTGTCCTGAGGCGTGTTGTCGTGCGGTGTGGAGGCACCGAAGGCACCAATGGAGGAAGGAGTAAACACGGCGCAGTTGAAGACGCGTGCCGTTTCAAGGCAGTTCACCAACGAGCCGATGCCGACATTCCAACCCAACATGGGGTTCTTCTCGGCCGTGGCCGAAAGGATGGCAGCAAGGTTATAGATCGTATCGATGTTGTAACGCTTCACCACATCGACAATCTGCATGATTTGGGTTGAGTCGATCCGTTCAAAGGGGCCATTCTCGGCAATCTCACCAGTCAAAGGGCGAAGATCCGAAGCCACCACATTCTCATTACCGTAGGTGGCACGAAGCTTCTTCACCAATTCCGTTCCGATCTGTCCACCGGAACCAACGATCAAAATCTTTTTCATTTTATGCTGTTATTGTATGATTCTTCTGTTAGAACTTGCAAAATTAAAGATTTTTCGTATTATTGCATTCAGTTTCTTTAATTATTAACCAAAAACAACGAAAATGAAAGCAAAACTCTTATTAGTATTGGCTGCCGTAGCCATGTTGTTCACCGCTTGTGGCAAAGATAAAACCTATAAGAACGAACTGACTTGGAACGGGGAAACCCGTCAATTGATCAGTAACGTGCAAATCCGTCATAATGGCACAGCGTATTACATTAGTGGCTGGACCGATCTGGAAGAAGGACATGATCATCCAGAGTACTCCTTCG
>JAGCPJ010000005.1 GCA_017965765.1 Bacteroidales bacterium
ATACCAGGAACAGGAAGTCGCAGTGTTGCCGGTGAAGATCTCTCCGGAAGAGACACTCAAGGGTTCTTGCCTTTGGGTGGACGAGATCCATCGTTGCCAGTTCGATGTGGTAGAGGGCATGGGAATCCATGCGGATATCTCGCTGGCCGCTCCGCTCTCGCTAAGGTATGAACTTGAGCCCGGCATGCTGACCGTGGCGGATTTCTTCAAATGGTATCCCTTTGAAAACTCCTTGGCGGTGGTGGAGATGTCTGGTCGTGACGTGAAGGCACACCTGGAGTACTCTTACGAGATGCGTAACACCATCTACAACTATGACTGCGCGGCGGGGATCCGCTATGTGATCGATTCGGCCAAGCCTTACGGCGAACGGATTTCGGTTCTCAGCATGGAAGATGGTTCTCCGTTTGAGCTTGACAAGACCTATCGGGTGGTGCTGAACTCTTACCGCTCCATGGGGGGTGGCAACCACTTCGTGAACGGTTGCGGATGGGCTCAGGACGACATCGCCACCCATCGTGTTTGGAACAGCGAGGAGGACCTCAGGTCGTTGTTCGTTGAATGGGCAAAACAAAAGGGGACTCTCGATGAAAGTCCCCTCGGGAATTGGTCGGTAAGATAAGTTACCTATTTCTTTTTGTTGCCTCCGCTATAGATGAAGTCGGAGGTGTCGTCCACCAGACTCTCGTCGATGTCGGGAACGCACGTGTAGTAGAGGAAGCAGTTGTCGGTAAGCGTCATGGCGATGCTGCTCTCGCAATCGATGTACGCCTTGCAATGGTTGTTCATGGTGCCGTAGCATTCGTCGCACGAGAAGGTGTAATAGTCTCCGTTCCACCTGCGCCTGATCTCGGAGTTGTCTTCCATCACCAAATTGACGGCATCGGCATAGCCGTCGAGGTCGGCATGGGCGTGATCGTTGAGTTTGACATACATGAGCTCGTTGACATCGTAGGTGCAGTTGACCTCTGAACGATCGACAATCAAGTCAAGATGATCTGCGAGGATGTATCCGGAGAACTCGCTGTCCGACGAGACCTTCACCTTTACCTTGCTGGCCTCAATGCCGAAGTCGGTGCGGAATTCCGAATCCATGTTCACCTCAATCTCCTTCAAGGCGGGATCGTAGGGAAGTGTCACCGTGGTCTTGGTGGGATAGGAAACGGAAACGTCGTTTCTGAAGATCCTGAGACGGCCGTTTTTGAGTTCCACGTTCATCTTCTGCATCACGGCTTCGTCGGCAGTGATGACGATGTCGTCAACATCATCGGAGATGGTGACGACCATGCCGTCGCTGACATAGAGGCTGTAGTAGCTCGTGTTCAGAGGAAAGTGTTCGGTAACGTAGGTTCCCGAAGGGATGGTGCAGCTGCCCAAGGCGATGAGCACGCAGGTGCTGAGCAGGGTGATTAGTTTTTTCATGGACGCCATTCTTTGATATAGGACATGAATTCGTTTCTGACACGGAGGTCCGACTTGAACACTCCGGTGAGGTAGGTGGAGATCATGTAGCCCTCCTTGCGGGCGCCGCGGCTCTCCTTGCACATGTGGCGGCCTTTCATCATGAGGGCCATGCCTCGTGGCGGATTCTCTGTGCCGAGGGCTTCGGTAAGGACTTCGACGACTTCCTGCACTAGCCTTTCCTGTACTTGCAGTTTGGAGGAGCAATAGTCGATGACCCGGCCGATCTTGGAGAGTCCCAGGATGCGGCCTTTTTTGTTCGGGATGTAGGCAAACCAGTATTCGCCGAAGAAGGTGCGGCAATGGTGTTCGCAAACGGAATAGAAGGGACCATTGTCGATGACCATGTTGTCATAGATGATGCCGTCCTGTCCGTTAGGGAAGGTGGTGATCACCGGTTTTTGGGCGGGGTCGTAGCCGCGGAACATCTCCTTGAACATCCGGAGCATACGGTCGGGCGTGGCCAACAGACCTTCGCGGTCTGGATCGTCACCGATGTATTCAAGCAGTTCCCGGATGTTCTGCTTGGCTTGTTCTTCAGTAATCATGCTTAGCGCTTCACGATGAACTTTTCGGTTTGGGCAACGCAGTTGTCGGCCCTGAGGCTGCAGAAGTAGATGCCGGGTTGCAGGTCCTCCACGTTGATGTCAACCTTGCCTTGAGTGCCGTTGACAGCTTGTGACTTGACTTCCTGTCCCAAGAGGTTGTAGATCACCACGGATGCACCGCTGTGGTTCTCGCATTTGAAGTCCACGTGGATGCGTGTCGTAGCGGGGTTGGGATAGACGTGACCCATGCGGAGCGTGTTTTCCGTTACGCTGGCACCTTCACCGGCCAACATTTGGATGCTGATCTTGCGGCTGGGGTCGTTGTCGGCGTAAGCATAGTAGTTCAACACCTCGATTTGTTCGGACAACGGGTCCAACATAACATGGAAGGAAAGATCCTGATCTGAAAGCGTCTGTGCAGGAACGGGTACTGGGCGGCTGGTCATGATGGTAGTATCCATGGGCTGGTAGCATATGCCCCAGCAGAAGTAGGGAAGGGCTTCCGGGACTTCGTGAACAACTTCCTGTTCTACGATGACGTTCAAATCTTCATCGGAGAGGTTCCTGAGCTGCAAATGCAGAACATATTCTTCAAATACTGGATCGTAAGTGGCAATCATCACCTGACCTTCTTCGCAGGGTGCGCCGTCAAGTTCAAACTGCAGGGACTGGGCGGTGATCATGCCGACCATCGCAACCAAAGATAAAGTAAGTAAAGCTTTTTTAAACATAATCGTATAATTTTAATTTCTATTTAATTTCAGATGCATTCAACCTGCAAATATTGCAAAAAAAATGCTAATTTTGCCCAATAATGATGAAATTTTCTTTCAAAGATTTTGAGACCTTGGGGTCAACCAATGCTTATTTGATGGAAATTCCTGAAAATGAGCGAGTTGGTATAGTTGTCTCTGCCCAAGAACAGA
>JAGCPJ010000038.1 GCA_017965765.1 Bacteroidales bacterium
TACCTGCTGGGACACAGCTTCGAGATCATTGAACACACCTTGGAGAACGCCCTGGGCATGGCCGCCGGCATTGTGTGCGATGGTGCCAAGCCCTCTTGCGCCGGTAAGATCGCCCTGGCCGTGGAAGCTGGTTTGCTCGGCTTCGAGATGAGCAAACACGGCGATAACCTCTTGGGTGGCGACGGCATCATCGGCAAAGACGTCGAAGAGACCATCGACCATATCGGATGCCTCGGTCGCTACGGCATGAAGGAGACCGACGTGGAAATCCTCAAAATCATGGTGGAATAAAGCACCTCTATGAGCGAAGACCGTCATAACGACCCTAACGCTCTAAGCTTTGGCGAGCATCTTGAGGTGCTTCGGAAGTTATTATTTCGCGTCCTCATTGTGGTGTCCGCCCTCTCCATCGTCATCTTTTGTTTCAAGGATTGGACCTTTAAGTTACTCATGGCACCCAGCCAATGGGATTTCATCACCTATCGTGTCATCGAGAAGTTCCTTCATTGGTTGGGCTCTAGCTTCACCTTCAGCGAATACCACGTCAACCTCATCGCCACAGAACTTTCCAGTCAGTTCATGACTCACGTCACGGCGGCTTTTTTCCTGGGATTGCTTGGAGCTTCACCTTATATTATCTATGAACTATACCGTTTCATCACACCGGCTCTTTATGCGAAGGAAAAGAAGTATTCGGTCCGTGTAGCCATCATCATGTATCTTCTCTTTATCGTTGGCGTGCTGATGTCGTACTTCATCCTCTTCCCTGTCGCCTTTAGGTTTCTCGGCACTTACAGCGTTTCCGACATGGTGGAGAGCAATATCACCCTGAAATCCTACATCGGCACTTTCAGCACCCTGACACTCATCATGGGGCTGGTGTTCCAACTGCCCGTCATCGCCTTCTTCCTAGGCAAGATTGGAATCGTGAAATCCGACTTCCTGAAACGTTACCGGAAACATGCACTGGTGGTGATTATGGTGGTGGCCGCCATCATCACCCCACCGGATCTGATGACGTTGGTCTTGGTCACCATCCCGCTGTATTTGTTGTACGAGGTCAGCATCGGGGTTTTGAAACGGATGGAACGCCGCCATTCCTAACGCCTCACTCCTCACTCCTAACTCCTCACTCCTCACTCCTAACTCTTAACGCCTCACTCCTAACTCCTCACTCCTAACTTCCCCATAAACTTCTCGCTGTCCACAACAAATCGCTCGTGAACGCCTTCTCCAACAAGGGACTCGCCTTCGATGCATTTCACCTCGAAAACCAAACGCTTTCGATCCACCTCGACGAGCTTGGCATCACAACGGATCAAGGCACCCACTGGACTGGCCTTAAGGTGCTTGATATTGACAGCGATGCCCACGGTGGTATTCTCCTCCCCGATCTTGTCGTTGACACTCTCCAGACAAGTCTTTTCCATCAGGGCAATCATGGCCGGGGTGGCGAAAACCTCCAGCGAGCCGGAGCCATAAACGGCAGCGGTATCCTCATGCCTCACCACCAGCGTCTCGCTGTGGCAGAGGCCCTTCAACATGTCGTATTCCATCAGAACTGGAAATTCATGGTGATGTTGACGATGACATCAGGATGCAGCGAGCGACCCACGGGGCAACTCTCGGCGGCAGCCCACAACAGTTTCTGCTGGGCTTGGGTGTAATCGCGGGGCGGGAAGTTGAAGACAAGGTCGATCTGTCCTATTCTTCTCGGGTCAGCAGCCATGGTCTTTTTCACCTCGTAGGTGGTACCATCGATATCGAAATTATGGCCTTGTGCGCTGATACCCATGATGGTCATCATGCAGCCGGCGAGCGCGGCACATGCCAAGTCGGTAGGTGAAAAGGCCTCACCCTTGCCATGGTTGTCGGTAGGAGCATCGGTGAGGATGGTGTTCCCCGATTGCACATGGGTCATCTCGTTGCGGAGATTGCCCTTATAGGTTCCTTTTATGGTCATAGATTTAAGAATTTAGAAGTCAGAATTATTGAATAATAAGATGTTTGGTGAACATCTTTTCTTGCTGGTGGACAAGAATTGTGTAAAGGCCACTGCTAAGGCCTTGTGTGGGGATGGACAGATACGAACTTGAGGTAGTCGTGGAAAGCACCAAACGGCCTGTCAGATCAAACAATTTGACCACAGTCTCGCCCTGCTCATCAAAACGTATATTGATTTGATCCTTGGCAGGATTGGGAAAGACCTCTATCCCATCATCCTCAGCCACCTCTTCGCTATGCCATGTACCGCAAGCAGCATTGATCTCTTCGTCAAGATAGGCGAAACGGGCATCGAGCCAGTCGCTCATATAGTCGAGTTGGGTCTCATCGACAGTGAAATCCGGCCAAGTCTCATGTTCACGGTCGTAGGCGCCATCAGCGAGCAACGCCTCATATTGTTTTCGGACCAGCTCCATGATATGGTCGCGGGTGAGTATGGAATCACGCAACGCGTTGTAGCGGCTTTGGGTCATGGCCACAAAACCATTGTCGCTACAGTCGTCCAGCAAGCGGTCGTAGAAACCATTGGTCAAGAAACCCGTCGCATCGTTGGTCTGCATGCCATCGGTATCCAGTCCCCAGATGGCATCCAAGTCCCAGGGAATGTACAGGAACTCACTCGTTTTCTTGTAACGAGCCACAAAGAGGTTACGGCCCATGTTGTCCATGGCTTTCAGCACATTGATAAACAGGAAATAGTCAATGGCATTCTGTGCATCGAACATCGTTTTGTATTGCGAGTAAAAGGCGACGTCGGTAGCGTTCATTACAAAATAAGTGAAGTTGTAGAGCGTACTCCAATCGATGATGGTATCGCTCTCGTTTGGATAGACCCATTCGTAATTGTCCCAAACGTCCGAGGTATTGTCAAAGGCTGGTAGCGTGTCGAAGGTCGGTGCTCCGGGACCATTGCCTTTGAAAAGCAAGCCGCGGATGTTGCCGTTGTATTTCCTCAAGCCAAGCTGTTTACGGTCCATG
Source organism: Bacteroidales bacterium (assembly GCA_017965765.1). Lineage (GTDB taxonomy): Bacteria > Bacteroidota > Bacteroidia > Bacteroidales > F082 > Limimorpha. Next base: position 2,983 of record JAGCPJ010000038.1, read on the forward strand.
CGCTCCGTCAGCGCATAGACTCCCAGGTATGCACCATTGAGATAGAGATCGACATATTCCATGCGGATGCCTGGTTTTGCCTCGGGTTCATTCGCTTGATAGGGCAGTCGGTACATCTCCATCCATAGATCATTGGCCACCTTGTCGCGAAGTCGGAGGGGTTGGGCCCACATCGCCTCCAGGTTCCAGTCGTCGTCGCTACGCATGCCGAGGAAGGTGGTGTCGATCATCTCTGCCCCTGTCTCATCCGCCCAAAGTTCCACGCGATAGGATTTCTTGTCATACTGTTGAGACGAAGTACCTCTGATTTTAAAACCTGCATGCATTTGGATGACTGTGCCATTCAGGTCGTCCACCGTAATGGTGCCATGCACAGCCGGGGTATTCACAATGGGTCCATCCGTGACGATGGTCACGGTAGGCATGGAAGACTGAGCGAACATCGCACCAGCCATCCCTAAAAACATAATAAAACAAAAAAACCTTTTCATATTCTAAAAAAAATCAGCTCTCATCTATCCTTACCACCTCTAAAATACCATCAATGGCACGAATACGGTTCATAAGCAGTTCAAGTGACTCTATATCAGCTATTTGCAACACGACTCTACCTTCAAAGAATCCTTCTTTATCGGCATTGAACGAGACATTCTTCATATCCACCTGCATGTCTTCCGAGACCACCTTGGTGATCTTTCCGAGCAGTCCGTGCTGGTTGTTGCCATAGATCCTGATGGTTGCCTGCGACACGCCGTTTTCGATGCCGTTCCATTTCACCTTGATGATGCGGTAACCGTAACGCTCCTGCATACTCTTGGCGTTGGGGCAGTTCGTCCTATGGATGGTGATGTTGCCCTCGTTGGTGACGAAGCCGAAAACCCGGTCGCCGGGGATGGGGTTGCAACACTTGGCCAGTTTATAGTTCACGTTCTTGATATCTTCACCGATCGACAGGCATTCATCGTTCTCATAGTTGGTTTCTTTCCGGCTCGTCTCCACGATCTCCTGCTCCACCTTTCCCACTTTCTCACCTTTTTTCTCAAATTCTTCATCGAGGAAGTGCTTGATGGCTTGTATATCGATTTTCTCAGTGGCAATATTATGATACAACTGAAGGGAATTCTCCAGTTTGAATTCCTTCACTAGGGTCTCAATCGTATCCTCCGTGGTGGGAATCTTCCAGTTCTTCAGGCGGCGGTGCAGCAAGCCTTTGCCAAGCTCCGACTCCTTGAGTTCCTGTTCCTTCAGGAAACGGCGTATCTTGTTGCGTGACTTCTCGGTGGCCACCCAGTTGAGCCAGTCGGCATTGGGCGACTGTTTCTTGTTGGTGATGATCTCCACGCGATCGCCATTGGTGAGCGGGTGACGGATAGGGA
>JAGCPJ010000039.1 GCA_017965765.1 Bacteroidales bacterium
GCTCACGCAGCTTGGTGTCGGGGATGACGTTCTCCTTGGTGCCGATGTAGTGCTTGTAACCCAAGGCTTCGAAGAGGTCCATGTCGATGATGCTGGCACCAGTGCTGACCACGGCGTCCACCATCTTGTTCTTGACCATCTCCACATACACCTGCATACAACCGGCGGCCGAGGTGGAGCCGGCGATGGTGAGGATGTTGGTGCAGTCTTTTTCGGCAATCATCTGGCAGAGGATGTCGGCAGCACGGGCTGTGTCACGCGAGGTGAACGACATCTTGCGCATGGCGTTGATCAATTCCGTTGAGTCATACTTCTTGATGTCGATATGCTCAACAACATCTTTCAGAAGGTCTTTCTTTTCCATAACTATATTGATTTAAGATTTTAAGATTTCAAGATTTCAAGATTTAAAAATTCAAAATTCGTTTAATTCGTAAAATTCGCCGTTCGTTTAATTCGCAAAATTCGCCGTTCGTATAATTCGTAAAATTCGCCGTTTTATTTTTTCTTCACCGGCCGGCGCTTGGCAGGTGCGGCTTTGGGAGTGGCTTCCACCAGTTTCAGGCAGTCGTCATACGTCATCGTGTGTGGATCCACGTCTTTGCCGATGCGGTAGTTTTTCTTCTTGTAGGAGATGTAAGGACCGAAGCGGCCGTTCAACACTTTCATCTCGGGATCGTTGTCGAAGGTCATCAGGGTGTTCTCCACGTCTTTCTGGCGTTTTTCCTCGATGATCTCGATGGCGCGTTCAATGTCGATGTTGGTGGGGTTGTCGGTCTTGGCCAGGCTGTAGAACGCATTGTTGTGCTTCACGTAAGGACCGAAACGACCCACGGACACGCTGACCTCCTTGTCCTCGAACACGCCCAAGATACGGGGGAATTCGAACAGTTTCAGCACCTCTTCCAAGGTGACGTTCTCGATGCTTTGGTCCTTGCGGAGGCCGGCGAAACGGGGCTTCTCTTCCGATTCGGTGTCGCCAATCTGGGCCACGGGACCGAAGCGGCCTACTTTCACATAGACGTTCTTGCCCGAAGCGGGATCCACGCCAAGCAACTTCTCGCCGCTGAATTTGCCCGAGTTTTCGGTGGTACTCACCACCTGCTTATGGAAGTCGGTATAGAAGTCCTTGATCATCTTGTTCCATGCGCGTTTGCCTTCCGAGATCTTGTCGAACTCCTTCTCCACGTTGGCGGTGAAGTTATAGTCGATGATACTCTCGAAATACTGCAAGAGGAACCTGTTGACCAGGATGCCGATATCCGTAGGCAGGAGCTTGCCTTTCTCTGCGCCCACGTTTTCCTTGCTCTTCTTTTCGGTTATCTTATTGTTTTTCAGCGTGATGACATTGAATTGTTGGGTAGTTCCGGGGACATCGCCCTTGGTGACATAGTCGCGTTTCTGGATGGTGGAGATGGTGGGCGCATAGGTCGATGGACGGCCGATGCCGAGTTCTTCCATCTTCTTCACGAGGCTGGCTTCGGTATAGCGGAGCGGGTGTCGGGTGAAGCGTTGTTGGGCTTCCATCTTCTCCAGGTCGAGGTTCATTCCCGTTTCAATGGGAGGCAACACGCTCATCTTGTCCTCGTTGCGGTCGTCGTCATAGCTTTCCATATACACTTTCAGGAAGCCGTCGAAGAGGATGACTTCGCCAGTGGCCACAAACTTCTTGTCGGAAGAGGAAATGCCGATGTTCACGTTGGTGCGTTCCAGCTGGGCGTCGGCCATCTGTGAGGCGATGGTACGTTTCCAGATGAGCTCGTAGAGCCGGCGTTCGTCGGCGGTACCTTTGATGGTATGCTGGTCCAGGTAGGTGGGGCGGATAGCCTCGTGTGCCTCCTGGGCGCCTTTGGTCTTGGTCTGGTATTGACGGGTCTTGACATACTGGGGACCGTAGTTCTCGGTGATTTCTTTCTTGGCCATGCCCAAGGCGAGCGTGGAGAGGTTCACCGAGTCGGTACGCATATAGGTGATCTTACCTGATTCGTAGAGTTGTTGTGCCAAGCGCATGGTGTTGGCCACGGAGAATCCCAGCTTGCGGGCGGCCTCTTGCTGCAGTGTGGAGGTCGTGAACGGAGGAGCGGGGAATCGTGAGGCGGGCTTCTTCTCGATGCTCTCTACCTGGTATTTGGCTTTGATGCAGGATTCAACAAAGTCGCGGGCCTCCGCTTCGGTGTCGAAACGGTTGGGCATCTCAGCGGTGATGGTGTATTCCTGACCATTTTGGATGAACGAGAACTGGGCAGTCACACGGTAGGCGCTGGTCTGCACGAAGTTCTTGATTTCCTCCTCGCGTTCCACGATGAGGCGGACGGCCACCGATTGTACACGGCCTGCGGAGAGCGACGGCTTCACCTTCTTCCAGAGGAGGGGCGACAGCTCGTAACCCACGAGACGGTCGAGCACACGGCGGGCCTGCTGAGCGGCCACCAGGTCCATGTCGATGGACCGGGGATTCTCAATGGCGTTGAGAATGGCGGTCTTGGTGATTTCGTGGAAGACGATACGCTTGGTATCTTTGTTCTTCAGGTTCAGGGCCTCGTAGAGATGCCATGAGATCGACTCTCCCTCGCGGTCTTCATCGGATGCCAGCCAGATGGTCTCTGCCTGGTTGGATAGTTTTTTCAATTCAGCGACCAGGTTCTTCTTGTCGTCGCTGATTTCGTATTCGGGTTCAAAATCCTTCTCTATGTTGACGCTGAGCGTGTTCTTGTTCAAGTCACGAACATGGCCGTAGCTCGATTTGACCGTGTATTCCTTCCCTAAAAAGCCTTCAATGGTCTTTGCCTTGGCGGGAGACTCAACAATTACTAGGTTTTTTGTCATCGTTGTTGTTTGATTTTTCAGATTTCGGTGTTGTTGTACACTTGGTTTCGGCGGCAAAATTAGTAGAATAAAAATGTATAGCCACCACTTTTTTTATTTTTTTTAATTTTGTGTTATGAACAATTTGATGTTATCGGCAATTAAAGCGGCTCGGCTGGCGGGTCGGGCCATCATGGAGATCTATGAGAAACCCTTTGAGGTCTATCTCAAGGACGATGCTTCTCCCGTGACGCAGGCGGACCTGCGCGCGAGCGAGATTATCAAGGAGACGTTGCAACCGACGGGTCTGCCTTTCGTGAGCGAGGAGGACCTTCCTGCGGACCGATCCCGTTTTGGCCGTTACTGGCTGGTGGATCCTTTGGACGGCACTGCCGAGTTCGTGAAACGCAACGGTGAGTTTACCGTCAACATTGCCTTGATTGAAAACAAAAGGCCCGTCCTCGGCGTGATCTATGCGCCGGTGAGTAAAAAGTTATGGAAGTCAGGAGACAGGAGACAGGAGACAGGAGAAAACAGACCCTTCACTGTTTTGGTCAGTCGTTCGCATAGAACTCCCGAAGTAGATGAATACATCGACAGGGTATTACGCCCTGCTCATCCTGATTTAGTGATCGACAGCCAGGGCAGCAGCCTGAAGTTCGCCCGTCTGGTGGAGGGTACCGCCGATGTGTATGTCTGCTACAGCAAGACCAAGGAATGGGACACCGCCGCTGCCGATGCCATCCTCACTGCTGCAGGGGGTAAAGTTTTACGAATCAGTGATGGCCAGCCGTTGGAATACGATAAGAAGGATTATCCCAACCCTCCGTTCGTGGCTTGGGCACCGGGACATTTTTTTATCAAGAATTAGAGAATTAGAGAATTTATATTTGACGTTTTTGAATTATTGGAATTTGAGAGAAAAACGTTAGCGTTTTTCATTCTCTAATTTCCAAGAACATGTCACACGATGATACAATCTCAAATTCTCAAATTCTTGATAATAATCATTTTAGAATAACTGCGCTTCAATCTCTTGCATCAACGCTTCCCCTTCCAAATTCCTGGCGACAATCTTGCCGTCTTTGATCAAGGCGTTTTGTGGGATGAAAGCGATGGAGTAAAGCTCTCCGGCGGCATTGCCCCAACCTTGGAGGTCGGAGACGTGTGTCCAAGTGAGACTGTCTTTCTCGATGGCTGCCAACCAAGCAGTGCGGTCGGTGTCGAATGAAACGCCCAACACGTCAAAGCCCTTGTCGTGATACTTGTTGTAGGCGGCCACCACGTTGGGGTTTTCTTTGCGGCAGTCGGGGCACCAAGACGCCCAGAAATCCACGAGCAACAGTTTGCCTTCTGCCAACTTGGAGAGTGTCACAGGATTGCCGTCGGGGTCGTTCTGGGTGAAGTCGATGATGGGTTGGCCGGGCTGCACGCTTTCCAGTTTCTCCACGTAGTCCTCTGCAAGCTTTAAGTTGCTGGTAACCAGTGTGCTGTCAGCGTGATGGATGTTGTCGATCATGGTACGCAGCTCGCAGGGACCGAAAGCCCACTTGTAACGGTAGAGCACATAATGCGCCACTGGATCTTTGGGGTTTTCCCAGACATAGTCGAAGCAGTGCATCTTCAACATTTCCTCGCCATCGGCGGGATTTACGGTGCTGTCGGCTTCCAGTTTCGACTCAAGGGCGTAGTAGCTTTCGTTGAAAGCCACCAATCGGTCTTGCGTCTCTGAGCCTTTTACCACAATGGCGTTGGGGTTCTGGGCGTCGCCTTCCAGACGGATGTCTTTATTGTCGGTGAAGAAAGAGAAGGGACGGCGCCATTTCTTGAGCATGATGGTGTACATCTCATTGTCGGAGCATACGGGGGTCTTGAATGCGGCATCCCAGTTTTGGATGACTGCAGAGTCGAGCACCTGGCCGTCCTTTTGCAGATAGACGGTTTGTCCATCGGCATTGGCAAGGTTCACCTGGATATTGAATTGCGGTTCTTTGTGGCTTGTGCAGGCTGCCATCACTAAAACCATGGCCGCCCAAAGGAAGGTTTTCGTTTTCATAATGCATCAGTTAAGATGCTGCAAAGATAGTTTTTTTGTCAATGTCCACGAAGCTCGTCAATCCATTTTTCAACGGTTTCGTCTCGTCCGATGATGCGGGTGATTTTCTGGTTGCGGAGTTCCAGTTGTGTCAAGCGATTTTCAAAGCTCTCGTTGCGAAGGTGTTTTTCTTCTAGCATGACGATGAGTTCTTTTTTGAGGTGGTCGCGGTTGATTTTGGCTCCGACAAACAGGCCGATGAACGAGAGCAAGAGTATGATGGCGAGGATGAGGAGTGGTTTCTTCGAATCTTTTTTGGTCCTTGTTTTCATGGCGATTGGTGTTTGGGTTAGACTTTCTTGGTGGTTTTGGTGGTGGAGGAGACTGTGGTTTTGCCGCCCGATTCCTTGATGGTTGTGGTGGTCTCCGATTTCAGGGTGAGTCCGAGGGTCTGCAGGGTGCCGCACCAGGTGAGGCCGGCGCAGAAGGCGGTTTTCATACTCTCGGGTTCCATGATGAAAAAGGCCAAGGCCGTGCCGATGAAAGGCATCAGCAAAGCATCAAGGATAAAGTAGAATCGTTCTGATTTGCCGGGCAACAGCTTCTTGAGGAAGGTCTTGCAACCGATCATGTCGGCGTAGATGGAGAGCATCTCGGAGATCAGTGCCCCAGCGAAGGTGATGGTTAGCAGTAGGTAATCCATAACGACGTGTTTTAGGGGTTGTATAAGGCTGAAAAGCAACAACCTTGCCATAAAACGTCGCAGGTCGCTTGTCGGGATCGTTCAGGCAGTTAGGAAAGAGGCGCAGCGGTTGATGATATCGTTTGCCAGGGAAATGCCGTCATCACACACCTTTTTACGTGAATTGCCGTCATAATCCATGGACAGATGCATGGTGTTATAGCTGTTGTTCACTAAAGCCAGCAGCTTCTTATCCCTTTTTCTCACAGCCTCATAATAGTCACGTATATCCACCCGAGTGCGACGGTCGGCCCTGACGTTGAACACGGCATCCAAGGCCAGCAATACCGCATGCCACAGATAATGCCCGGCGGCACGGACATATTTCTCATCTTCATATTGTTTCAGCTCCTTGTTGTAACACCCGTTTTCATTTAGCGTTTTCTCTGCATTGGCCACATAACGCCTCGCTTCCTGAATCAAATCCTTCTTCACGATAAATATTGTTTATTGTTTCGCTGCAAAAATAACAATATTTTTGATATCTTCAACACCTTTCTTGAAAAAATATTTTCAACAACAATCAAAAAGAACGGTTCAGCCACTGGCAGAAGTCCTTGGTCTTCTTGAACTCTTCAAGGACCCATTCCACCAGATTGGGGCTGTAGAGGTGTTTGTCATCGACTTCCTTCACCAGCAGCCAGTCGCGCTGTTTGAGGAACTCGGCGTAGGGATGGTCCTTGGGATAGCCGTTGGGTACCCGTTTCAGGGTGCTATGGGTGTCCAACGAGAAGCCGTTGGCCTTCTTGATGGCTTTCTGCAAGGGTTCGCCATTGTATAGTATTTCCTCGCGGACATTTTTCAAGGTCTCTGGATAAGGCATGTACATCCCGGTGCAGAGCATATTGCCGCTAAAGTAATCCTCTGATTCCCTAGGTTGTACCTGAAAATAATAGCCGCTGAGCATGGACTTCTTGCCGCCTTTGCAGACGAACACCCCGAAATGGGTCTTGTAAGGCCGCTTGTCCGAAGAAAAACGGGTGTCGCGATAAAAACGGTAGGTGCAGTCTTTGAGCGTCAAGCCCTGCATGTCGGGGTCGAACTGTGCCACGCCCTCGATGATCTGCTCGGCGATGGCGTTGAACTTCGCCTGGGCGCTTTGGTATTCCTGTTTGTGCTCATGAAACCACTCGCGGTTGTTGTTGTGGAGCACGTTGGTGAGAAAGGTGATGATTTCTTCCATGATGACTGCAAATATACGTTTTTTTGTTTTGCCATCGCTGCCAATGTTTCGGGGAATCGTTAATGCTGTATAATCACCTCAGGACGACATCCGAGCACCCGTGACAGTGCAAGGACCGAGCGCACTTCTGCCTTAGTGATGTCCTGGTCGCCCTGTTCGTAAGCTTGAATCATACGAAGAGAAACCCCCGACAAATCAGCCAGCTTTTTTTGAGTGAGACGGGACTGCTTTCGGATGGCTTTCAGGGGGTTTTTCCGGTGTTGGAGACCTTGCTCCATCAGCACATCGGCTGTTTGTACAAATTTGGAAAGGTCGGCCTCATGCAAGGTTGGATAAAGCGAAAGCAAGGTGTTGATGTTTAATCCATTGCTTTTAAGGAATGAAAACGACCGAGCACGATACCATTGGTAATAGGCCAACGCCCAACCTACCCAATATTCCGGAGTGCGGTCCAAGGGTGCGTAGGACAGGACGGGCACCGTTTTGTCAATGGTTTTATCCAAAACCAGTTGCATCAGCTCCATCCCTGATAGTCCCGACAGGTAACGGGGATTGCCCGCCTCAATTTGTGAGGCGACGCCACTTGACAGAAACATCTCGTAAAACAACGTCAGGTCGCAATTTGCAGCACGGACGGCGCAGTCGAACATGGTGCCGAGGTTATTCATCACATCCTCGAGATACAAAGTGTTATAGGCGTGAGTCATCGTAGGTCCATTTTTCTCTAAGAATATCAATCATATATACTGCATCGACAGAGGATGTCGCGGTTTTTTCTTTCTGATAGTCTTCCCGGGCCTGACGGTCGCGGGCTTGGCGTTTCGGGTAGTACAGACTGCTGTCAACGGGGATGCTTTCCTTGAAATGGATGCTCGCAAACGCTTTTTCACTTTTCAATACGAATTGTTCCCCCAGTTTTCCTAAATGCATTGCTTTGCGCAATTGCTCCAACGAGATAGTGTTGTTCAAGAAGGCATTGGCAAAAGAGAAGTAAGAATCATCGGCCCGATAACCAATGATGATATCGTAAGGCTCGTAGTCGGGCAAAAAATAGTTCAACAGATACGCTCTTGCTTCTGTAGGCAGGCCTTGTGACAGGACAAACGTTCTGTTTTTCAACAGTATCGAGAGCCAATTTAGGATATGATAGGGTTTTTGATTAAGATGGAGGATGTCCAAACCATCCAAGTCGATCTCATAGCAGTTGGCAAAGCCATCGTGTTGTTCCGTGCTTGCCCATTCTTTGGCGAGTTCAAGATTTTCGGTACAATAAAAGCCCAATCCATAATCATTCTTTGGATTTCCTACCCCAAAAACGGGCTTTTCGATGATCTTTGTTGAACCGTGATATATTTTAATTGGTTTCATAAACTATCGTTATAACGAGACTTTTTGCAAAAATAAAAAGAATTCTATAATAATTGCGCTTTAACCCTTTTTTCGCAAAAAAAATCCGTATTTATTGGAGCATTTTTTCGCAGCGGTCAATGATCTCATTGGCCATGCGGATGCCTTCGTCGCAGAGGGGCTTGGATTGGATGCCGTCGTAAGCGATATAGACCCAAATGATGTCGCAACCACAATCGACCACCTTTGCCAGGGCCTCGTCGCGTTCGGAGATGGCATCCAGATAAACGTCGATCTTCACCTTGGTCCGTCGGTCTGTCCTGACATCAAACACCGCATCCAACGCCAGCAGCACCCCATACCACAGCATCCTTCCTGCCTTGCGAACCGCTTTTTTGTTTTCATAAAGTTGGACCTCCTCATCCAGCAGTCCACGTTCTTTCAAAATCATTTCGGCTTTGCCCACATAATAGCGGGCTTTTTCAATGGAATCTATTTTCATAATGCATTGTATTTAATAATTTCGATGCAAAAATATACATTATTTTAATAATGTCAATACTTTTGTTGCTGAAATTTTGGACACAATGCATCTTTCCTAATGAAAAACGGCTTTCATCCGACTTGGCGGGAAGGAACCCTCGTCAATGACTGATCATAGTATTGGATAAACAAGAGTCCGAATGCCTCGTTGTAGTACCAGTCGTAGATCAGCTGGCCTGTGTATTGGCTGTAGAGGATCTCGTGGTGGACGTTGGTGTATTCGGTATCGTCCAAAGAGGCGTATGGTTGGTAGCTCAGGAGGTTACCGTTGAGGTCGAATTCGTTCCCCAAATAGAATATGAGGTCCTTGCCAGGAAGGATGGTGAACCCTAAGCTATGGTTTTGTTCGCATTCGAGAATCACTGTGCGGGCGTAGCAGTAATAGTCGTCTTTTGGAATCTTTCCCGTTCCTTCGTGTGTCCGCGAGAAGAATCGGTCTTGATCGTAGGGATAGGTGTCGTCGAAAACGACTTCGTAAGTCAGCGTGTCGCCGTCCTGGTTCACGAAATCCACCCTTTGTCCCAATTGGTAAGGGATGGCAGCAGCGTCTTCGTCGGACAGTTTCTGATAGATATGGGCGTGCTCGATGCAGGAGCTCATCATGATGAGCGTGGTGCAAATGATCCAGAGTTTTTTCATTGTGCGCGGTTTTTGAATTTATATCTGATTCCCAAGTTGTAGTTGCCTTCCATGCCGACACCCCATTGCAGGAATCCGGCGATGCGGTCGTTACCGACCTCAACACCAGCAGCGGCTTGCCAGGCAAAGCAACAGTGCTTGGTAGGAAGGTTCACCCCAAACAGGTCGGGTTGAAATTCTTCCAGTCGGTAGCCCCAAAAACAAAGGCCTGCATCTGCTTTGACATAAAGGGTGAAATGTTTCTTGTTGATGCAGTTCAGTTTGAGGTGTCCCATAAGGGAGTGGCAGGACTCGTAGAGATTGCAGACCATTGGATTGTTGGTGCCATGATGCCGGTAGTCGATTTCCCTATAGTCGAAACAATAGGTGCCGCCCACGCCGACAACTTTGTTGAAGAAGTGGGTGTAACTGCCCGAAAAGGCTCCTACTTTGTCGAGGTAATAAGAGTAAAAGGGCACGTCGGGTAGAAAGTCATCACCGCTTACGGGATGAACTCCATAGCTTAAAGCAATCTCATTGCTGACACAAGGCTCGTTGTCTTGTTCTTGTGCCAAGGTTGGAAGGCAGAGGGCCAAGGCCAAAATGATTAATAGGATGTTTTTCATGATTTATTGATGGTTGTTTTGTTTTCCGTTTCCCCAAGGCGAGGCGTTGACATAATAAAAATCTCCCTCGGCGGTCTTGATGCCGTCGGTGATGTAAAGATGGTATGTACCCGTGGGTTCGTTGCCCATGAAGACCCTCACCACGCAGGGATACTGTTTTTCCATCCTTCTCGAGAACAGCAGGTTACCATTGTTGTCGGTGACCAAGGTCATGCAGTTTTCCACCGTCTCGTAGAAACATACGTAAAGGATATCATCCACCAGCCACGATTCGATGTTGGGGTTTTTCATGTCGCCGTTCATCAACGACCCCTTCACATCCACCTTTTTTTCCTTGCCGTCGGAATGGGCGAGGAGGCTGTTGTAGAACAGCTCCCTGTAGGAAGGCTCCTTATTACATGAGTTGGTGCCCAAGATAATGATAATCAATAAGAAAAGAGTCTTTATGGTCCCTCTCATAATTCTAAATTCTAAATTCTTAATTTATTGTTGAGGCTTGCCCTGATTTTGTCGATGTTATAGACGCTGCATCCCAGGGCGTCGGCGTATTCTTGTCGGCTGAGTTTGAAGTGTGAGAGCAGGCAATAACGGAACTCCGATTCCGTGAGGTCGGGATAGTTGGTCTTGACGGAGTCGATGAACCCAGGATGCACGCCCTCGAAGGCTTGTTCGAATCCCGTCCAATGGTCTTCGCCCTCAAACAGGGCTTTCTCCAAGTCCTTGAACCCCATGGGGTTGTTGCGGTCACGGGAATACACTTCAAAGCATCGGATGATATGGCACTTCTGAAGGTATTCGTCTTTGAGTCGGTCTCCAGTTTGTTTTTGAAGGGTCTCGATTTGGGTTTGGAGGTCGCTCTGTTCCAGCCGTTGTTGTTCGTTGCGTTTCTTAAGTTCCAACAAGTTAGCGTTGATTTCGGCTTCGATGCGTTTCTTTTTCAAAGCATTGAAGATCAAACCAGTGATGATGACCAGGGCGATCATTAAGACGACGATTAGCACGATGATGAGTCGTTGTCGCGAGAGCATCTGACGGTTGTGTTGGTTGGCTTGGGTCTCGAAGTCGTATTTCTTCTGGATCTCGAGCACGGAGCTCTGGGTTTGGTCGGAGAGGATGTCGAGGGCGACTTCTTCGTGTTTTTTCTCCAGTTCGAACGCGGTGGCATAATCGTCGTTGGCCAAGGCTTCTTTGATCAGGAAGGCATAGACGGCGGCCATGGTCTCGGGGCGGCATTCCGTCAGTTCCATGGCGTTGAGCATCGCTGTTTTATAGTATTCGAGGGAGTCGCATTCGTCCAAGGCAAGATACACTTTGGCGAGGTTCATCAGGGCGATGGGACGGCGCTTGACATCCACCAAAGGCAAGGCTTTCCGAAGACAGTCTTTGGCCGCGTCGAAGTCGTCGGTGAGCTGGTAAGCCACGGAGTAGTTGTTCCAAACGGAGGCTTCCGTGACGGGGTCATGGGAGGTCTGGGCGAGCTGTAAGGCCTGTTCCAGATAGATAAAGGCGCTGTCATACGCCTCGATGACGATGTTCATCATGGCTACGGCGTTGAGGCACTTGGCCTTGCGGGAGAGGCTGTCGCCCCACAGCTCGGCTGCCGCTTTGTAGTTGACGATGGCCTTGTCTTCATGGCCGCTGTTGTTGAGGAGGTCACCTATGTAATATTGGGCGAAGGCGGCGCTGACAGAATCGCCTGTCAAGCGACCGTAACGGTCGGCCTCTTGGTAACAGTTCATGGCGGCTTCGTATTCCTTTTTGGCTTGGCGTACCCGACCGCTGTAAAGGGCGGCTGGAGCGGCGTTCCGGTAATCCTTGGCGTGAAGGAAATAGTCGTAAGCCTCGAAGATCTGGTCGTCGTTGCTGATGTCCTCGTCGGCACGGTAACGGTCGCGCACTTCGTTCACCACGGCCTCCATACGCTCCGTCTTAGCCTTCGAGCGGAAGGTGCATGAGGGGAGTAGCAGGAGGACGATGCCGAAGAAAAACAATGACCTTGACATGTAGATGTGTTTCTTTTTCGCAAAATTAGGAACTCTTTTCAAACAAAAGGCACTTGGCAGAGGCCGTTACAAACGATTCCAAAATGATGGTTTTGATTATCAGCGAATTATATCTTTTGATTACAAGTTTTTCTGCTTTACAATTCACGTGGTTTACATCCAAGAAACATTGTTTTACCGTTTAGGGTATGTTTCAAAAAAGTTGTAATGACCACATGTCAAATGGTTTAATAACAGATAGTTACTGGTAAAATATCTTGTAATGAAGACGAAACCCTTCACAAAGAACGTTTATCTGTTGTACTTTTGTAATGTGAAATTTCAAATCATCGAACCATGAAAAGAATCTTGTTTTTGTTGACGGCTTTTGTAGCGGTCATCGGCTTTACGGGATGCCCGAACAAAGAGCCCGAGTACATCGACCTCGGTCCGATTCCGGAACAGTATCTTGCCACGGTGCCTTACGAGGACGGCCAGACCTTTTATCTCCAACATGAAAGCGACCGGGTGGTCATTCCTTTTAAGGTGATGCGCTACCGGGTGAAGGCACAAGGCAACAATGCTTGGGGCTTTGACGATTATGTGGGAAAATACAAACCCTCACCAACGGTGTATTTCGACTATGAAATCGACATCACAACCTGCAAGCCCGACTATCCGCTGTTCGACATCGACATCCGTTTTTCCAATGCCTATATGGCTGACAGTGTATATTATGACTATCCGGCCCGGCACAAGTATGCCCAGCTGAGCTGCCATCAAATGTATGCCTCCATCCCTTTCATCGGGGAACCCACGGACCTGTTCAAGGTCCATGAGACCTTCGAGGTCAACGGCCGCACCTATTACAACGTGTTCGAGTTCCCCAACGAGAACCAGGACCTGCAGGGCATCTATATCGAGAGGCTCTATTACAATTATGAAAAGGGCGTGATTGCCATTGAAATGTCGAACGGTGAAAAATACTTGCGTTATGAAGAAGAATAAGATTTGGATGGCCGTCGTGCTACTGATGGCCCTCACCTCGTGTGTGAAACCGGAATACCACTATGTGGATGACCGCTTCAAGGAATGGTTTGTGGACCAGGACAAGTTGGCGTTCCACGTTCAAGACCAGAACGGTATCACCCAGGAGTTTAACTTCTCGGCTCCCCAGGCCGATATGGTGGAAGGCAACGCGTATTTCTTGTTTGTAAAGACTGATGAAGACCTCTGTGAAAACATCTTTCAAGATGGTCGCGTCAGCTTTTATGAGGGTCGCGCTTGTAATTTAAGTGTCACCAATTATTACGGAAGGAACACCCATTTCGCTCTGTGTTTCTATGATGTTCAATTTGATGTCAATGTGGACGGAGAGCATTTTACCTGCACGACATGCAGCGATGAAAGGCTGATCGAGCGTCTATACAATTGTACGATGGAGGTGCTCCGCAGTCACGAGGTGAATGGGGTGGTTTTTAACGACGTGTTGCACTTCAAGATTACCGACCAGGATGCCATCACCCGCAACACCTTCCCTACGGAGCTGTACTACGCCAAGCATTACGGCCCCATTGAGTATGAACTGGGTGGTGAAGTGCGGTGTTTGAGAACAAATTGATTATATTTGCGGCATATTGAATCAAATTGATATGCCATGAAAAGACTGTATCTGACTGTTTTACTTTGCCTCGCCTGTGGCGGGGCTTCCTTTGCTCAAACCAACGCTGGCACGCTCGTGCTTCGTGCCGACAACATCGAAGAAATCCTTCA
>JAGCPJ010000006.1 GCA_017965765.1 Bacteroidales bacterium
CACGCATGCCTTCGACGTCTTCGGGGTTGGTTTCCTCACGGACCAGGACGTTGGCCACCTTAGCGGCACGGTATTCCTTGGCTTTCTCGCTGGTGAGGGCGATGCGACCGACAGCGCCACCAGGACCTGCGGGCAGACCCTTGGCGATGACGTTGTGCTTCTTCTCGTCAGCAGCGTCGAGGATGGGGTGGAGCAGCTCGTCGAGTTGCTCAGGGGTGAGGCGCATGACGACTTCCTTTTCGTCGATAAGGCCTTCCTTCAGCATGTCGAGAGCCATGGTCAGAGCGGCAACGCCAGTGCGCTTGCCGACACGGCACTGCAGCATGTAGAGCTTGCCATCTTGGATGGTGAACTCGATGTCGAGCATGTCGTGGTAGTTCTCTTCAAGGATGCGGCGCACCTCGCAGAGTTCCTTGTAGGTCTCGGGCATCAGCTCCTGCATGGAGTGCATGTGCTTGTTCTGCTCGTTCTTGGTGTCGTCGTTCAACGGGTTGGGGGTACGGATACCAGCCACCACGTCTTCGCCTTGGGCGTTGATCAGCCATTCACCATAGAACTGGTTGTCGCCAGTAGCGGGGTTACGGGTGAATGCCACACCGGTAGCGGAGCCTTCGCCCATGTTACCGAACACCATGGTCTGCACGTTGACTGCCGTGCCCCAGTCATCCGGGATACCTTCGATGCGGCGGTAGGAGATGGCCTTCTTTCCGTTCCAGCTCTTGAACACGGCCTTGATGCCGCCTTCGAGTTGGGCCTCGGCATCGTCGGGGAACTCGGTTCCCAGCACTTCCTTGATGCGGACCTTGAAGTTCTCAGCGAGTTGCTGGAGCTCTTCAGCCTTCAGCTCGGTGTCGCTCTTGTAGCCCATCTTCTCCTTGTAAGCGTCGAGCATGTCGTCGAGTTGCTTACGGATGCTCTTACCGTCGGCGGGTTCGATGCCTTCAGCCTTCTCCATGACGACGTCGGCGTACATCATGATAAGACGGCGGTAGCTGTCATACACGAAACGAGGGTTGTTGGTCTTCTTGATCAAGCCAGGGATGGTCTTGGAGCAGAGACCGATATTCAAAACGGTGTCCATCATGCCAGGCATGGACTTGCGCGCACCGGAACGGCAGCTGACGAGCAGCGGGTTCTCGGGGTCACCGTACTTCATGCCCATGATGTTCTCCATGTTCTTCATGCCAGCGTGAACTTCGTCCATGAGGCCAGCAGGAAGTTGGCAGTTGTTTTGATAATAGGCTGTGCAGCATTCGGTAGTGATGGTCAAGCCAGCCGGAACGGGCAGCTTGAGCAAGCACATTTCGGCGAGGTTAGCACCCTTGCCACCCAGCTCGTTCTTCATCGAAGCATTGCCTTCAGCGGTCTTTCCACCAAAGGTGTAAACGTACTTAGTCATTGTGTTTTAATGGTTTATAGATGATTTTACTAAATAATGATCCTTTTTGGATTTGAAGAGGCAAAAATACAAAAAAAGATTGCTACCTTTGCAATCATTTCAATAAAAAACATGGGTTGTTTCACTAAATTGATTTTGACTGGTTTGGGCTGGGCGTTTGGCGGTCCAATGGGAGGCATTATCGGTTATGCCTTGGGGAGTCTTTTCTCAGGAGTCCGGCCAAGTGTGATGCGTTCCGAGGTAAATGAGCATTTCGGCAATACGGAGGAAAAACGTGATTTCAACGTGACTTTGCTGGTGCTCTCCGCCGCTGTGATGAAGGCTGACGGGGGAGTCAAGAAATCGGAACTGGACTACGTGAAACGGTTCTTCTTGCAGAACTTCGGTCAGGAGAGGACAGAGAACTACATCAAAATGCTGCGCGAGATCCTGAACAAGGACTACAACATCTATGATGTGAGCCGTCAGGTAGGCCAGTACATGGAGTACTCCTCAAGGCTTCAACTGTTGCACTATCTATTCGGCATTGCGGCCGCCGATGGCAACGTGTCGAATCCTGAGATCGATGTCATCCATACCATCTCCCTATACATGGGTGTGACAGATCCGGATTACCAGTCCATCAAAGCCATGTTTGTCAGGGAGATCAATGCCACCGACAACGCTTATAAGATTTTGGGCATTGATCCCAATGCTACGGACGAGGAGGTGAAAAAGGCCTATCGGGAGATGGCCAAGAAGAACCATCCCGACCTGGTGAGTAACTTGGGAGAAGACGTCCGTCAGGCTGCCGAGAAGAAGTTCCAGGAGATCAACCAAGCGTATGAGGTGATCAAGAAGCAACGCGGCATCTAGCTAGTTTTCCACTTTCCACTTACTTAAAGAAGTGCTGATAGTCCTTCTGAATCCAAACGCCTCCCCAGAAGAATCCCTTTTCTTTGAATAGCCGATAACACAGGTCGTTTTTGTCGATTTTATGGGCGAAATCTTTGCTCCTGTCCACGTATGCCCCCGCAGTGGATGGATGTACCTGTTGGCCATGGATCCATGGATTCTGCAGCGGATTGATGTCGATGGCTCTTCCCCAGGCGTGTTTTGATAGCTTTCTGGTTCCCGGGACAAAGCGGTGGTTGTAGCAGGAGGTGTTGTTGGCTTCCATGGAAGCCTCGTCGTCGGCATTGAAATCGTCCACCAATCGGATGCTACAAATGGGGTATTTTGCCTTGAACAAGCCGCAAAAGATATGTAACAGGTCGGAGGCGATGTCTTTATGGCAGACCATCTCGCCGCGTTGGATGTCACCGTTGAAATCGTAATAGGGTAGGGTCAGGTATCTTAAATCTTGGTATGCCACCACGGCTTTTTCAGGTCTGGATTTTCCCTCCATCCTGGCCATAACATTCTCTGGAATAGGTTGCGAAACAAAAAAATGCCCTTGGTAATAGACCAAATCCGTATGTTGTGCTCTCACCTGTTGGCATAGTACCAAACTGGCCACTAGAAGAAAAAAGAATTCCGCATTAACTCGTTTCACTTCGTTGAGGGCTTCGCCGTTCCGCATTCCTAATTCCGCATTAATTAAACAACCTCCAGTTAATGCCAAAGAAGATCTTGCTGTCGCGCATGGGGTAGTGTGGGGCGATGAAAGCGTCATGGTTGCCGGTCAGCAAGAACATGTTGCTGTATTGTACGTAGATATCCGCTTTTTTCACGTTGATGGCGAGGGCCAGGTCGATAAACGGATAATTGCCCACTTTCACCTCGTGTTGCAAGTAGAAGGCTCGTAAGGCGGGCATATAGGCATCGGCGTAGTATTTCGTGAAGTAGTTTATGGTGAGGCTGGGTTGCAATATTGCAGCTTTCTTGAAGATGGGCTGGGAATAGCCGAATTTCAAACGGCTCTGGAGTGCCGGAAGATGGAGGATGTTGTCGTTGCTGGCTTTCTGGAGTGCCAGGAAGCCTTCGATTTGGAATCTTCCAGGTTTCAGGCTGAAGTTGCCGTACAGCTCACTGATACTTGCCAGACCGTCATGTTGTGTTGGCCGGGCTTCCTCGTTGAAGTAAATGAGGTCGTTGATGGTGGTATGTCTGAGGCCGACATTGAAGAACTTGTAACGGTAGTTGGCGTTCAGGCTCAAATAGGTCGCGGCATGGAAGTCGTTTTCCCACCGGAAGTGGTTGGAATTGTAACTGGTCTCAAACAAGTGGGGGATTGGCGTTTCATGTTGAAATCGACGGTCAGCTTACCCCAATTGCGTTCGGTGTTGCCGAGGTATTGGCGCCATTGTCCATCGAGGTTGAAATCGCCGATTTGATAGCCTAGGGTGATCAGCCGTGCGTGTCCGGTGATGGTGGTTGACTTGAAGAGGTTGATGATGATTCCTCCATTGATGGCCACTTGGTTGTAGTTGTGGTCGGTAATGAGGCTGTCCTCCAGGTAATCGTAGTGTTTCAGCTTGAAAAAGTCGTAGTCGATGCCCGCATAAAGGTAAAACGGGATATCGTCAGCATATTTCTTATACCCCAAGGTGTTCCAGGTGATATTGTTCCGGAAAGCCTGTAAAACAGTGGTATCGGTGGTTTTATTGGCAAAAATGGTATCGTATGCCGCATAGAAGGGCAGGGCTGCCGAAGTCTCATTGTAGAACAGCTGGTTGCGTTGGTAGGCGAAGCTATGGTTGAGGCGCCCGAGGGAGAATTTCCGTTCGGTCACCACTTCCAGCGTATCCATCAAGAAGTGGGTGGAGTCCATGGGGAGGAGGGTGTCGATGGCGGTTTGTTGGGTTGGTTTAGGGCTTTTTTTGTGTTGGGGAAGCAGGTTGAAGTACTGTTGGACGCCTATGCCAGAAACTTTCATGAAGTTGGTGGCGTTGTTCAGGTGGGTCAGGAGCACGGAGTTGTCACTTTCCAGGTGCTGTTGGTAAACGCTGTCGTAAACGATGCCGCCGTTTTCCTGGACGGACAGCTTGTTGCGGAACCAATAGGCTATGGCACCGTAGCGTTGGTCTTTGGTGTTATATAAAGCGTTAACCCAGAAATAGTTGTTATCTGCCCTGTTGTTGGTATAGATGCCAGGGGAATAGTTGATGTTGTATTCAAAGGAGAGGAATAGTCCCTGTAGGAATTGCCTTCCGAACTTGAAGTTCAGGTGTTGTTCTTTGTCGCCTGAGGTCATCACATAGCGGATCTCGGAGTAGGGCAGGAGGGAGAGATAGGTTTTGAGGTCTTTTTGTGTTTTGATATAGGATGCGAAAGCGGGCACGTCAAGGTCGAAGCCTACGAGGCCGGGATGGCGGAATCTCATCGATTTGTGGGCCATGCCGATGTTGGACAGGGTGGAGTAGAGGGTTAGCTCTTTGGAGAGCGGGTCGAATTCGTTGGCGTGGAAGGTGCTGGTATCGAGGTAAATGGGTTTGGTGAGCGCGATAGAGTCGAAGTGGGAAGGGTAGAAGCTCACCAATGTCGAGTCCACCTTTCGGGTTTGTCCGAAGGTGGCGATGCAGATCAGCAGGGACAATATGGTGGCGGCAAATTTTTTCACGGTACAAAGATAGGAGAAAATTCGGAATTCGGAATGCGGAATGCGAAAACTCTAAACTCCACAACTGCCTCTCAACTCTAAACCCTCAACTCTAAACGAAGAAAGCCCGCTCAATCGAGCGGGCTTTCTCGTAAGGGTGGGCGGCGACCTACTTTCCCACACGGATGCAGTATCATCGGCACTGCCGGGCTTACCTTCTCGGTTCGGAATGGGAAGAGGTGCGCCCCGGCGTCATAGCCGCCTCGTGGCTCTCTAGGTCTCTGGCGGAGGAAGGAAAGGAACCCTCCAGTAGCGGGG
>JAGCPJ010000040.1 GCA_017965765.1 Bacteroidales bacterium
GATGCGAAACATCGTGAACAAAAAAGGCGGTTTTCTCTGCTTCGGCAGTTGCCCCGTAGAGGATGATCCAGATATGCTTTATGCGGGTTATGAGCCGCTCCCGAATGGCGAAGGCTTTGTGAAGGACAAGCTGGAATGGAGCAATCCCGACTCCTTGGTCAACTACAAGGGGCGGCTGTATGTGCTCACCAACGAGACTTCGTTTTCGGCCTCCACCTGTTTTGCAGGCTGGGTGAAAAAGCAGAATCGAGGCGTCATCGTCGGACGTGAGACAGGTTCGGCCTACCATCAAATGAAGGCAGAAAATTTTACGCAATATGTGTTGCCCAATTCCGATATAGCCATCCAAATCCCAACGATCAAGGTGGTGTTCGACACGGTGGTCAACGAGCGTTTCCCCTACGGTCGCGGCGTGTTGCCCGACTATCCCGTCAACTTCACGCCAGAGGAACTCTCATTCGCTCATGGTGATTCCATTTTAAACTATACTTTGCAGCTTATCCGCGAGGGCAAGTACATTTATTATATTGAGCCTGAGCCTGAAACAACAAGTGTCGTGGAGGACGCGCGTCCCTTTCGTTGGTGGTGGGTTGCCTTAGGAGCGGCGGCTTTGGTGGGGATAATTGCTTTGGTTAGAAAATATTCCTTATCTTTGTCCCAACGAAAAGATAAGGAAGAACAACCATGAAAACATTTTTACTAAAAGTGTTCTTGATGCTGGTGGCATTCGCCTTTGGCGCAACCATGCTGAGCGCCCAAGATTTCACCTACGGTGATTTGGAATACTCGATTAATTACGATGACGTCACGGTGACGGTGATGGGTCACGTGGACGGTTACGAAGCGACGGGAACGCTCAACATCCCGACCGTGGCCTACTATAATGGCAATCCATATACAGTCACCATCATCGATAGCTATGCCTTTGCCTACTGCACGGGACTAACGGGTGCTTTGGTTCTCCCGAATACCATAAAAGAGATTGGCGACGATGCTTTTGATAAGTGTGGGTTCACCGGTGTTATCACTATTCCGGCCTCGGTTGAAGATATCGGCTATACGCCGTTCTATGGTTGTGATGGCATCGAAGGTTTTGTGGTGGATCCCAACAATGAGGACTACGACTCTCGCGACAACTGCAACGCTGTGATCCTGACCTATACTAATCAACTTGAATTTGGCTGCAAGAATTCAACCATCCCCAACACGGTGACTTCCATCGCTGAAGATGCTTTCAACCGTTGTACCGGCTTGACTTCCATCACCATCCCGAGCGCTGTTACTTTCATTGGAGGCTATGCGTTCTGGTTTACTGGCTTGACTTCCATTACCATCCCGAGTTCAGTAGGCCTCATCGGCGTGAATCCGTTTGGTGGTTGTGCCGCATTGACTGAGATCGTCGTTGAAAGCGGCAATCCGGTGTATGATTCCCGAAACGGTTGCAATGCGATCATTAAAACGGAATGGAACGAGATCATCACAGGATGCCAAAATACGGTCATTCCTAACGATGTGACTCGCATCGGCGACGATGCCTTTTATTTTTGCAGCACACTTTCAGGCGAATTGGTGATTCCAGAGCAAATCACCTCCATCGGGGAATATGCATTCGAGGGCTGCACTGGACTGACAGGCTCCTTGGTCATTCCCAATACGGTGAATCAGCTTGGTGAGTCGGCTTTTGCCAATTGTACGGGTTTTGACGGGACTTTAACCCTTAGCGAGAGGTTGCCCAACATACAAAACTGGACTTTCGAGGGATGTCGGGGCTTCACTGGTTCCCTGGTAATCCCAAGCTCCGTTAGGACCATCGGCACCAGCGCCTTTGAGGACTGTCGGGGCTTCAATGGTTCGCTGACGCTTCCTGAAAAATTAGCCTCCATCGGCAGTTTCGCTTTTGCCAGTTGCGAAAGCTTCGAGAATGTCATTATTTTAGCTACTGACCCGCCAGCTCTTGAGAGTTATCCCTTCGGCGGCTTTGGCAGCACCACCCTCATGGTACCTTGCGGATGTGTCTCGATTTACGAGAACTCTGCATGGCATGAGCAGTTTACCAACATCATCGAGGACTGCACAGCCGTCACGGAAGCAGAAGACCAATCTGCCAAGGTCTATCCCAATCCCACCCAAGGCCGTGTGACCATTGAGGCGGAGGGCATCCACCATGTCAGCATCTACAACGCCTTGGGCCAGCTGGTGTTTGATCGCGCTGTTGATGGCGATGTGGTCAACCAGGATTTCAGTGGATTTGAAAAAGGCTTGTATCTGATTCGAATCGAAACCAAAAACGATATTTTAACAAAATTCGTTACTGTGATGTAAGATTTCCTTTCCTTTGTTGTCTAACATGATGAACGTTGCAACGAAACGAAAGCATTATGAACAACGACAAGGAACATCAGTTTGAACTTTTGGTGCGTGAGCATAAGCGGACCATCTATACGGTGTGTTATATGTTTTCGCATAACAAGACCGAAGTGGAGGACCTGTTTCAAGAGGTCTTGATCCGGCTTTGGAACGGCTTCGACCACTACGAGGGTCGAAGCAGCGCCCGCACTTGGGTGTATCGTGTGGCCTTGAATACGGCTATCAACCAAGACAAGAAGGAACGCCGCCGCATCGAGACGGTGCCGCTGACGGTGGACATCGACCCCTTTGAGGCCGACAATCCCAAGACACAGCAGGTGCGCAAACTCCACGACCTCATCTCACAATTGGAGCTGATTGACCGCAGCCTCGTGCTGCTCTGGCTCGAAGGCATCCCCTACGACGAAATCGGGGCGATCATCGGCATTACGCCGAACAATGTGGGAGTACGCCTGGCTCGCATCAAGGAAAAACTGGTTCAAATGTCCAAAAAACAATGAAAGGGAATCATCATGGAAAACAATAATCTGAACGAATTAGAACAACTGAAGGCTCAATACGAAACGCTGAAAGAGCAACTCGACCAACAGGAGATTGTCAATGACAGGCTAATGAAGTCTTCTGTCAAACATAGCGTGGATTTCTATAAACGTTATCGTTGGCTACAAGTGATTTCATATCCATTTCTGGCGTTTCTTGGACTGGATTTCTTCAATTGGTATTTGGATGGTAGTTTTTCGGCCAAGGTGTTTTGGGTGACATTTTGCTTAGCAGGTCTGATCATCGAGCTATTACTGACCAGGAAACTACAACTTAAAACGTTAGAAAACGAAGATTTGTTGACCCTGTCCAATCATGCTCGTGGTTTTAAGAGACTCTTCTCGCTTTTCTTGATTCTTAATTATTCAACGGTCATGATCGTGGTTGTTGGATTCCTTATGTCGGAGATTGGAAAAGGGGTAGCCAATTTAGGTGTGGCCATGGTATTACTAGGGATTGTGATGGTATTTGTCATCATCGTTGGAATCTGGGAAATTCGCTTTAAAACAAAACCCTGCGATGAGATTGTTCGTCAATTAGAAGCCATAGGAACCCCTACAGAAAAGAAACCGATTTTCTATATGAATCAGAGATGGTTCATCATCGCTATGATGGTCGTGTATTTGGGCTTGGATGTTTGGTGTGGCTATCTGTTCGCCAAGCATCTGAAACTGGTGGGAGATACCTTTCGCTACGAAAGGGCAGAGGGGGATCTCTCCACCAAAGGTAGCCTTGAAATATGGGAGATTTATAACCTGACTTTGGTCTCTGACAAGGCTCGTTTTCTAGAGACGACAA
>JAGCPJ010000041.1 GCA_017965765.1 Bacteroidales bacterium
GGAATCATGAGCATCATTATAGGAAAATATCTCATCTAAATAGGGTTTGAGACAACAAAAGTACGTATTCCTTGAAAAAAAGCGTGAAGATTTGGTTTAAAATTCAAAAAAAACGTATCTTTGCACTACAATTCCAAGTCTGAAGAACAATGGCTGAAATAAGCATCATATTGTCCGAGATTGAGGTCAAGGTGAGGAAACTCATTGATGTCAAGAATCAGCTCGTTGAAGAAAACAGACGGTTGGCCCGTGAGGTCGGTGCGCTCAGAGAGGAGAACGAGGCATTGGTCAAAACGAACCAGGAGTTGCACGATAAAATAAATAATACAACAATTGTTAACGCACTCGGTAACAACGAGGAAGAGATTAAAGAAGGAAGAAAGCTCATCAAGGAGTTAATCAAGGAGATTGATCAGTGCGTTTCGATTTTGAACACCAAAGAGTAAGTAACATAAGACGTCAGCGACATGGACGAGATCACCATCAATATTGTCATAGCCGACAAGTCGTACAGACTGACAGTAGCCCGCTCTGATGAGGAAAAGGTGCGGAAGGCGGCGGCTCTGATCAACGAAAGGATCAAGTCCTACTCTGCCCATTACGCGTTCAAGGACATGCAAGACCTGCTGTCAATGACCGCCCTGCAGTTTGCGACGTCAACGGTGAAATACGAGTCAGAACTTGCCTATAGGGATCAAAATCTGGGACAACAACTCAACGACTTGAACTCCCTATTGGGCGAACAATGATAAGGTTCTTTGAAAGCATAGATTCTGTCTGTCCGAACGCATCAGGTAAACTCAACAATAATATCAAATCAACAGGTTTACTCGTGTACTGCAAAAACAGGCCTCATCCCCTTTTGGGGAGCACCCTGGTGCCGGTGGACGTTTGCGCAACGCGGTGACCATAAGCGTGTCTAATAGGGTTTATTCTTTTCCCTAAGGACAGACAGATTCTTGTTTTTTCTCATCCCAATGCATCCGAGTAAAACAGAGGTAAAATGTTATTACTCACCGCCCCATTACAAATCATCATCCCTATTGCGGCCCTCATCGTGGGACTCGCCGTAGGCTATTTAATCACCGCCACCCTGCTTAGGAAAGCCGTGACCAAAGAGGCCAACGACTACCTTGAAGAAGCCAAGGAAAAAGCGGAAGTCATCAAGAAAGAACGTATCCTCCAAGCCAAGGAGAAATTCCTTCAGCTAAAGGACGAACACGAAAAGGCCTGCAACGACCGTAAACGCGAGTTGCAAAAGACCGAGAACAAGGTCAACCAGATGCAGCAACAGGCCAACCAGAAGATGGAAGAGATCCAGCGCAAGAGCAAGGAGATACAGGCGACCCAAGACAAGCTGAGCGCCCAGCAGGAAGCATTCTCCAAACGCAAAGCCGACCTCGACCGCGTCTATGAAGAGGAAACCAAACGACTGGAGACCATCTCGGGCATGTCCGCCAAAGACGCCAAAGATCACCTGATCGAACTCATCAAGGACGACGCCAAGGCTGAAGCCATGGTATATGTGAAGGAAATCACCGAAGACGCCAAGATGAGCGCCAACCAAGTGGCCAAGAAGGTGGTCCTCGAAACCATCCAACGCACCGCTGCCGAGACTGCCATCGAGAACACCGTGAGCGTGTTCAATATCGAAAACGACGAAATCAAAGGTCGTATCATCGGTCGTGAAGGCCGTAACATCAGAGCCCTTGAGTCACTCACTGGCGTGGAAATCATCATCGACGACAGCCCTGACGCCATCCTGCTCTCCGGCTTCGACCCGATTCGCCGCGAAATCGCCAGACTGTCACTCCAGAAACTGGTCACCGACGGCCGTATCCACCCCGCACGTATCGAAGAAGTGGTTCATAAAGTGGAAAAACAAGTGGAACAGGAGATCATCGAGACCGGCAAGCGCACCGTCATCGACCTCGACATCCACAACATGGCTGCTGACCTGATCAAGATGATCGGTCGCATGAAATACCGTTCCTCCTACGGCCAGAACCTGCTGCAACACTCCATCGAAGTCGCCAAGCTCAGCTCCACCATGGCCGCTGAACTGGGACTGAATCCGAAGACCGCCAAACGCGCCGGCTTGCTCCACGACCTTGGCAAGGTGGCAGAGAACGAAGAGGAACTGCCACACGCCATCTTAGGTATGAAGGTTGCCGAGAAGTTCAAAGAGAAACCCGACGTTTGCAACGCCATCGGTGCCCACCACGACGAGATCGAGATGGAAACCCTCATCGCACCCATCGTTCAGGTGTGTGACGCCATCTCCGGCGCCCGTCCCGGCGCCCGCCGCGAAGTCGTCGAGGCCTACATCCAGCGCCTCAACAAGTTGGAAGAGATGGCCATGAGCTATCCTGGCGTCGTGAAGACCTACGCCATCCAGGCCGGCCGTGAACTGCGCGTCATCGTAGGTGCCGACAAAGTCACCGACCAAGACGCCGACCGCATCGCCTACGACCTGTCCAAACAGATCCAGAACGAAATGACCTATCCAGGACAGATCAAGATCACGGTAATCCGCGAGACACGCGCCGTGAGCTTCGCCAAATAAGGAAAAAAACGACAGAATTCCTATTGATGGTAGGGGCGGACATTGGTCCGCCCCACTTTTTTTGTGTTCAGGCGTGAAACATCCCGATAAGATGGTTTACAAGGTTTCAGAAGACGAACAAAAATACATCAACGATGAATGAATCCTTTTTATACTATCTTTGGGAAAACAGACTCCTCAAAGGAAACCTTCAGACCCATACCGGATGCCCTGTGGAAATCGTCAACCCTGGATTTCGGAACACGGACTCGGGACCGGATTATTTAGAGGCGAAAATCAAAATTGGCAACCAACTTTGGGCTGGACAGGTGGAGATCCATGTGAAGACCTCAGATTGGAATCGACACGGGCACCAACATGACAAAGCTTACAACAATGTGATACTGCACGTTGTCCTAGAAAACGATGCCCCTGTGAACAACATTCCAGTCCTGGAACTCAAAGGCCATTTCGACACCTCACTGCTGGACCGCTATGAAAGAATCATGGCTTCTCAACAATGGATTGCCTGCGAACGGCAGCTGGGGCAAGTACCACCTTTCACGACCATCACTTGGCTGGAACGTCTGGCCGTAGAACGGCTCGAACAGAAAGCGCAGACCGTATCTAAGGCATTGATTCTAAATAAGTTCGATTGGGAAAACACCTTTTATCAGCTCTTGTTGCGTTACTTCGGCATGAAGGTCAACAACGAAGCCTTTGAGACGCTCGCCTCCCTCCTTCCACTCAAAATCCTGTTGAAACACGCTGACAACCTCACTCAAGTGGAAGCCATGCTGTTAGGCTGTGCAGGATTCCTGGAGATGGAGAGCCAAGAGGAGTATCCACAACTGCTCCAACGGGAGTTTGCCGTGATGCGCGCCAAGTTCAATTTGCTCACCATGCCTGTCGAACGATGGAAGCTACTGAGGATGCGGCCCGTGAATTTCCCTACCATACGGTTGGCGCAACTGGCGCAGATGATCCATCGCAACGGTTGCTTGTTTTCCAAGATCAAAGCATCGCAAACCATGGCTGAAGCCAAGACGCTGTTCGACGTGGAGGCCTCCGAATACTGGGATACGCATTTCCGGTTTTCCATGGAAGCCCCTAAAAGGCCAAAACATCTTGGGGATGGCGCCGCTGACGTGCTGATGATCAACGCCGTCATCCCCCTGCTGTTTTGTTACGGACAATTTCACAAAGACCTCTCCTACTGTGAAAAAGCCGTACGTTTCCTGGAAGAGATCAACGTCGAGGACAACAGCATCATCAGGCATTTCGCAGCCATCGGCATCACGGCATCCAACGCCATGCAATCACAAGCATTATTGCATCTCTACAACTTCTATTGCCGCCGAAAACGTTGCTTGGAATGTAGCATTGGCAATGCATTACTGCGTTCAACCTGATGGTTCCAAAAAATCATTAAAATTCTTTTTCAGTTTTCCAAACCAAGCAACTATTTTCTTACCTTTGTTTCCTTGTAGGAAAACAACACTTTTTACTATGGAAAACGACCAATTCAAACTTCCTGAGAACGCCCAACGCGAACTGAAACCGGGCGAAGAATACGAACCCATTTTATCGAAAAACAAGAAATACCAAGAGGTAACGTTGTGGTCGGTCTGTATCGGCCTGCTGATGACCATCTTGTTTTCGGCCGCTGCCGCTTACCTTGGTCTGAAGGTAGGACAAGTGTTTGAGGCCGCCATCCCGATCGCCATCATCGCCATCGGTCTGACAGGTCTGGCCCGTAAAAACGATGCCTTGTCGCAAAACGTCATTATCCAAAGCATCGGTGGCTGCTCTGGTGGCGTAGTGGCCGGCGCCATCTTCACCCTGCCCGCCCTTTACATCTTACAAGGCCGTGGTTACCAAATCGAAATCAACTTTTGGCAGGTGTTCATCGCCTCGCTGTTGGGTGGCATCCTCGGCATCCTGTTCCTCATCCCCTTCCGCAAGTACTTCGTGAAGGAGCAGCATGGCAAGTTCCCCTTCCCTGAAGCCACCGCAACCACCCAGGTGCTGGTCAGCGGACAGAAGAAAGGCAAGGACTCGTTATTGCTGGTGGTCAGCGGCTTGATTGGCGGTTTATATGACTTTATCGTCTCCACCTTCGGCTGGTGGTCGGAGACCATCACCACCCGCATGATGGGATGGGGTGCTGCCGTAGCCGACAAGGCCAAGCTGATGTTTAAGGTGAACACTGGCGCCGCCGTCCTCGGATTGGGTTATATCATCGGTTTGAAATATGCCTTCATCATCTGCTGCGGCTCCATGCTGGTGTGGTTCATCATCATTCCAGGCATGAACCTCATCTGGGGCGACAGCATCATCGACCTGATGAACACTGGCGTAAACCTCACCATCGGCGAGATGGCCCCCGAGCAGATCTTCAAGGACTACGCACGCCATATCGGCATCGGTGGCATCGCCATGGCTGGTATCATCAGCATCATCAAGTCATGGGGCGTCATCAAGTCGTCAGTGAGCCTCGCCGCCAACGAGTTCAAGGGCAAGAAAGGACCGAAGGAAGTCGTTGAACGCACCCAGCAGGACATCCCGATGAAGTTCGTGGTCATCGGCATCGTGGCCGTGTTGATCATCACCTTCCTGTTCTTCTGGTTTTTCGTTGTCCATAACGTATGGCACGCCCTGATTGGCATCTTGGTGGTTGCCGTCATCGCTTTCCTGTTCACCACCGTGGCGGCCAACGCCATCGCCATTGTGGGCAGCAACCCCGTAAGTGGCATGACCCTGATGACCTTGATCCTCGCCTCCATCGTGATGGTAGCCGCAGGACTCACGGGTCCGCAAGGCATGAGCGCCACCCTGATCATTGGCGGCGTGGTCTGCACCGCCTTGGCCGTGGCAGGAGCTTTCATCACCGACTTGAAGGTCGGCTACTGGATTGGCACCACGCCAAAGAAGCAAGAGTTATGGAAGTTCATCGGCGTCGCCGTGGCTGCCGCCACCGTGGCGGGGGTCATCATGATTCTCAACAAGGCCTACGGCTTTGTGGGCGACGGAGCTTTGGTGGCCCCGCAAGCCAACGCCATGTCGGCCGTCATCGAGCCGATGATGTCGGGTGGCAATGCGCCCTGGCTGCTCTACGGCATCGGTGCCGCCATCGCCTTGATCCTCAACTTCTGCAAAGTACCCGCCCTGCCCTTCGCTTTGGGTATGTTCATCCCCATCGACCTGAACATCCCCTTGCTCATCGGCGGCGCTGTATCCTGGTATGTCACCTCACGCAGCAAGGACAAGGCCCTCAACGATGCCCGTTACAACCGCGGTACCCTCATCGCCTCCGGATTCATCGCCGGCGGCGCCTTGATGGGTGTCGTCAGCGCCATCCTGAAGTTCGCCAATGTCGATCTGATGGCACGTACCGCTGACGGAGGCTTCTTCAACGAGCTTCCGCTGGCCGGATTGATCGCCCTGGTGATGTACATCGCCATCATCGTTTATATGATCTGGGACTCGAAAAGAGCAAAGATAGAAGAGTAATTTATAGACTAAAAACCATCACAATGAAAAAAGCACTCCCCCTCCTTACCTTGGTCCTGCTGGTAACGATACCCTTGTTTGCAGAGCGAGTTCCCTCAGAAACAGCAAAGAGGGTCGCCAGGAATTTCCTGAGCAACAATGGCGCCAAGGCCACCCAATTGGAAGACCTCTCTGAGGCAACAGGCTTCCAAAATCTATATGTCTTCACTGCCGAGGAAGGCTTCGTGGTGATGTCGGCAGATGACTGCGTGCTTCCCGTCTTGGGATACTCCTTAACGGGTTCTTTCAAGACAGAAGACATGCCTGAAAACATCCGTTTTTGGTTGCTAGGATACAATGACGCCATCCAACAAGTGATTGACCAACAGCTACAAGCATCTCCCGAAACGTCCCAGCAATGGTTTGAGCTTAGGGAAGGTGTAAAATCAGCCAAAGCCACCCCTGTCGTCGGGCCTTTGATTCAAACCCAATGGGATCAAGGGAACCCATACAATTTGTACTGTCCATCCGGAACCGTGACGGGATGTGTAGCCACGGCCATGGCTCAAGTGATGAATTACTGGCAGTATCCTGCTCACGGCATTGGCTCACAGGCCTACATCCCCGAAGACCATCCGGAATATGGAACACAATCTTGCGATTTCAACAACACTTTCTATAACTGGGCCAATATGGCAAATACCTATTCAGGTTCCAGCAGCACAGTCCAAAAGCAGGCAGTGGCCACCTTGATGTATCACTGCGGTGTTTCTGTGGAAATGAATTACGGTCCCGGTTCAACGGGAGGCAGTGGAGCATCAACAGAAAACGTAGCGATAGCATTAAAGACCTGCTTCAACTATTCATCCGATATTCAATATATCGACCGGGAAGATCATACCGATACAGAATGGGTCAACCTGCTGAAAGCAGACTTGAACCAAAACCGCCCCATTCAATATTCAGGAAGTGGATCCGGAGGCGGCCATTCCTTCGTCTGTGACGGCTATGATACCGATAACTACTTCCATTTCAACTGGGGTTGGAGCGGCTACTGCGATGCATATTATTCTATAAACAATTTGAATCCCGGTCCAGGAGGCATCGGCTCTGGCTCCAACGGCATTTATAATAATCAGCAAGGAGCCGTCTTTGGCGTCCAACCCTCAGGATGCACCTTGGCTGCACCCGTACTAACCTACACACAAAGCGAACGCAATGTCACCCTCAACTGGGCAGCGGTAAGCGGAGCAACCAGTTACTCCATCTTTTGCAACAACAATAAGATAGGCAATACCAATACGACCTCATTCACTACTACAGCTCCTTTCGGCGATGCTGCCTACTATGTCCGTTGTGTGGATTCATCTGGCGAAATGTCATTGTCTTCCAATGCAATAACCACAACTGTTGATTATCAGAATCCTTCCATTGACGATTTGGAGGTTACGCTTTCCGGGACTACAGCAACCCTTCACTGGACCACTCCTGATTGGTGCTTCCCAGAGACGGAATCTTCAATTCTGACTTACGGAAACGGCGTGGGCGGTTATTATTTAGGCTATGGAGGAAGTGCTCACCTGTATTGGGGGCATCGGTATCTTCCCTCTGACTTGTCAGGAACAACTGGAAAAGCCATCTTTAGGGTGTCGTTCTATGTCAGAGATCCCGGAAATTATGTTCTATACATTTACAAAGGAACCAAGACTAGCGGTTCTTACTCTTTACCCTCCACTTTATTGAAAAGCAAAACCATCTCCCCGACAAAAATCGGTTGGTTCTCCATTGATTTGGACGCACCGATAACCATTGATTCCAGCAAAGATCTGTGGGTACTGATGTATGACCCTGAATACAAGCCTTATCCCGCTGAGTATTGCAGCTTTTCAACACATGACAGGGGCGGTTATTATAGCACAAACCTCAATAGTTGGACAAGTACATTCAGTGGTGGCGCTTTCCTCATCCGCACTTATCTAACTGACGGCACCTACACTTATAACCTCTATCGTGATGGAGTAGAGCTAGCCCATAGCATTTCAACAACCAGCTACTCCACTTCAGTATTCAACAACCAGACCAATCAATTTGTAGTGAAAACCAACTACTACGGTGGTGAGACACCCTCCAACTTGGTGGGCTATGCCAAAGGCAATGCCACAGCCACCTCATTGAAACTTGCCGAAAACGACATCATGACTGTCACGGAAAACGCTATCCTCACCGTCACTGGCACCGCCAGCAACAACAATCCAGAACACCTGATCCTCGAAAACGGTGCTCAGCTCATCCACAACAGCAATGGCGTAAAGGCCACCGTAAAGAAAGACATCTCGGTCTATACTAGCGACGATAACGGTTGGTATTTCATCGCCTCGCCCGTCACAGAGAATGTCACACCTACTGCCGAAAACGGCCTGCTCAACGGCAACTACGACCTCTATTATTACGATGAACCCTCACAGAATTGGACAAACCATAAAGAAGCCTCCTTCAACCTTACCCACAAACAGGGTTATCTCTATGCCTCAGACGCAGCTACCACTTTGAAGTTCTCAGGCACTCTGAAAGCTAGCAACAGTCCCGTCAACATCACCGGACTGAGCCATAGCGCTTCCACCTTGAACGGCTTCAACCTCGTAGGCAACCCCTTCGTCTGCAATGCCACCATCAACAAGGACTGCTACGTCATTGACGGTGGCAACGTCGTCCTCGCCTCTGGTACCAAGACCTTTGCTCCTGGCGAAGGCGCCTTCGTGAAAGCGGTCGGCAACAACTACACCGTGACATTCACAAAAACAACCGCAGGGAAGTCTGACAGCATGGACTACTTCGACCTCGTCGTCGCACAAGGCGAAGCTCAACTTGACCGCGCCCGCGTGCGCCTCGGCCATGGCATCGGCATGGAGAAGATCAACCTCGACAACACCAACTCCCAGCTTAGCCTCTCTCAGAACGGGACGAATTTCGCTGTCGTCTATGCCGCCGACCAGACCGAAATCCCAGTGAACTTCAAAGCCGCCCAAAACGGTGTCTATACCCTGACCGTCTCAGCAACTGCCAACTATCTCCACTTAATCGACAACTTGACCGGCGCCGACACCGACCTGCTACAAACCCCAAGCTATACCTTCGAGGCCAACACAACCGACTCCGAAAGCCGCTTCAAACTGGTGCTCTCCCTAAATGATGAAGACCGCCTAAACAACAAGAAACAATAAATCGTCATCAAATAACATTTGACATGAAATACAAAAGAGTATTATTAAAACTTAGCGGGGAAGCCCTCATGGGCAACCAGCAGTATGGTATCGACCCGCAACGACTCAATGACTACGCCGACGAGATCATCGAGGCAGCCAAGACTGGTGTACAAATCGGCATCGTCATCGGCGGCGGTAACATCTTCCGCGGCCTGCAAGGAGCCTCCAAAGGCATGGACCGCATCCAAGGCGACTACATGGGCATGCTCGCCACCGTCATCAACTCCATGGCCATGCAATCCACCCTGCAAGGCAAAGGACAGAAAGCCACCCTGCTCTCCGGCCTTTACATTGACCGTATCGCCGACACCATGAGCTCCGCCAAAGCCATCCGCCTCCTCGAAGAAGGCCATATCGTCATCATGGGCGCTGGCACTGGCAACCCCTTCTTCACCACTGATACCGGCAGTGCCCTCCGCGCCGTGGAAATCAAGGCCGACATCATCCTGAAAGGTACCCGCGTCGATGGCATCTATACCGCCGACCCGGAGAAGGACCCGACAGCAACCAAGTTCGACCACATCACCTACGACGAGGCCTATCAGCGCAACCTCAAAGTGATGGACATGACCGCCTTCACGATGTGCAAAGAGAATAATATGCCAATGTATGTGTTTGACATGAACACCCGAGGGAATCTGCTGAAGGTTCTTCGTGGTGAAGAAATCGGTACGTTGGTGACAAAATAGTGGAAAGTGGAAAGCGGTAAACGGAACGATCGGAAACATCACCTTAGATCGGTTAGAAACAAGACGAGTCGTAAGTTGGACTACATCCTTTTGGGTGTAGTCCTTCTTGTGGCAGCTTTATTTCGCCTTTGGAAACTCGGCCAAGTGCCATTTATGCACGACGAGTTCAGCGCGTTGTTCCGGCTTAATTACGACAACTTCAAAGACCTGATCCAGCAAGGTGTCAAACTCGACGGACATCCTGCAGGCGTCCAGGTGTTTTTGTATTTCTGGACCAAGCTTGTCGGATGGAACGAGTTCTGGGTGAAGCTTCCCTTTGCCCTCATGGGCATCGGGTCAGTGTATCTGATCTATGTCATTGGACGACAGTGGTTCAACCGCAAGACGGGTTTGCTTGCCGCCGCATTTTTTGCCGTCAGTCAATTCACAGTGTTCTATAGCCAGCTGGCTCGTCCATACGCACCGGGATTATTCTTCGTGCTGTTGATGACCTACTTTTGGAACAGGATCCTGTTTGATTTCAAGAAACCCTCAACTGGCCTTGGCATCGGGATGGCTATTGCTGCTTGGCTCGCCGCTTTAGCGCACAACTTCTCAGCCGCACAAGCAGGGTTGATTTTCCTCACTGGCTTGTTCTTCCTGAAAAAAGAAAGACGCAAAATCTATTGGCTAAGCGGCATCGGTGCATTCTTGCTCTACGCACCCAATCTTCCCATCTTCTACCATCAATTCTTCATCAACGGAGGCGTGGGCGGTTGGCTCAGCAAGCCTAGTAGCAGTTTCTTGGTGGATTTCTTCCAATATACGATGAACTATGCGCCCTTGTTCATCTTCACCGCTGGATTCCTGATCATCCAGCCTTTCATCTTGCATAAACCAGAGAAAAGAAGGCTACCCATCCGCTGGGCAGCAGTATCTTGGTTCATCATCATCTTCTTGCTTGCATTTGTCTATTCCCTAGTGCGCGAACCGATCATCCAGTTCAGCACCTTGCTTTTCAGCTTCCCTTTCCTGGTCATTGCCGCTTTCTCCCTCTATCGGAACAACACCATGACCCAAACCGAGACCATCATTTCGATATCGGCCATCTTGTTTATCGGCACCATGACCCTCATCACCAACAGGCGCCATTATGAACTGATGTACCACCAAGGCTACGACCAAATCGCGCTGAGGATGGAAGAAGACTGCCATAAACTTCAGGACATCCGTTTTGCCACTTTTACCGAGGCAGCCAAAATGCCCGAGTTTTACCAAGGCAAAACCGACATCGACGAACGGACCATCTTCGATTACGACAACAACATCGGCGATTTCCGCAATTGGCTCAGGGAAGGAACATCCGAAAAGCTGGGGTTTGCCTGGACCGACTATGCCATCCCCATTTGGGAGACCCAAGCGGTAGCCTATTATCCCTGGAAGATCCATGAGGACACCTGGTTCACCTCACGCTACCTTACACTCTCCAGAGACTCCGTTCCTGGAGCGGTAAACCAGTTGAAACCTTTGTCCGCCACCCCCATGAGCTTCGTGAGCATGGAATGGGGTGAACCATTATACATTTCAGGTGACACGCTGGACAATGACATCGACATCCTAGGCGTTACTGCCACCATCCAAACCAACGACACCCTCGGCAACTGCGGCATCGTCATTGAGATTCGAGACACTGCCACCGATTCTCTTCTCGTTTGGCAAGGGAACAACGAACAAAACGGGTTCCTTCTCCCTGGCGAAAACGTGATCGCCAACGCGGTTCGTTTCGACAAGAAGCACTTCCCACCCCAGGGCAAAAACATCAAAATCTATCTTTGGAACCCTCTTAAAGGCACGATGATTGCAAGGGACTTCCGCTGGTACAGCACGAAATTCAATGCGCGACTTGCCGGGTTGTACCAACCATTATAATTTTTTATTATTTTTGCACTTCAAAATCTTGAAAAACTATGACCGACGAATCCCAATTTGTTTTAGACGAAGCCACTGAGAGCATGGAGAATACCATCAAGCACTTGGAGCACGAATTCCAAGGCATCAGGGCTGGTAAGGCAAGTCCCGCCATGCTGAATGGCGTGATGGTTGAATACTACGGCACTACCGTGCCCATCGAGCAGACTGCCAACATCGGCTGCCCTGACGCACGTATGATTGTAGTGGTCCCCTTTGACAAAAGTGCGTTGAACAACATCGCCAAGGCCATCTTGAATGCCAATTTGGGATTCAACCCGATGAACAACGGCGAGTTGCTGCGTATCTCTGTTCCGCCTTTGACCGAGGAACGCCGCCGCGAACTCGTGAAACGCACCAAGACCGCTGCGGAAGACGCCAAAGTGGGCATCCGCAACATCCGTAGAGGCGCCAACGACGAAGCCAAGAAACTGGAAAAGGACACCATCTCTGAAGACGAGTCGAAACTCCTTCAGGAGGAAATCCAAAAACTCACCGACAAGTTCATCAAGAAGATCGACGACCTCACCGAACTGAAGTCAAAAGACATCTTAACAGTGTGAAGTTAGGAGTTAGGAGTTAGGAGTTAGGAGTAGAACAGGTACTCCTCACTCCTCA
>JAGCPJ010000042.1 GCA_017965765.1 Bacteroidales bacterium
TGCAAGTGCTTTCCATGATGAAAGCCTATGGTCTCTTTGCTGATCACAGGCTCCAAGGCATCAGCTGCGTAAGGCAAGCTGATCAATTCGTATTTCTTCATAATAAAAGTTTTAAGTGATTCCTTAGGATGTCACTTGCAAAGATAAAACTTTTATTGATTCAAATACAACTGATAAAGTGCAGAATTTGTTCCGTCTTTCAAACGTTTGAGGGCACGGTCACGAATCTGGCGGGTACGCTCACGTGAGATGTCCATCGTATGGGCAATCTCGTCAAGCGAATATTCCCGAGGAGTACCGATGCCGTAATACATGTTGATCACCTGGCGTTCCTTGTCGGAAAGCATGCCCAAGGTACGGTTGACCAGGTCGTTGTCATAGCTGTTTTCCACGTTTTCATCGGTGGAAGGAGCGTCTTCGTTGACATAGACATCAAGGAAGCTGCCATCGTCCTCATCGTCGAGCGGTGCATCTGTGGAAATCTGACGCATGTTCATCCCCATAAGGGCCTGAACCTTCGACTCTGCCAGGTCCAGTTCGCTGGCCAACTCGGAGACCGTGGGCTTGCGTTGGTTCTGCTGCTCCAGCATGGCCGCGGTCTTCTTCACCCTGCTGATGGCACTCACTTGATTGAGGGGAAGACGGATGATACGCGACTGTTCGGCAACCGCCTGAAGGATAGACTGACGGATCCACCAAACAGCGTATGAAATGAATTTAAAGCCACGGGTTTCATCGAAGCGTTGTGCCGCCTTGATCAAACCCAAGTTACCCTCGTTGATGAGGTCTTGGAGCGACAGCCCTTGGTTCTGATACTGTTTCGCAACAGACACCACGAACCGGAGGTTGGCCTTGACCAACTTGTCAAGGGCTCGCTGGTCGCCAGCCTTGATGCGTTGGGCCAATTCCACCTCCTCCTCCGCAGTCACCATGGGCTCTTTGGCGATATCCTGGAGGTATTTCTCCAGGGTACCGGCATCACGGTTGGTGATGGATTTAGTGATCTTAAGTTGTTTCATAATCTTCGGTTATCTCAGTTGTTTTAGTTGTAGTATTCAAAATTCATCCGCATACCATTCGGATAGACGCCTCCGATGGTGGTCTTCCTGCTGCGGTTGGATGCCAGTGCGGCCTCAAGGTCTGTCTTAGAGGCAACCTCCTTGCCGTTGACGCTAGTGATGATGAACCCTTCGACGCCAGCACCTTGGAAAGCCCCTTGGCGGATCTCCACAATCTTCAGGCCATTGTTGATACGCAGGTTTTTCAATTCCTGTTTGCTCACAGGCTGCAACACGATGCCCAAATCGGCATTATAGAAACTCTCCCCTTTCTTCACCACCTCGGTGGAACCCGATTCGTTGAGGAGCCCTACCTTATACTCACGTTCACGGCCATCGCGGACCACCATCACCTGGACTTCGTCGCCAGGACGATACTGGCGCAGCACTTCCATGAGCTGGGTGGTGGTGTTCACCTCATTGCCGTTGATGCTGGTGATGACATCGCCAGAATGGATGCCTGCCTTTTGAGCGGCACTGTTGTCGGTGAGTTCGGCCACATACACGCCCTTAATGTCTTTCATGCCCGCCTTGTCGGCAAGGTCAGCATTCATCTCCTGCGGATAGATGCCGATGTAGGCACGCTGCGTCTCTCCATACATCAGGAGATCATCCACCACCTTGCGTACGATGTTCGAAGGGATGGCAAAGGAATAGCCTTCGTAGGATCCCGTATGCGAGGCGATGGCCGCGTTGATGCCAATCAGCTCTCCCCTAGTGTTGACCAGGGCACCACCACTGTTGCCTCGGTTCACTGCGGCGTCGGTCTGGATGAACGACTCCACGTTGCTTCCTTCACCCAAGATGCCGATGTTACGTGCCTTGGCACTCACAATACCGGCGGTGACCGTTGAGGTCAGGTTGAAAGGATTGCCGACGGCCAAGACCCACTCGCCCACTTTCACCTTGTCGGAGTCGCCAAAGACCAGGTAGTCGAAACCCTCGCCATCCACCTTGATCAAAGCCAAGTCGGAGGTGGGATCGGTGCCCACGATGGTAGCCTGGCGCACCACTCTATTATTAAAGGTAACCTCCACCTCGTCGGCGCCTTCCACCACGTGGTTGTTGGTCACGATATATCCATCGGGCGACAATACCACACCAGAACCATAGGCCACCATGGTGTTGTTTTGCGCCTGTCCAGGGATGCCATAGAGGTGCTCCAGAAAAGCGCCAAAGAAATCATTGTAGGTGGAAGTCTTCCGAATGATGGTTGTCTTGATGTGTACCACAGCGTTGACGCTCGCCTCGGCAGCATCGACAAAATCAGGCGTGTTCTCCGTGGGGAGAAAAGCCGTCCGTTGCACCTTGGCTTCTGGCTGAACTTGCTCAACAGCAGTGTTTTGCACATTCTCTTTCTCGTCAGAAGCCTCTGGCTTCATAGCACATGACGCCATCCCAATGATGGCGAAAAAACCCATGACCACCTTGACAGTGGTCGTCATCTTTTTGTTTACCCA
>JAGCPJ010000043.1 GCA_017965765.1 Bacteroidales bacterium
GCATATTGAATCAAATTGATATGCCATGAAAAGACTGTATCTGACTGTTTTACTTTGCCTCGCCTGTGGCGGGGCTTCCTTTGCTCAAACCAACGCTGGCACGCTCGTGCTTCGTGCCGACAACATCGAAGAAATCCTTCAAGCACTGACCTTAGAAGAAAAGGTCTCACTCTTGGTTGGCGGTGCCGGCATGACGCCGGATGTCCCCAACGTGGCGGGCTACACCCGTACCATTCCCCGTCTGGGCATCCCCATGACGGCCCTTAGCGACGGTCCCGCGGGACTACGTATCGATCCCAAACGTGAAGGTACCGACCAAACCTTCTATTGCACCGGCTTTCCTACCAGCACCCTCATGGCTAGCTCTTGGGATGTCGATTTGATGGAGGCCATGACTGCCGCCATGGGCAACGAGGTGCTGGAGTACGGTGTGGATGTGCTGCTTGCCCCGAGTATGAACCTCCACCGCAACCCGCTCTGCGGACGTAACTTCGAGTATTATTCCGAAGACCCGCTGCTCTCTGGCAAGATGGCGGCGGCCTACGTGCGCGGCATCCAGACCAACGGAGTGGGTACTTCCGTCAAACATTATGCTGTCAACAATCAGGAAATCAACCGCTTGGAAAATGATGCCCGTGTCGGCAACCGCGCCCTGAGGGAACTCTACCTGAAAAACTTCGAGATCGCCATCAAGGAAGGGAAGCCCTGGACGGTGATGTCGTCGTACAACAAACTCAACGGCGACTATACCCAACAAAGCGAACGCCTGCTGACCACCGTGCTCCGTGACGAGTGGGGCTTCGACGGCATCGTGATGACCGATTGGGGCTGCAAGGAAAACACCGTGAAGTCCACCAAAGCCGGCAACGACCTGATGGAATGGGGCAACCAGATTGAGATCGACCGTATCTTGGAAGGCGTCAAGCGTGGCGAGATCAGCCAGGAGGAACTTGACCGCAACGTGCGCAATCTCCTAAAATACATCGTAAAGACTCCGCATTTCAGGCACTATAAGTATTCCAACAAGCCCGACCTGAAAGCCCATGCCGCCGTGGCCCGCAAGGCTGCCGAAGAGAGCATCGTGTTGCTGAAAAACGACAAGGACGCACTGCCCCTGAAGGGCAAGGAGAGCGTGGCCCTCTACGGCCTTCCCTCGGTGGATTTTGTGGGCATCGGGACCGGTTCCGGTTGGGTCAACACCGAGCATATCGCCAACCTGCAGGAGGCGATGACGGCGGCTGGTTTTACGCTGGACGAAGACTTGGCCGAGTACTATCGCCGCTATCTTGACACCCAGGTCATGACAGAAAAGATGGAAGGCCGCCGTATCGACAAGCGTCACCGCACGGAGCCAACCATCGCCGTGAGAGCCATCGAACGTCAGGCCGAAGCCAACGACGTGGCGGTGTTCGTGTTGGGCCGCATCGCAGGCGAGGGGGCCGACCGCGTGGTGCCCGACGACTTCGAGCTGTCCGCCATCGAGCGCGAGCTGCTCCAAAACATCAGCTTGAACTACCATAAGCTGGGCAAGAAAGTCGTGGTGGTGCTGAACGTAGTCGGTGCCATCGAGACCGCTTCATGGAAACATCTGGCCGACGCCATCGTGCTGCCCTGGGCACCTGGACAAGAAGGCGCCTACGCCGTGGCCGACATCCTGACAGGCAAGGTGAATCCCTCTGGCAAGCTCCCCATGACCTTCCCCGTCAACTATATGGACATCCCTTCTTCCCAGCACTTCCCCTACACCTGGGACATGACCCAGGGCAGGCGGGGCAACCGCAAAAACGTCGATTTCACCGACTATGACGAGGGCATCTGGGTGGGTTACCGATTCTTCCAGACCAACGATGTGGCGGTTTCTTATCCCTTTGGCTACGGCCTGAGTTACACTACCTTTGCCTATACCAAGCCCGTCGTGAAAGCTGGAAAAGACGGCATCACCGCCAGCATTATCGTGACCAATACGGGCAACCGGACGGGGCGTGAGGTGGTGGAGCTGTATGTGGCCGCACCCCAAGGAGGCTTGGAGAAACCCGCTCGTGAGCTGAAGGCCTTCGCCAAGACGAAACCCTTGGCTCCGGGTGAGTCCGAGACCTTGACCTTCCAAGTATCCACCTATGATTTGGCCTCCTTTAACGAGGCTGCTGCCGCCTGGGAGACTGCCGCTGGTACCTATCAGGTGCAGTTTGGTGCCTCTGTGGCCGACATCCGAGCCACTGCCAGCTGCAAAATCAAGGCCCAATCCTGGCCGGTGAAGGCGATTTGGTAGGTCAATAATCTATACTTCATCCGTTAAAAATGTTCAGTAAATCAATTGGTTAAGTGTGTTTTTTCTCTAGATAAATCTGTAGTTGGCCATCAAGGACCGTTTTCTTGATGAAAGATTCGATATTTTTGTTCCCATGAAAAGATATTTGATCATCGTAGTGTTGCTTTGCCTGTTCGGAAGTCTCCATGCGGACTTCTACAGGACAAAAAGTGGCCGCTATATCGCCGATGTGGCCTTTTCGGGGAACCAGATCCTTGTGTTGGAGAACCGTAGCCGCAGTTCGGTGCTGAGTCTGCTCGATCTTGAGGGAAACAAGCTGAGCGAGACCGAGTTTCAGCAGCTTTATGAGGAACTGTATATCGACCCTTTCGGGCATTTCCTGCTGATGAACCGCGACAGCTGCCTGCAGGTATATTTCGATCATCAGTGGAAAGCCTTGCCTTTGACAACATTCTCCAAACAGCAATTCAATGACAAAGTGGCGAGATTTGTGATGGAGTTCAACGGGGCCAATGTGCTCCGCAAGATGGTTTACGACAAGCATGACTACCACGTTCAGGAGTTTCATGGACAAACACAAATCTATTCGTACATCCTGAAAGACGATCCGGAAAAGAAAAACCATCCTTTATGCCGTTTTATCAATACAGCGGCCGTTGAAATCTGTCAGGCCCATCTGAACCGAATCATCGCCATGTACGACCATGCAGTGCCTCTCGGGGCCAATGAGCTGCGCATGGGTACCTGGGATGGCGATTTGCGCCGCTTGAACAAAACCTTAAACATCCACCTTCAGATCCTGTGGTACCGCCAAAATGTCGCCAAGGAATACCATACCGCAGCCTTGAAATACAACGACATCCTGCAATTGATCGACTTGCAGGGACTTAAGATTGTGGAGGTCGATAAAGAGTTCAAAGTATCCGACCCCAGGCCTTTGAAGATCCTTTCGGGAGATTCCTATTTCAAGAATCAGTTCCTTACCGATGAACTTACGGGAAAGACTTACGGGCTGTTTGTGAAGAACGGGATGAATTACCTGGGGCTGTACAATCCGGAAAAAGGCAGTGTGGGCGTGATCCAGAAAGCCTGTCCGAGCATCTATCCAAGAGTTTTCAAGGTCCATGGAGGATATGCTTACAGCGTGTATCTTGATGCGGAGCGAAGCCAAGGAGTGATTAGTAGGATTAAGATTAAAGAATGATTTGGGCGATGCGTCAACGGTTGAAGAGTATATGGTTTTTGCTTTCTATTGCCTCGTTCCTGTCATTGCGAGGAGCGAAGCTTTGCGGAGCGACGCGGCAATCCAACCAGAGCCATCTTTGCCATTCTGGGTCATGTTGGATTGCTTCGTCGTTCCTCCTCGCAATGACGGCTATCGTTTTCTGTTTTGTTTCTCCTCTGACCACATACGCCCATCCTACGAATGACAGGCATCAGTACCTGAACCGCGGCACCGAGTATTATTACGCTGGACAGCAGGATTCCGCCAAAGTCTATCTGGAGCAGGTGTTTTCAATGGACACCGACGAAAAGATGACGGCTGCAAGATATTTGCTCGACATCGCCTTGGCCCAAGGCGACACCTTGAAAATCAATGAATATGCCCTGTATTTGGCTGAAAATTATGACCTTACTATCACACAGGAACGACAAAAATCGCATCGGCGGATCATCATTATCGTTGCAGCGGCGTTATTGGCGTTACTGTTGATGACCTGGGTGATCCTGCGGTTGCGAAAGGCCAACCGAAAGCAACGTCTGGTTCATGACCAAGAGCGTCAAGCTTATGATCAAGAACGTCAAGCATACGACCAGCAGCTGGATGCGGCGCAATCCGCCATTGAACGCCAGACTTTTGAAAACCTCCAACGGCAGGCTAGGGAAGTCCTGTCGCGCGGCAGCCAGCGCAAGCGCATCCTCGAAGCCTTCAATGCCACCTACCCAAAAGCTTACGAACGGTTGAAAACCACTTATCCCGACTTGAGTGAGCAGGAATACGACCTGTTGATCCTTAACTTCCTCGAATTCCGCATCAAGGAAGAAGCCGAAATCTTGGAATTGAGCCAAAACACCGTGATGAAATATCGCTCAAATCTGCTGAAAAAGGTAGGGAAGGATCCGCTAGTTGGGTTGTTTGAATGAGAAAATGTTTTGTCGGATTTTGAGGCTTCCCGTAGGGAAGCTCTATCGGTAGATTGATAAAATAATATATTATTATATTATTTGTTTTTAATATTATTTATATTTATTTTTGCCGATTAAATAATAAAAACCTAAACGCCATGGCTAACACATATACCCAAATCCATATTCAAACCGTATTTGCGGTTCAAGACAGATTGTCACTGCTAAATAAATCTTGGAGAGAAGATTTATATCGATATATTACGGCGATTATTCAAAACAACGGTCATAAAATGCTTGCAATTGGCG
The DNA here is from genome assembly GCA_017965765.1 of Bacteroidales bacterium. Lineage (GTDB taxonomy): Bacteria > Bacteroidota > Bacteroidia > Bacteroidales > F082 > Limimorpha. The sequence continues at coordinate 4,706 of JAGCPJ010000043.1, forward strand.
GCGTTGAAGATCATGTTCATCTTTTCTTTGGTCTTCGTCCAAACGAATCCATTTCACATCTTGTCCAAGAGATTAAGCGAGATTCGTCCGCTTGGATTAATCAAAATCATCTTGTTAGAGGAAGGTTTTCTTGGCAAGAAGGATTTGGGGCATTCTCATATCATAGAGATTTGATTCCCGTTGTTTGTGGATATATCGGTAATCAAGAAGAACACCATCGTCGTAAATCGTTCCATGAGGAATATGTTGATTTGCTAAAAGAATTTAATGTTGAATACGATGAACGATATGTCTTTCATTCGTAACCGACGGGACATCTACCGACAGAGCATCCCTACGGGATGCGGATGACCATAGGTATTTTTAACGGGAGAAGGCTTCCCGTAGGGAAGCTCTATCGGTAGATGGGTGTTTTCGGATTATTTGGCATCCCGTTAGGGATGCTCTGTCGGTAACATGATCATCCCAAAAAATCTATATGGTGTTCTGTTATAATCTACAGAAAATCAATTGATTAACAATAAATCTTCCATAAAAAATCTATATCACAACGGCGTAGGGACAAAAACAATTGACTTCGTCATTACCTTTGTTCCCATGAAAAGATGCTTCCTCGTCATAGTGCTTCTGTGTCTTTTAGGGAATCTTGGTGCCCAAACCAAAACCGTGGTTTATGGAAACCTCGGCGTGGAAAACGTGAACATCAGCCTGCTCAACACCCGATATGGCACCAGCAGTGATGCCAAAGGCCATTACGAACTGCCGATTTACGACCGGTCCAAGCAAATCAATCTGTACTACTCCTGCATCGGCTATCAAGATACCATCGTGAGCCTCATGCCGAAGCAGTTGCAGCAAGACTCCGTCAACATCAGCTTCAGGATGCGGAAACAGGATTACAGCCTTCAAGAGGTGGGCGTGACGGCGAGCCGCGACTTTTACCGATCGAAACGTGGGCGGAACATTACCGACATGGCTTTTCTCGGCGACCACATTTATTTGCTGGAAAACAAACCCAAGACTTCTTCGGTGGTCGTGCTGGACTTGGAGGGAACGGAAAAAGCCCGTGCGGATTACGACAAGCTGTATGAAAAGCTCTACGTCGATTGCTTTCATAATATGATCCTTGTGGGTCAGGACAGCTGCCTGCAAATCTATCTGACAGACCAAGACAACCTGTTGTCGGTGGCTCCGTTTTCGAGGGAAGCCTACCGCGACAAGCTGCTCCGGATCGTCTGCGAATTCAACGGGGCGTATATCACCAAGACCGCCATCCACGACAAGGGGATCTTTTGGCTCAAACACAACCACGGGAAGAGTCAGAACTTTGAGTATGTCTTGAAAGATGACCCCGAGAAACAACCCCACCCCTTATGCAGCTTTCTGGATACGATCGGTTACATCGGGTGCCAGTCGCAGCTGATATCTATCGTGTCGGAATACCATCAGGTGGTGGCCGAAGAAGGCGGCATCGACCTCATTAATGAAGGCGTTTGGGATGGATATATGGTCAGTTTGGCACAAACCGGGAGCCTGCTTTTCAAGATCCAATGGTATTGTACCATCGCGACGAAGAAAGAATACTGCATCCTGCCGCTCATTTTTACGGATTTCCTCCAATTTGTCGATGTGGACAACCATCAAATCGTTGAAATCAATAAGAATTTTGAGGTTACCTCCCGCCGGCCTTTAAAAGTCACATCGGGTGAGAAATACTTCAAGAACGAATTCCTCAAGGATGAAGCTACGGGAAATACTTACGGCTTGTTTATCCAAGATGGCGTTAACCATCTTGGTTTTTACGATCCGGTGAACGGCACGGTAGGCATGGGACAGAAAGCCTGCAAAGGAGTGTATCCTAAGGTTTTCAAGATCAATGACGGCTATGCCTACAGCGTGTTCTACGACAGCTACCGGAACCAAGGGGTGATCAACAGGGTGAGAATCACATTGCGTCAGCCATCAAGTCTTTACGACCGATGAGGCTGAAAATGCTGATGTCGTTGTCTTCGTTCAGAATACGCAAGGTACGGAGGATCTCGTTCAGTGTTGAGCCGCTGGTGGTCACATCGTCAATGATGAGGACGTTCTGCTGACGGATGGTGGCACACAATTCTTCGTCAGCCTTGGTCGCAAACTTCAAAAACTGCATCATATAGGGACGGAAACGACTTTTTTTTACGTCCTTGGCAATAGTGAAATAGTCTTTTTGATGAATCAGATCGAGCATGTGTGCAATAGACTGCCTCACTTCGTCTTTTTGGGCCTCGGTGTAACGGGGCCTTCCGTTTTCAAGAACATCCTCAAGATATTGCTGCTCGAAAGCATCCATGTCGAACGAGATATTGGCTGGCAAAGCTTTGACCAACTCCATTTTCCGAAGCGTAGGCTGTGCAAAACGGTAAATGTAGCGCAGCATGTATTGGTTGACTTTGCTTGATGACTCAGGCATCACCACAAGGTCGTAATCATACAGGTTGATTTTCCGGTTCAGATGATCAACAGCGCGTTTGATGAATTCCGTCAGGTCGGGGTTATCTTGAAGCTGGTCGGAGAACTTGACGTATTTGATGAAAGCGCTCCGCAGACTGCTTTCAACTTGATCGGAAAACTCATAACCATAATAGAAGCATTTGCCAAAAGCCTCTACCTGATAGCCTTCACCCGTCAAGCTGACGAGATCGTCCCCTCCGTCATGCCCAAAGTCGAAAACGAATTTTTGCCCTATTTCATCAAAGGTAACACCCATAGTTCCTGTTTCTTCGTGCAAAAATAATTGTTTTTTATGGATAAGCTATTGTTGCAGCCTTTTTTTCAAGCAAAGAACAAACGCTGTTTGCTGTGTGAGGCAAACAATAATCTATACTCAAGTATAAACAAACTTATTGTAATTCAATAAATTAAATCAGTCTTTTATCACTAAAAATCAGTATCGCCGAACAAGTCCTTAAAAACCAGCTTTTTTGTAACTTAATTTTGTAGTGACAAAACCCTAAAACCGCATCGCTATGAAAAACATTCGATTTTACTTACTGCTGGCATTCTTGCTTCTATTGCTTGTTCTTACGGGTAGGAGCACGGCTCAACAGCGCTCTGTCTTTCATGGTAGATGTATCGATTTGAAAAAACAGCCGATCCAAGGCGTGAACGTTTATTCCACTGACTCGCTTCTGCTTTCGGTCTCCGACAAAAATGGCAGATTCACTGTGAATAAAGTCAAAGTCGGTGACACCTTGTGTTTGTCGCACGTGACCTACGAATACACTCGGTTTGTCATCGAGCAGGAGGATTTCGCCAAGAAAGAAGTCCCAATGATGTTACTGGAAAACGCTTACGGATTAATGGAGGTAGAGATTGTTGGCTCGGCACCTGTAATCGCTTATCGAAACAGGGTAAATAGTGTTATCGATTACGAAATCAACGACATGGGATTCTACATGATTGCCTATCGGCAGGATGCCAACTGTTCTTTGTTGCACACGACGATGAATTTTGACACGCTTTCGGTGCTGCCTATCCGAAGGAAATTCCAGCGGCTTTATAAGGATGTTTACAATCAAATCCACCTGATTGGCAATGACTCGACCTATCAGATTGGTCATCGGCAGTATCGCGGCCAGTATATGAACATGGAGCTTTTTTATGGTATGCAACGGGATGAGTTCTACGCCTTGATGGGCAACAACGTGCTTGCCAACGACAAGGTGTTTATTGTGGCTGACTATGGAGATAACGGACAGGAGATTTATTACAACTATTACGAAATTGACAGCCATAAAGGGTATTTCATGGAATATGTCAGCGACAATGGAGGTCTCGACTTGGCGGAAAACTACCGCAAATTCGGCGGCAGGGGAGGCAGTCTGTTTCTTAAAGCCATTTATGATCCAGTGTTCGAAACCAACGATACCATTTTCCTTTTCAATTTCGAGGCCGACAAAGTTGTTTATTTCAACCACAAGGCGCAACGTCTTGGATGGAGCTGGATCACTTTCCACCGGGAAAGGACTTGGGATAACAAATGGCAGATGCGTAAAGAATGGAAGAAGTTGGTGTTGCTGGATGAAGTCCAATCCAGATTCTATGCGGTGTTCGAGGAAGAGGGCGTCATGATTTTGAAGCGTATCGACCTGAAAACAGGCAAAGCCGATGAGGTAGCCAAATTGACGGGGTTTCCTTTTGTAACCAACCCCCAGGTTCACGACGGGGTGCTGTATTTCCTCTATTCCAAAGAGGATAACCATGCAAAACAACTGTATCGAATGAGAATTAATCAAGATTTATAAGACCGCATCACTATGAAAAACACTCGATTTTATTCTTTTTTGATAATCCTTCTATGGATGCTTGCTTTTACGGCCAATGCCCAAGACCGTCTCTACCTCCAAGGCGTTTGTGTCAACGAAAAAGGCCGTGCCATCGAAAACGTAGGCGTTTACATCCATGATACGATCCTGGTTTCCATCACGGATGAAAACGGACATTTCGCCTTGTCACGACCCATGGTGGGACAGAAGATCCGCTTTGCCCATATCGTTTACGAGCCGATGACTTACACTCTCAAAGAAAAAGATCTGATGGGAAAGGAACTCAAAATCGAGATGCAAACCAAAAAACACGAACTGCTAGAGGTGGAAGTCGTAGGTAACGCCCCTCACATCGCCTTCGACAACCCGGTGCGGAGCGTGCTCGACTACGTGATTGTTGACGACGGCATCTATCTGCTGGCCTACCGGCAACGCAACGCCGCATTGCTGCACCTCTCTTTCGAGATGGACACCTTGCACGAGCTGAAGATCTCATCTTCCTACAAGAACCTCTACAAGGATTTCTATGGGTTCATCCATGTGGTGAGCACCGAAAAGGCCTGTCAGCTGGGCTTCACCGAGACCTCCGATGGACAGAAGAAAGACATGTTTTTGTATGCCCCCATTCCCATTGAGAAATTTTACCACGACTATGCCCCCATCGTGGCGGCCTCCGACAAAGTGGTGGTCACTGGGCAGTATGGCTTTTATGGCTTGGAACAATACTATTATTGCGTGACACCGACCGCCGACACGATCTATCCGCTGTATCACATCGTGGATGAAGATGCCCTCGACGACGTGCTGAGGGCGTGTCGAGGTGTGGTGGACAGCTATTATTTCTATGCCATCAACTTTTTCCCGCATCTGCTTTATATTTATAACCCGATCTACAGCATCGACAACAAGTTCTATCTTTTTGATTACACGGATCGTGAGACCATCATCTTCGACTCGGTCGGCATGGCAGTGGAAAGCTATCCCCTTGTTTACCATGAACGTAGGCATTGGACAGGGGGCAAGGTGGTTGACAAACGCTGGAAGAAGTCCATGATGGTGGACCGGGCGAGAAAAGAGTTCTATTCGTTTTTCGTCCAAGACGGCATGCCTACCCTGGTGCGCATCGACTTGCCCACCGGAACCGCTACCCCCATCATCGATCTCAGCGGCTATCCCTTTGCGGAGATGCTTAGGGTGCACAATCGGGTGCTCTATTTCCTTTATCCTACGGGAAACAACCATCGGCAAGCTTTGTATCAAGTAAAACTGGATTTTTAAGAAAAAACCTTAACTTTGCCCAAATTTCAATTTAGCAAAGTTACCATGAAACGACTTCTTCTATCACTCGCCATCCTCTTGACCTCAGTGATGGCCTTCGCCGGGGAGGGGATGTGGATCCCGATGCTCCTTCAATACAACGAAAAAGAAATGCAAGAGATGGGCATGCGCATCACTGCCGACGACATCTATTCCATCAACCACAGCAGCCTGAAAGACGCCATCGTGCTCTTTGGCGGTGGCTGCACGGGCGAGATCGTCAGCGACTACGGACTGTTGCTCACCAACCATCACTGCGGCTTTGACTACATCCAAAAGCACAGCTCGGTGGAGCACGACTACCTCACCGACGGCTTCTGGGCCATGGACCGCTCGCAAGAACTGCCCTGTCCCGGATTGAGTGTCATCTTCCTGAGGGAGATGCGCGATGTAACCGAGAAGGTGCTGTTCAACATCACCGATGACATGACGGAGGAAGATCGGCAGAAGACCATCAGCGAAAACATCAAGAGAATCACGGCAGAGGTCGAAAAACAAACCGAATACAAAGTCTCCATCAAACCGTATTTCCTCGGCAATGAGTACTACCTGCTGCTGAACGAGGTTTATACCGACGTGCGTCTGGTGGGCTGTCCCCCCAGCAATATCGGCAAGTTCGGTGGCGACACCGACAACTGGGTGTGGCCCCGCCATACGGGCGACTTCAGCGTGTTCCGCGTGTATGCCGACCCAGACGGTCATCCGGCCGACTACAGCGCCAGCAACATTCCCTACAGACCCGCCAAGCACCTCGAGATCTCCCTGAAAGGCGCCGATGAGGGTGACTTCGCCTTCGTGTTCGGCTATCCCGCCCGTACCAGCGAGTACCTGCCCGCCGTGGCCGTCGATCAGGAAGCCAACGTCATCGATCCCATCGCGGTCCGCCTTCGTGGCGAGATCCTCGACATCTACAACACCTATCAGGAGCAGGACAAGAAAGTCCGTATCCAGTATGCCTCCAAACACGCCGGTCTCGGCAACGGCTGGAAGAAATGGATGGGCGTCACCGAAGGCATCAACCACTTCCGTGGCGTGCAGAAGAAACGTTTCTATGAAGAATCCTTCCAGGAATGGGCGTTGGGCGCACGCAACCGTTACATGTACATCGACCTGCTGAAGAATTTCGAACAGAAATACAAGGAGTTGGAACCCTATCGCGTGGCCTACACCTACCTCAGCAACGCTGGACTGAACATCGAAATCTTCGACTTCGCAGGTAACTTCAACAAGCTGTCGCAGGTCACCAAAGAGACGCCTCAGGAGGAGATCGACAAGATGATCACCGGCCTGAAGAAAGCCACGGAGAACTTCTTCAAGGACTATTACCAGCCCATCGACAGGGAGGTGGCCAGAACGATGCTAAAAGAGTATTTGGAGCATCAGCCTACCGACTTCCGTCCCGGTTTCCTGAATGAGATCAAGGACGTGGATGCCTACGTGGAGCAGCTGTTTGAGAAGTCGCTGTTCGCCGACAAAGACAGGGTGATGGAGTTCCTTGAGAGCTTCAAACCCAGCAAAGTCAAGAAGTTACAGAAAGACCCCGCTTTGCTGGCCTACCAGAGCTTGATCGGTTTCTACCGCGATGAGGTCAACCCGAAGATGGGTCCCATCAACAAGGAGATCGACCGCATGCAGCGCATCTACATGAAAGGCCAGATGGCCATGGAGCCCGAGAAGCGTTTCTCGCCCGATGCCAACTTCACGTTGCGTGTCACCTACGGCAAGGTGGAAGGCTTCAAGCCACAGGACGGCAAGAACTTCCGTCATTTCACCACGCTGGAGGGCATCATGGAGAAAGAGAACCCCGACATCTACGACTATGTGGTGGAACCGAAGCTGAAGGCCTTATACAACAGTAAGGACTACGGCCGTTATGCCGACAAGGACGGCACCATGCATGTCGCCTTCACGGCCAGTGTCCACACCACGGGCGGCAACTCCGGCAGTCCCATCCTCACCGCCGACGGACAGCTGCTGGGCTTGAACTTCGACCGCTGCTGGGAAGGCACCATGAGCGACTTGGTCTATGATCCCGACATCTGCCGCAACATCTCCGTGGACATCCGCTACGTCCTCTTCATCATCGACAAGTTCGCCGGCGCCAAGAACCTCATCGCCGAGATGGATATCGTAGAATAAGAATTCTTGGTTCAGCTATCAGGAAAACCATTTGTTAAGTGTCTCCTCGGCCTGTTGTTCCATGGCCGGGGTGACATGTTGTTTGATTTTCCGGTAAGCTATGGCGATGGCTGCGATTTCATCCGCCCAGCCCAGGATAGGGTGACGCTTGCTTGAAATCAGGTTTACCGGCAGGATCAGGTATGCCAACGCACCGTAGACAATCACTTTGGTTGAAGTCGGGGTGTTGTCGCTTTTCAGCACATAATAGATTAATAGCGCCTGCTTAGTGGTGAAACGCCCAAATCGTTTGGCGTTGTCTTTGATTTTCTCCCAAAGCAAAGGGAGGTTGAAGTTTGTGGTGTTTTCCATGTCTGGCAAATTTTGAGTGCAAAAATACGGCAAAAGGAGGGATGTCGCAAGAGGGGGGGGGCAGACCAATATTGTCGTACTAACCCGTGGTGGTTTTCCGATAATTTATTTAGTTTTGCAACATGTCCGAACATTGGGAGATTTACGCCGACTGGAATCCGTGGCACGGATGCACCAAGATCAGTCCCGGGTGCAAGTACTGCTATGTCTA
>JAGCPJ010000044.1 GCA_017965765.1 Bacteroidales bacterium
CAAGCGCAAGTTTTCGACAAGGTCCTGTGCACGTTCCTTGGCTTCGGCGGAGCAATATTTCTCCACATAGAGTTGGCCGATAGCCATTTCCAAATAATTGGATGTCTTGTTGAGTACACGAATCCAACGGGACTTTTGCGCTTCTTGGCCATAAAGGAATCCGTTGAAGAAGTTGAAGTCTTCGGTGACAAGGTCGTCGCTGAGCAGGGGAGCACTGTTGGTGATGACCTTCCAGCGCAGGTAGTCCTTGATGGCACCAAGGTCAGTGTTTTGGATGAATTTGTCCAAGGCGATGAAGAAGTTTGGCGAGGCCACATTGAGGCTGTCGAAGTCAGGTGCCCCTATGGCGGTGAAGTAATTGTCCCAGTTAAAGTTGGGAGCAGAGACTTGAAACTCACTTCGGCTATTGAAATGATAAAGGTTCTGAGGGTCAAGCATTTCCTCCATGGGCATGGAGATTTTGGCAAGTTCAGTCTCCATGGCAAGAACATTTTTGGCTTTCCGCGCTGCAAGGATTGAATCGGTGCCGGTAAGTCGGAACATGTTAGCAATGTGCTCTACATAATAGTCACATATTACCTGTGTCTCTTCTTCGAGATACAAATCGGGGACAGGAAGGCTGAGGCCATCTTGGAAAGCCACCATAATGTACCTGTCAGCATTCTTCCAATCAACCATGCAACCAGCTGTGAAAAAGGGTTTAAAACCCTCATCATGGAATTGGCCTATGATCTCTGCAAGTTGCGACTTGTCACTTAATTGGTCAATCTTCTCGAAATAGGGAAGCAACTCGCTGTAGCCGCGCTCGTTGATGGCCACCGAGTCCATGCCCGCATTGTAGAAGTCGCGAATCTTCTGGGCAACACTGCCTTGTTCGGCTTTGCTATTATGAATCGCTTCGTCAATAATCTCTTTGATTTGCAGCTTGGTGCGGGCACTAACTTCCGTGAAGGCATCGTAGTAAGGATTCTCTTCAGGAATAGGGTTGTTTTTCAGCCAGTTGCTGTTGCAATAGCGATAGAAGTCGTCCGCAGGGTTGATGGTGGTGTCCATGTTGCTCAGCTCAATGGCCGGGAAAACTTCTCTCTTTGATTCAGGGGTTTCGGCTGCCTTTTGACCGCAGCCTGCTGCCATGATGCATAAAAACAACATGGCAATAGCGTTTGTTTTTTTCATTATGGATTGGGGTTGTAATAAAACAACAATAAGACGGATTTGAACGAAAAAAGTTTCAGATTCACTGAATAATCCATTCAGAATTTCAATTGCATCGATACACCGGCACAAGGCTGAAGTGCACCAGACGGATCAGGAGCGAGGGAAACCGAAGGAGCAAAACTTAACTCAACTGGTTTTTTACCATTAATTAGGTCTTGATAGTACATGTTCTTGACCTTTGCGACATTTCTCGCATCGATACAGGACCAAATGGAGAGTCCGAGATCGAGGCCAAGCGCGGTGAGCATGACCACCATGTTCCTCTTGCCCACCTTGGGATCCGTGTAACCAGTAAGAAAGCCACTTTCGTTGGTGATAGCGACATTGACGACATTCTCGGCGGACGTTCTGATAATACTTAATAGGACGGCCTCTCCACCCATGAATGCTAAACCACGCCACGTCTCACCAGAGAGGAGTTGCCCAATACCAGGAATAAAAAACGAAGTTGCTTCATACCAACCCACATGGTACGGGTCGGTAGCCTGCCGGACATATTCTTTGGGATTATAGTTTCCTTTGATTTCTGAATAGCGGACTTTTTCGGCTTGTTGGGCGCTGGCCGTAGCGAAGGCCATCATGGTAACCAGAACGGTAATGAATAGCTTTTTCATGATACAAAATGATGATTGGTTTGACATTTGAATTTCGATGTTTTCAAATGCAAAAATAGACCCAATCATCCACGCTACCAAACACATGGGACGGACAACTAGAAGCACGGACGAACAACTAGATGAGCCGCTGTTAGATGACGTATGACTTGAGTTTGGGAACGAAAGAACGGGATACGGGAACCGTTGCAAGGCCACCTCCAAGTTCGAGAGTATAACCATTGGAGTTCCCCTTGGCGGAGGTGATGCTGTTCAGGTTCACCACAAAAGAACGATGGCACTGAAAGATGTTCGGATAATCTTTAAGATCGTTGAGCACGGAAGTTAGGGTGGACTGAATCTCATTCCGGTTCAATTGCCCGTCACGTACAAAAAACACCGCCACGTTATTCTTTTGTGCTTCGATGTATAGCAAGTCGTTCAGGGGAAGGCAAAGGTCGTTACCCCTGATACGGTGGTCATGAAGTTTGACTTGAACACCTTCCTGCTCCTGCGTAGTCTTTTCCAGAAGGGCATCCAACTGCTTGCGCACATATTGATGATAGGATATCGATGTGGAAAGAACTGTATATATCAGGCCGATGAGGATTGTGAAATAAACCATTTCCAAACCAGCCGCCAGTTCCATAGGGTATTGAAACAAGATGCAGGCCATTAAGAAATTACACAATCCAATGATCAGGATCTCCACGAAAACCGTCAAGGCCTGATGCCATATTCTCCAAGTCTTGACATGTTCATGTAAGGGAACCTCAATGCAATAATCCATGGCAAGACAACAAACGAACGTAACCAAGCCAAATGCTAGCGACACCAAGAACTTGTTCCCAGCATATTCGCTGATCCCAAACGGTTGCAGTAAGAATAGGATCAAAAAGACAATGGCAAACGCAATCAGGCCTTCTTTTACTGGATGATCGTTCAACTCAAACGGATATTTCCTTTTTAGAATTGAAACCTTACCTTTCATGCTTTTCATATTGTCCTTTATCTTCTCACTAAGAAAGGTTTATTACAACGCCCGATAATGTTCCTTGAGATAGGCATCTACCCAATCATAATAAGTTTCCATCTCAGAAACATCCTTATTGCTACGAAGCTTAGATAGGGCCGAACCCCTGTTATGATAAAGGCCAAGGTGATCAAAGCCCAAAAAAGCTTTCTCATGGCCTTGCAAAATTAATCCAGCACGTGCTGATAGAACGTCCCCTCCTGGAAATGCTGAAGACCTTCTTTCAAGAAATTGACGAATGCATCTTTGTCAAGGTCATAGGCGCGAGGTTTCATCAGCAAGTTGCCATTATGATCCATCAGACAGTAGTAAGGCTGAGCGTTGGTTCCAAACTTGGCAATCTGGAAATCGGCGTTCTTACGTCCGATGGTTTTCTTTTCCTTGCCATCATAGCTGGATGTGTACCATTCCTCTTTGGGCAAGGAAGCCTTGTCGTCAACATATAAAGCGCAGAGGATAAAGTCGTTACGCAGCATATCCTTTACACGAGGATCGCTCCACACGTTAGCTTCCATCTCACGGCAGTTCACACAACCATGACCCGTGAAGTCGATAAAGATAGGCTTCCCTTGTGCCTTGGCGCAACTTAGGGCCTGGTTGTAGTCGAAGTAGCCTTTCAGGTTATGGGCCAGGTGGAAGAGGTCGGCGTATTTGGGCTCCTCGCAGAGGAAGTTGGCGTCGCCTGCAATGGTACTGGCTTGTTCCTGTGATGACACGGTCATATTGGCGAATTTGGCATCCACATATTCGATGACTTTCTCGCTGTTCTCTTCAATGATGCGGTTCAGGTCGAAGTCAAGGGTTTGCTTAGGAGGAAGATATCCCGAAAGGGCTTTCAACGGAGCGCCCCACATGCCGGGAATCATATAGACGACGAAAGTGAAGTCAATGATGATGAGGATGAGTCGGAACACGCCCAGTTCCTTGACTTCCTTCTCCCCTTTGAAGCGAAGCTTGCCAAGCAGGTAAAGGCCAAGCAGGGTGAAGCAGACGATCCAGATGCCGAGATAAACCTCACGATCGAGCAGACCCCAGTGATAGGTCTGGTCGGCAACGCTGAGGAACTTGAATCCGAGGGCGACTTCGATGAAGCCGAGCACCACCTTCACGGAGTTGAGCCAGCCACCGCTCTTGGGCAGGCGCTGCAGCAAGTTCGGGAAGAAGGCGAAGAGGGCAAACGGCAGGGCGAAGGCCACCGCGAAGGCAAACATCGTCACAATAGGTGCCCAGAACTCACCTGAAGTGGATTTGATGAGCACGGTACCAACGATGGGACCCGTACAGGCGAAGGACACCAGCACTAAGGTCAAAGCCATGAAGAAGATACCGCCCAAGTTCTTGGTATTCTGTTTGCTGTCGCTTTTGTTCACCATATTGCTTCCCAGGGTGATCTCGAAAGCACCGAAGAAGGAAGCCGCAAAGACCATGAACACCAGGAAGAAGATGATGTTGGGCAGCCAGTGCGTAGCCAGCCAGTTGAAGATGTCGGCCGTGACGCTGTTACCTCCCACCAACCAGGTGATGATGATGATCAAAGCGATGGGAAGGGTGTAAAGCAACACGATGAAGAGGAAATACATGAAAGCCTTGAAACGTCCTTGCGCTTTGCTCTCTCCTTCGCCGTGCATGAAGAACGACACCGTCATCGGGATCATCGGGAACACGCAAGGCGTGAGCAGGGCAGCGAAACCCCAAAGGATGGCCTCCAGGATCATCGCCCAAATGTTGGACTTGGCATGGCCGCCAACGCCTTCATCTGCTGCATCGGCTGCGCTCAGCACTGCCGGGTCCCCGTAGGTCAGGTCCACATCCTCGGTAAGCGACACACACATACCGTCTTTGCAGGCTTGGTAATTCAGCTCGCCTACCAAAGGGAAGGAACCCTCCTTGAGTTTCTTGAACTTTTGGCCGAATGATGCGGTCCCTGAGAACTGGTAGTAATCCACCTCGAAGATATCGTCATGGAACAGCGGTACCTGGGTAAGGTCGTAGCCCTCACCTACCGGCTCGTAATACTCGGTGGCCTCGAAGCTGAACACCGTGGGCAGCGGAGCTAGATCAGGCATTTTTGTGGAATAGATGTGGTAGGAAGGTTCGATGGTTGCCGTAGCCACCAATTCGAATTCGTTCTCGTTGAGGTCATTGATGGAAAAAGTCCACTGCACAGGATCCAGGATTTCCTGAGCTTGAGTCTTTACAGAAAAGGTGGTCGCAAAGACCAGCAATAGCGACAAAAACAGTTTTTTCATAAAAGATAGTATTGCTTCGAACTATGAGGTGCAAAAATACAAAAACAAATCACATCATCCGTACAATTAAGATGGTTTTTGTTTTGTCGGTCACTTTAAAACGCTCATCGATACGTCGGCCAACCACCCAGACGATCTCCTCTTTCGCCGAGGTGAGCACTTGGCATTCCTCCTTCTGTCTGGTAGTCATCTTCTGATCCACGAAGAAGTCGCTCAGCAGTTTGGAGCCTTTCATGCCGAGGGGATGGAAACGGTCGCCAGCTTGCCATTTTCTGATTTGCAAGGGAAAAGAAAGCTTTTCGTAGTCCAATTGTGCTACCTGAGGCGACTTGTCAATGACAAAACCTGCTTCTTTCTCAATTTGCCGATACGACAATTCAATGGGTGTCTCATTCTGCTGACAAATCGGTGTCAATTCGAGGCCGTTACGTTCGATAGTCACCCGATGCGTCGGGGAAATGAAACTAGTGCCAGGTTGGCCGTTATTTAAGGCTTCATAAATAAAGTGGACTTGGTCAGAATTAAAACCAAAATCTCTCAACCATTCGAAAAGAAGCTGTTCACCCATGTCATTGCGAGGGAGGAACGACCGAAGCAATCCACACTCAACAACAGTGGATTGCCGCGTCGCTCCGCAAAGCTCCGCTCCTCGCAATGACGTACCCGGCGCTTCTTGTGTCACCAACTGCGATAGCTTTTCGTTTAGCAATTCCCGATACAATTCATTTTCCGATGCCAGATGACTAATGGATTTCAAAATAGCACTCCTCCCCTCTTTGGAGATATTGTCAATCGCTGGAAGAAGTTCGTGGCGAATCTTGTTGCGGAGATACAGGGTCTCTGCGTTGGTATGGTCTTCTCGCCACGTCAGTCCGTTTTCAATGGCATATTGACGGATTTCCTCCCTTGAAGTTTCCAGTAGGGGTCGAATGATACGACCGTTAACCATTTGCATTCCTTTCAGGCCTTTTATTCCGGCGCCTCTCAGAAGGTTGATGAAGAAAGTCTCCAATTGGTCGTCGGCATGATGCGCTACAGCGATATGGTCATAACCCAACTGTTGCCGCAGCTCCTCAAACCAGGCGTACCGTAGTTCACGGGCGGCCATCTCGATGGAAAGCTTATGCTCCTCGGCATAGTTTAGCGTATCGAACTGTTTCACATAGAGCGTCAACCCGTTCCGTTCCGCATAGGCACGTACAAACTGTTCATCGCCATCCGATTCCTCTCCTCTCAGGTGGAAGTTACAATGGGCGAGCACGAAGTCAGCTTTAGACTTCAGCAATACGTCAGCGAGCACCATGGAATCAATGCCGCCGCTGATCGCAAGGATGATTTTTTTGCTTTCGATGTATGGTTTAACGATCATTTTCATCATTGTCGCCCCTCAATAAACACCTATTGACTGATTCCACCTACTCCTAACTCCTAACTCCTCACTCCTCACTCCTTATCTCTTCTTTTTCACCGAAAACCCAAAACCACCGATCTTCTCGCCCAACCCATAATACTTGCCATGGGAATAGGCCAAAGGCCGAGCGTGGTTCAACTGGAAGGCGCCTGTGCCTTTATCGATCAAGCTTTCTTCGGCGTCGACGGCTACCACCTCGGCGATGAACATATCATGGGAACCCAGTTCTTTCACCTCCACGACCTTGCATTCAATGCTCAGCGGGGACTCCTTGATCAAGGGTGCCTTCACCATTTGAGCTGGCTCCGCATGGAGATGCATTTGCTTAAACTTATTGTAGTCCCGACCCGAACGCACCCCACACCAATCGGTAGCGGCAGCCAGATCCTCCGTTGTCAAGTTAATGACGAACTCTTTGTTTTTCATGATGAGCGCATGGGAATGGCGTTCCTTACGGACGGAGATATAGCACATCGGCGGGTCGGAGCAAATCGTTCCTGTCCAGCCGATGGTGATGATATTATAGTTTTCTTCGCAGTCGCCGCAGGTGACCATCACGGCGGGCAATGGATAGATCAGGGTTCCAGGTTTGAAGGGGATTTTCATATAAAACAAAAGAACAACTGGAGTTCACCCTAAGAATCAGAAACTCAAGGTTACACCCACACCTTGAGACACCAACCCGAAATCAACTTCAACGCTGTTCCCATACGAAGTGACTCCGAGGTTTCCATTATAGATGGTGGCTCCTTTATTGAAATGGTTATCAGCCAAAGCAGATAAGCCAAACCCAATAGCAGTTAGGCCTATTCCTCCACCTAAAATATAGGGATTAAACTTATCAAAAAAAAGATTGCTAATTTGCCATCCAATGGCAAATCCACCAGCATAAGCAAATACATATGAGAAACCCGAAGCAATACTTGCTTTCTTCACCTCCTTAAGTGCCAATGGATCATTGGAAACGATGGCCTTCATGTCACTCATTCTGGTAATCATCTTATCCCCATAATAATAATTGTGACCTATAAAAGCTTTGTCAATAATAATGGGTTCATTGCTTGATTGAGCAAACAACGAAGACACTCCAAGGAAGAGCATGACAACTAATAAGAAAAATAATTTTTTCATAATACTGCATTATTTGGTTTAAGATAACGTTTATGGCCTGCCTATTCTTGTTGTTGTCGCAAATTATCAAAAAGGTATTCTACGGCTTCAAGTAAAGGGTTAAGGTCTTGTTTGATGACATTAGCGAACGAATACCAAAGTCATTCCTTAATTCTTCTTCGTTGTTTTCAATGAGTTCTATATATTCCTTTTTTGTCTTCATACGGCAAAGATAATCATTTTTCATTAAACCACAACCTGTTCGGAAATCAGAAAATAAAAAAAATCCCGCTCAAATGAGCGAGATTTTTTCATTTCAAATCGATTGACGATTATTCGATGTTCCAGGTGGAACCGCTGTTCAGCAGGTCGTCCATGCAATGGATCTTCGAGGCGGCCTTTTCCTTCTCGATGACCTCGTCGAGGCTGTCGTTGAAGGTCGGGGCTTTCACGTCGCGGATGACGCCGATGGCGACCGGGAAATGAGGCGGCATCATGTGAGCCAGCATCATGTGGAGTCCGGTATCCTCGATCGTCTTGTCGTGGACGAGGATATCCTTTTCGGTGATGCCGTTCTCGCCGATGGTGACCACTTCGAGTTGGTTGCCATTGAGGCGGATACCTTTATCGCGGTTCTTACCGAAGATGAGGGGCTGACCATGGACGCACTTCACTTGCATGTCGTCGCGGACGTCTTTTCCGGTGATGTTCTCATGGACACCATTGGAGAAGATCATGCAGTTTTGCAGGACCTCGGTCACGGCGATACCGTCATGGCGATAGGATTCCATGAAGATCTCGGTCAGTTCCTTGGGGTTGACGTCCACGCCGCGGGCGAAGAAGGTCGCCTTGGCACCGATGGCGAGTTCACCGGGGTTGAAGGGATCTTCGTAGGTGCCTTGGGGTGAGGTCTTGGTCTTGGTGCCGCGGAAGGTGCAGGGAGAGAACTGTCCCTTGGTCATACCATAGATACGGTTGTTGAACAGGATCAAGTTAATGTCGATGTTACGGCGGCAGGCGTGGATGAAGTGGTTGCCACCGATGGCGGTGCAGTCACCGTCGCCAGTGATCATCCACACGCTCAGCTTCGGGTTGGCCAGTTTCACGCCGGTGGCGCAAGCGGCGGCACGACCGTGGATGCTATGGAAGCCGTAGGTGTTCATATAATAAGGGAAGCGCGAGGAGCATCCGATGCCGGACACCACCACGATATCTTCCTTCTTCACGCCCAACTTGGGAAATACGTCTTGCATGGCCTTCAGGATGGCATGGTCGCCGCAGCCGGGGCACCATTTCACCACCTGATCACTTGCAAAATCCTCTTTAGTCAGCTGGATAGCTTGATTTTCGATATTCTGATTTTCCATGGTCGTATTATTTTAAGAGGTCGTTAAACTTGGTCTCCAGCTCATTGATGGTGAACGGCAGACCCATCACCTTATTATATTGTTCAGATTTGTATTCCGGGAAGTTCATGCGGAGGTACTTGGCGAACTGGCCGCGGTTGATTTCGCAGACCACGATCTTCTTGTGACCTTGGAGCACTTCTTCGGTGTTGCGAGGCAGTGGCATGATGTAGTCGAAGTGAGCGTGAGCGATCGACTTGCCCTGTTCCATGAGGTTCTCGACGGCGGTACGGATGACGCCGAAGGTGCCGCCCCAGCTGACGACGAGGAGGTCGGCGTTCTTGTCGCCGTAGATCTCCTGCAGCGGGATGTCGTTGGCCACGCGGGCGACCTTTTCTTCACGGAGTTCGGTCATGCGCTGGTGGTTCTCGGGGTTGGTGGAGAGGTTACCTTTGCCGTCTTCCTTTTCGAGGCCGCCGACACGGTGACGCAGGCCAGGGGTTCCCGGGATGGCCCATTCGCGGCGGAGCCATTTCTCATCGCGACGGAAAGGCATATAGTCGGGATCGTTGGCTTTAGCGATAGGCGGGTTGATGGTCGGGAGGTCTGACATCTTAGGGATGCGGAACACCTCGGAGCCGTTACCCAGGGAGCCGTCGCTGAGCATGATGACGGGAGTCATGTGCTCGAGGGCGAGACGGGCGGCTTCGAAGGAGGCGTAGAAGCAGCCGGCGGAGCTACGGGCAGCGATGACGATCAACGGAGCATCACCGTTACGACCGTAGAGGGCCTGCAGCAAGTCACTCTGCTCAAACTTGGTCGGCAGACCGGTGGAAGGACCACCGCGCTGCACGTCGATGATGACGAGCGGGAGTTCGGTCATCACGGCGAGGCCCATGGCTTCGCTCTTCAGCGAGAGACCAGGACCTGAAGTCGTAGTGACGGCGAGGCAGCCTGTATAAGCGGCACCGATGGATGACATGATGCCAGCGATTTCGTCTTCAGCCTGGTAGGCTTTGACGTTCAAGTTCTTGTACTTGGTCAATTCTGCCAAAATGTCAGTGGCAGGGGTGATAGGATAAGAGCCGAGGAACAGCGGACGACCGGATTTCTCAGCAGCAGCCATGAGACCCCAAGCAGCGGCGGTATTGCCAGTGATGTTGCGATATTTGCCTTTTTCAAGGTCGGCGGCTTCCACCTTGTAGGTATTGGTGAAGAGCTCCCAAGTGTCGGCATAATGGTAACCGGCGTCAAGGACGGTACGGTTGGCCTTAATCACCTGGTCTTTGCCTTTGAACTTGGTCTCGAAATAAGCGTAAACGGTGTCAAGCTCGCGGTTGAAGAGATACATCACGATGCCGAGGGCGAACATGTTCTTCGATTTCAGCATTGCCTTGTTGTCCATGCCAAAGTCCTTCAGTGCCTCTTTGGTGAGTTCTGAAATCGGGGCTTTCACCACCTGGTAGTCGGCGAGGGTGCCATCCACGGTGGGATCAGCAGCATAGCCGGCCTTCTCCAAGGCCTTGTCGGTAATTGAGTCGGTGTCAATGATAATGATGGTACCAGGGCGGAGCCAACGCATGTTGGCTTTGATGGAGGCCGGGTTCATCGCCACGAGGACATCGCAGAGGTCTCCAGTGGAGTGAATGGGTTTGTGGCCGAAATGCACCTGGAATCCCGACACGCCGGCGACGGTGCCTTGCGGCGGACGGATCTCAGCCGGATAGTCCGGGAAGGTGGCGAAATCGTTTCCGGCGAATGCCGTTGAATCGGAGAAAAGATTTCCGGTAAGTTGCATACCATCGCCCGAGTCGCCCGCGAAGCGGATAACGACATGCTCAAGGGCTACAACCTTACTTTTTCCTGTCATAATTATTAGATTTAAAGATTTAATATTTCAAGATTCAATTTGGTATCTTTTTTGCGTCTGCAAAGGTACGTTATTTAATTGGTACTACCTAATAAAAAAGAAAATCTTTTTGACTCGTTTTTTAGACTATTTCTAAATTGAAAGGAAACCCTTCCGAATCAAAACAAACCAGTATATTTGCACGCTGAAATCAGAAACTAACTTTTAAAAATTAAAATTATGGCTTACAAAATCACAGACAAATGTATCGCTTGCGGCACCTGCATCGACGAATGCCCGGTTGGCGCTATTTCAGAAGGTAGCATCTACGTCATCGACGCTGATTCATGCGTTGGTTGCGGCACTTGCGCTGGCGCTTGCCCGAACGATGCCATCGTTGAAGACTAAGAAATGAACATTTAATGCATTAAAAAGAGAAAAAAGCCTGTTTTTACGGGCTTTTTTCTTTTTTTTCACCCGAAAAGTGCATTTTGGCAAATTATTTGATTACTTTTGCACCCGTTATCCGCATTTGGATGACCACAAAACAGAAACATCTTATTAATTAACTCATTTAACAACAAAAAAATCTAATTACCATGAAAAAATTAGCTTTAGCACTTGTTTGCCTCGTGAGCGTTGCTTTCTTCGCAAGCTGCGATCCTAAAGTTGAAAACCCGGAACCTGTCATCGCTGCCCTCACTGGTGAAGGTTATCTCGCTGACAGCGCTGTCGTCGAAGCCAACGTTGATTATCCTTTCGGATTCATCGTCACTTCCAACCCTGACACCCAGAAGGACATCGTCCGCGTTGAACTCCTCATCAACGACGAGCCTTTTGACACTGTCGAAAACATCGATGCTCAGACCTACACCTATGAAAGCATCTTCCGTTATGACACCAGAGAAATCATCGACGAAGTTGTGATCGCTCTCCGTGCTACCGATGCTGACAACCAGACTCAGACCGCTAAGATCCGCGTTTGGGTTAACGAAGAGGCCTACCTCGTCGCCGACGACTTCACCTGGAACAGACATGGTGGCGCTGACGGCACTGGCCTTGAACCCTTCGGTCTGAAGTGGGAAAGAAACGCCAAGGAAGTCTTCGCAGTCATCGAACCCCTGGAAGGCGCTCTGATGTATCGCTTCGATCCTGCTGTTTGGGAAACCATCCAAACCGAAGCTCAGCTGGCCTCTCTCTTCAGCGAAGCTACTACCATCGACAACTTCAAAGAGGTTTCTTGCGAAGCTGCTGAAAAAGACTACGATGTCGTTCTCGGTACCACCTACCAGGGCATCAACTACCTGATCCATGTGACCCACAGCTCTGTCTTCACTTTCAAGGGCACTGACGTCACCATCACTGGCCAATACAAATAATTTGTATTTCGCAATGACAAAAAAAGCCCCGATTGCTCGGGGCTTTTTTTGTTTCCTCACTCTGCAAAAGCGTGGCTGATCTTCCTGTTGATCTGCAAGAGCCGCGCCGGATCCAGTTTCACCACAGCACGGTCGTAGGTCATCAAGCCGTTGAGTTCGGTTTCACAGTCGGTCGTCTGGGTGTAAACCGCCGCTGAAAACCCTTGGAACGCCATCTTGTAGAGCAACTCGGCATATTCCACATAGGTGTCGGTCACCTTCTCTTCACTATCGAACTCCACATAGCCCCAACCTTGGTCTTTCACCCAAGTGTGGCCTTCCACTTTGCGCCCGATGCCGCCATATTCGCCAAGCACCGTGGCTCGTGTGGGATCGTAGAGCACCATCTTCGGCTCGGGATAATGATGCAAATCCAAGATGTCGCCGCAGGCATAGAAGTTACCGCCCGAAGCAGGATTCACCAGACGGGTCGGATCCAACGTCTTGGTCATCTCCACAATCTCCGGGGTCTTGAACTGGCCCCATGATTCGTTGAAGGGCACCCATACCCCGATGCAGGGTTGCGAAATCAGGCTTTCAATAATCTCTTTCCATTCCTTTTTATAGCAATCCTCCGATTCCTTTGTACGCAGGCTTTCCGGGCCGTCGAAATAGCGGTCGGTCTGCCATCCAGGTCCTCTCCCACCACTCGGCATATCCTGCCACACGATCATCCCAAGACGATCGCAATGGTAGTACCAACGTGCAGGTTCCACCTTGACATGTTTTCTTATCATATTGAAACCCAGCTCTTTGGTTTTTTCAATATCAAAAGCCAAAGCTTGATCGGTGGGTGCTGTATAGAGGCCGTCGGGCCACCACCCTTGGTCCAAAGGTCCGAACTGGAAGATCGGTTTGCCATTCAGGGTCAGGCGGACGATGCCATTTTCGTCGCGGGTGGTGCCAAAGCTTCGCATGGCGAAATAGCTCTCCACGGCGTCGATGGCCTTGCCTTTACGAAGGACGGTTACCTTCAGATCGTAAAGCCAAGGATGGTCGGGTGTCCAAGTGCGGAAGCCTTGAGGCATGTTCACCTCCACGGGCTGTCCGCCGAGGGCTTTGCCCGAGGCGACCTTCTCCCCTTCGAAGCTCACCTCCACCTGATACAGGTCGTCGGCCGTCAAGCCCACAAAGTCCGGTGTCACAGTAACCGTAGCCCTTTCCAAGTCGGGGACGGTCTTCACGGAAGCGATATAGCTCTCGGGAACCGGCTCCAGCCATACGGTCTGCCAGATGCCTGTCACTGAGGTGTAGAAGATACCCCCTGGTTTGCGCACTTGTTTGCCGTGGGGGATATAAGATGCATCGGTGGGATCCCATACGCGGACCACCAGCGTGTTGTCTTTGTTGTTCAGTGCCTGTGTGATGTCGAACGTAAACGGCGTATAGCCACCAGTATGGCTACCCACCTTGATGTCATTGACCCACACATCCGTCATCCAATCGACCGCTCCGAAATGCAACAACACCCGTTGTCCTTTCCAAGACTTCGGGATGGAGAACGAACGTTGGTACCACAAGGCATTGGAGGGACCCACTTCTTGTTGGACACCGGAAAGTGACGACTCGATGCAGAATGGCACCAGAATCTGTCCCGCGAACGCCTCGGGTTGCTTCCCGTCCTTGGGTGTTGTGGAATAATTCCACAATCCGTTGAGGTTTTTCCACTCTGGTCGCACCATCAATGGGCGAGGATATTCAGGCAACACCTGGTCCGGATGCACTTCGGCGGCCCACCGGGTCTTGATTTTGTCGCCAGCCGGTTGATACTGTGCCCAAGCACAGAGGCCGGAGAACAATAGGACAGTCATAAGAAAGGTTTTCATGTTTTTGTTTTTTAATTAGAAATATCAAGGATATTGATCAAGTATCCATCAAGGATTGGAATCGTTCCGCTGCCTCTATCAGGGAGGTTGTAGCTCTCGAGACCACCGATGAGGCATCCGTGTCATCCAACATTTGTTCGAAGCACACCCAAACGGAGGCATGTCGCTTGCCAGCCTCCTCATAGTCATAGAGCGAGGCTTTCACCACCTTGTAGTTCCAGTTCAGAGTGTTGCAGGCCATCAGGGCCTGGGCATAGTTGTTGTCGTTGACATCATAGATGCCGGGCAGGGTCAAGCGGAAGAACACCGGGTCGTCGGCATCATGCCACAGCAGGAAGTTCCAGCCATCCACCTGGAAGTTGATCCCCACTTTGGACTTGGTGGCGGCGATGCCATTCTCCTTGAGATAATCCAGCACCAGTTGTTTTGCCTTGGCTTTCTTCATGGTCATTTGGTGAAACCGATTTTGGTCTTGGTGGAGTAGGTCGGGTTTTTATATTTCAGCACATCGACGAGGATCTTCTGCGAGATGGGCACGTCCATGTAGGCGGCGGTCATGGCGGCTTCGTTGACGGTTTCCGTGATGTCACCGGCGACGAAGTCTTCTGACAGTCTGGACAGCTCCTCATAGTCAATCTCTTCGCAAGGACGGTCGCTCAGGTGCTTCTTGAAGATATCCTTACGGGCTTCGAAATCGGGTTGTGAGACGAAGAACACCCGGTCGATGCAACCCGGTCGCATCACAAAGGGATCAACCTGTTCCGGCAAGTTCGAGGTGGCCACCAGCAAGATGCCGCGTTTGGCGCATCCATTGAGCAGTGACAACATGGCCACGCTTTCTTTGGTGACATTCTCTGCGCCGGGATTGGGGATCAGGTATTCGATTTCCTCCATACAGATCACGAAAGGCGCCTTGAGCGTGGCGGCGTCGAAGATACGCTGCAGGTTATCGATAACGCCTGGCTGGTAGATATTTCCGAACTCCGCAGCTTTCATGATCGTATAGTTGAACCCCAACTCTTCGGCGAAGCTCTCCATGACAAGGCTCTTGCCGCATCCAGGAGGGCCATAGAGCAGGATGCCGTTGACCGGAAGCAGTTTATATTTCTGGGCTTTCTCTGGATTTTGAAGGCCGAAGATCACCTCCTTGCGCAGCTGTTCCTTCAGGTCGTCGCGACCTGCCACCTGGTCGAAGCCGCTGCCCGAGCCTTTCTTGAACATGATACGCGCATAGCCTTCGGGCATCTCCGACTCAGTGGGAGCATTGTTGACCGCGTCAATCATCTCCTCCGCAGCTCCTTCGATGGTATCCGGCACCAGTCGGGCCACCAAGGCGTTAAAGAAATCTTCCGCCGAAGAGAAGCGAGAATTCACGCGCAGCGACAAGGCTTTTTTCAGGGTCTTCTTCATGAAATCGGGGATGTGAATCTCCTCGGTATCCAGGATCAGATCGGCCTTTCTGGCATCTCTCACCTCCGCCTTCACCACATTCTTGTCATCACCACAGTTGGAGAGATCCACTTCCCACGGGGCTTTGCCGAAGATGAGGTAATAGAGGAGGGCGCCTGCGGAGAAGACATCCGACTTGGGGGTATAGATGCCGCGGTAAGTCTCAGGCGCACGGAAGAACGGCGCCAGGTCACCCACGAAGAAATTGGGACGTCCCATGACCATATAGGACACATGGCCGAGATCGATGACTGTGGGCAGGAGCATGCCGTCGTCGAGTTCCTTCAACATGATGTTTGAAGGTCTGATATCGTTGTGCAGCAACGCCTTGGAGTGCATATAGATCAAGCCATTCAAGACGCAGAGCACGATCTGGACCGCATCTTCGACATCGAACACGCCATCCTTTTCGACCGACTCGTTCAAGAGCTGGCCTTGGTAATACTCCGTCACCAGATAATGGTAACGTTTCTCGCCCTTGCGAAACTCGCCATTATCGACATAACGGATGATATTGTCGTTTTTCTCGGCATTCAGTTCCCTGCAGAAAACTATTTCGAAGACCTCCTTGCCCTCAAACAGCTGTGATTTGGGCATGTCACTTAGGTCGAACACTTTGAGGAAGTAGAGCATGTCGTCGCTGCCATAAGCGGTATAGGACTCGGCAACAGCGCCTTTCTTGATGAATGAGTTGACGGTATATTTACCGACTTTATCTCCTTTTTTAAACAGTTCCATGATGCGTAGATTCAATAAGATTTATAATGATAGGTAAGACCGAGATAAAATCGGTCCACAGGTTGTTTCACTTGAAGGTCATTGTCCATCCGGAGGAAGGCGCTGAGGGTCTGGCGTCTAGTGAGCCGGTAATCCACATTGAGCACGGTCCGCAAGTTGTCGATCACGCGTGCCTTGGGGTCGTTCACCAGCCAATGGAGTTCCGTTGAGAGTTCGTACTTGAAGCGGCTGTTGGGTCTCTGGTAGGCAATTTGGAACCGGTTACGCCAATAGATTTTAGGGTTGATGCGGTAATCGGCGACACGTTCATCCCTAAAGGTGGCCATCACACGGCTTCGGACGGAGAGCTTGAAGCGGCGCACTGTCTCTGCATAGGTCACATCGACACCCATACGAGCGCGGTTCTCATAGTAGCCTTTGTCGTTGTAACGACGGATGGCACCCCCAGCCAATCCCAGACGCATCCTGTTGTGCAGGCAGGGGTACTCCACCTCCACCTCATTGAGCCAACGGTCGAAACGGGAACAGTTATGGTCGAAGCGCAGTTCTTCTTCCACGCCCAACGTGAACTTACCCAGCGAAGGGCTTTGGTATTTCGCCCCCAAGATGACACCGAAGTCGGTGGAGCGTTCACTTTGCCCAAAGGCCGACAAGGCCATCATACAAACGAAAACGAAAACTACCCTACGGATTATTTTTCGTTTTCCGTTTTCCGTTCTCCGTTTTCCGTTTTCCGTTCTCCGTTTTCCGTTTTCCGTTCTCAAAACTCTTTCAACTTCGTATAAGTCCCAATGGTATTGGACTCACCGGGACGGGGTTTGTACCATATCTTGATGAAGGCCGCATCGCGCAAGTAGTCGATATGGCCCACTTCCATTTTCTCGATTTTAATACCGGTACGTGCTTCCAGGTCGGCCTTCAAATCGTCCTCCCTATCGCGTTTAACCAGATCGATCTTGTCATAGAGGATGACTTTTTCATTCAATTGCTTTGAATGCTTGTTGCCTTCGAAAGCCCAGATGGCGAGGATCACCAGGAGATTGGTGATCAGCAACTCGATATAGCTCGTCGTCAAAGCTTGTCCATTGATGATGGAGAGGCCCATGACGACAAAGAGGTAGGTCATCTCCCGGATGCGCAGGGTCTCGGTGCGGTATCGTATCATCCCAAAGATGGCGAAGAGACCGAGGGCGTAGGCCACGTTCATCTTCATATTATCCATCAAAGTGATAATCAAAAAGATGACCACTGCAAACATCATAAAGGTGAAGTAATAGTCGCGTCGTTGCGATTTTTTGTAATAAAACAGTCGGATGATGATCCAGCACACCAAGAAGTTCAGCACGAAGCGGAAGAGGAGGGTCCAAAGGCTGGAGGCGTCAAACAGCGGGACGCCAAGGAAATTGATATCGGAGACGCCGCCACCTGTGCCGAATTCACGGGCGATGTCGGGATCGAAAGTAGGGGGAGCTTGAAGGAGAAGCATGGGGTTTAGAGTTTAAAATTTAAAGATTTCAAGATTTATAGATTTCAAGATTCTTGGGACTTTAGTTTGTTGATTCTGCGGAGTTTCTTCTTGAATCGGTTTTGTTTGACCTCGGGCCGGGTCATGCAAGTACCGATGCAGTACTTACTGATTTTGTAAGGTTTGATACGCAAGTCGAAGAGCACTTCCTTGAAGAGGGAGCGCGCCCGACCATCCTGTTTCAGTTCCATGACCACCAAGGGATCCATGGAAGCCGAGGTGCCAGAAACGTAGTTTTGGAAGACGAGATTGCAGTCGATGGTAAGCCGTTCGGTTTTCTCGAAATTGACCAAGGTGATGCGGTCGAAGATCGTTTCCAGAGAGGCATTCAAGATCTCAGCAGGATAAGGTAACTCAAATGCTGCAGCCTGCAGTTGTTCGTTCAGTTCAGAGAGCCTCAAAGCCGTTTTCCGTTCTCCGTTCTCCGTTTTTAGTTCCATCCGTTTTTTCTTGGTTCGGCCTTTGTTGGTCTTATGTTTTACCTCGCAGAAGGACAGGTTGGAGTCCACATAGGTGCGAACCCGAACCTTGTCACGCACAAGATGCCGGTCGTGATGAATCATGTACATCGTCAGCTCTGGCGTGTCGTAATACACGGTGCGATACGCAGAGAACCGCTTGCCTTCCACTTCCTGGGCAAAGTAGTGTTCACGAACGCCTTGCAGTAGGCTTATGAGCTGGTCGGTAGTCACCAAATACTTCGTGTCCACGCGGTTCATGAGTCGCACCTCTTTCATCTCATCCAAAGTGATGGGAAGCATCGAATTCACTATGTCTAGGATCTCGGGATTCACTTGGAGATGTATTCATAGACTTTGACGGATTCCAACTTGCCGTTGGGGTAATAGTTCAGCTGGCGGCTCTTGCTTCCGTCGTCGTTGTATTCGAACTTACGAATGCGAACCACCTTGTCACGGTCGTTGTACTCGATCTCGCGCACTACTTTGGCTGAGACATCGCTATGGGGTGGGTATTCACTGACCACGCGAGACTTCTGTCCATAGCTGGCATATTCAATCTCCTCGATCTTACGGCCCAGGGAGTCATAAGTGGTGACATGGTCAAGGAAAGGGATCTTAGATCCGACAGCGGTATTCCATTCTTTCAGGACCATACCTCTGCGGTTCTCTCTTTTCTGGATGGTAGCGTCAGAAACCGACTGCGAGAAGAGCGGCAGCGCCATCCATCCAATCAAAAACAAAAAAATAAAACGTTTCATCTTTTAAACCTGTATTCTAACAAAAAATGTGGTATCCGGTTCCATTTGGAGGATCTCGTCTGCTTGCACCGTGATGGTATCAATCAAGGGCGATGGCACCTCGTTGGCGTTTTCGGTATAGGTAATCACCTCATACGTGCCAGGCAGGACTTTTTGGAACGCGAAAACGCCATCCAGTCCCACACGCACGTCATCCAGATGATATACATCTCCGAGTTTGCGCAGATAGACCCTATGTTCGTAAGCCCAGCTTTCGCCCTGGTAGGTTCCGTTATGGAAATACATCCCCCAGACCTTGCCTTTGACGATGCCCGTGCCGTAGGCTTTCCCATCATGGATATAGAGGGTGGGCACGGTGGCTATCGCACCACGATCAAGCGTCACGGTTTGCGACACTGGCAGCCGTTCACCGGTAGGAAGTGTCGAGTAGGCGAACACGGTATAATCGCCGGGGGTCAGGTAATCGAACTGATACATCCCGTTGGGGTCCGTTTCCGTATCGTCGCCATAGAACTGGTCGTCGCCATAGACGATAAACACATCCGTCTTGGCCGCGTTCATGGTATCGACATGCAGCTGATAGTCGTCATCGGGATGGTGAACCAGCTTCACAAAGCCTTGGATGGTTCCTGTGCCGCCTTCACCTTCCTTGTTGTTACAAGCGACAAGCAAGGTGGAGAGCACGGCCAGCCCCAAGACAAAAACAAAAAACTTTCTCATTTTCAAAAACTTATAATTCAAACGTTCAATTCTTCGATATTATTGCAAGCTTTATTAAGCACCTCGACAAACACCTTCAGATCTGCTTCGGGAATACCATTCAGTATGTCGTTGATGGCGGCAATCGCCACCTTTTTCGTGTTTTCCTTCATCGCCATGCCGGTCTTGGAAAGTTTGATGTTGTTGACCCTTCGGTCAGACGCATCAATGGAGCGGACGACCAAGCCTTTCTTTTCCAGGTTGTCGATAAACTGGGTGACCGAG
The DNA here is from genome assembly GCA_017965765.1 of Bacteroidales bacterium. Lineage (GTDB taxonomy): Bacteria > Bacteroidota > Bacteroidia > Bacteroidales > F082 > Limimorpha. The sequence continues at coordinate 19,969 of JAGCPJ010000044.1, forward strand.
TTCTTGTCCTTCTGGATGATGTAGGCGATGTTTTGCTGCGTCATCTCACCCTGATTCCACAGGGCATCCATGACCAAAAACTGTTCAGCGGTAAGGTTGATTCCGTTGGCTTTGAATACGGCAGCGATGTGTTTCTTCAGTTTGCAGTTGAAGATGTTGACCCACACGGCGGCCTGTTTTACGAGCATCATATTATCCTATTTTTGGGATTATCACAATTTATGAAAGTGCAATAATACGAATAATATCCCTTTTTCGCAAGACCATGATAAAAAAGGGCAACCATGGTTGCCCTTTTTACGTTTTTCAGTTTCCCGTTTACTCGATGCGCATGTTCGGCACCTCGGTACCGTCGTAGAAGCCTTGGTCAAGTTTCTCTTTGACTTCCTTGAAAGCGTTGAGGGTGTATTCCACGTCCTCCATGCTATGGGCGGCCGTAGGAATGATACGGAAGATGATCATGCCCTTGGGGATGACGGGGTAAGTCACCACAGAGCAGAAGATGCGGTAGTTCTCGCGGAGGTCCTTGGCGATGTTGGTGGCTTGCACCACGTCGCCTTTGACATGTACTGGGGTGACGCAGGCTTCGGCGGGACCGATGTCGAAGCCCATGTTGCGGAAGCCGTCCTGCAAGGTACGGGTCACTTTCCAGAGTTGGGCACGGAGGCGGTCACCTTCCTCACCACGGATGATCTCGAGACGTTTCTCGCAGCCTTCCACGATGGCCAGAGGCAGTGATTTGGCGTACATCTGGGAGCGCATGTTATAGCGCAGGTATTCGATGACGTGTTTCGGTCCGGCCACGAAGCCCCCGATGATGGCCATGGCCTTGGCGTAGGCGCCGATATAGATATCCACATCGTCCATCACCCCAAAGTGTTCTGAGGTACCGCGACCGGTGGGACCCATCACGCCGAAGCCGTGGGCGTCGTCGATGAGGATGCGGAAGCTGTATTTCTGCTTCAGCTTGACGATACCCGCCAGGTCACCCAACGCTCCAGTCATGCCATACACGCCTTCGGTGATGACGAGGATACCGCCGCCGGTCTTCTCCACCACTTCGGTAGCCACCTGCAGTTTCTTCTCCAGGTCGCCCATGTCGTTGTGACGGTACTTGTATTTGTTGCCCAGATGCAGACGGATACCGTCCAGCAGGCAGGCGTGAGCTTCGTTGTCATAGACGATGACATCGTGAGGGCTGGTCAGGGTGTCGATGGTAGAGACGATGCCTTGATAGCCAAAGTTGAACAAGTAGGCCGCCTCTTTCTTCTCAAAGTCGGCGAGTTCTTTCTCAAAATGTTCATGCATACGGGTCTGGCCCGACATCATGCGGGCGCCCATGGGAGCAGCGAGACCCCAACGGGCTGCACCTTCGGCATCTGCCTTGCGGATGGCAGGATGGTTGGCCAAACCAAGATAATTGTTCAAACTCCAGCAAAGCACCTCTTTGCCGTTAAACACCATACGGGGACCGAGTTCGCCTTCCAAGCGGGGGAATGCGAAATAGCCGTCAGCACGCTCACGGTATTGGCCAATCGGGCCACCCGAGTCTTTTGCTATTCTTTCGAAAATATCCATCTTTTATAGAATTAAGAATTAGTATTTAAAAATAAGGAGTTTCCGACTTCTGTCTTCTGACTTCCGACTTCTGTCTTCCACCAAAGCACAAAAATAGTAAATATATTGATTATATAAACATTTACTTTTCGTACTTTTGCAAAAAAGAAAGAAATTATGTTGAATTTGAAAGGTAAGTATGCCATTGTGACGGGTGGAGGCACTGGGATCGGGCGTTCCATTTCCCTGCATTTGGCACAAGAAGGTTGTAACTTGATTCTCACCGGCTTGGGCCTTGACGACTTGAACAAAGTCAAAGAGGAATGCGAACAATACGGGGTGAAGGCATGGGCTACCGAGACACGGCTCGACGACTATCGTTCCATTGACGAGTTCCACGATTACGTGACGGGATTGGGCGTGAGTATCGACCTCTTCGTGCTCAATGCAGGCATTTCACAACGCGAGAAAGCGTTGGATACCGACTTCAGCGTCGATGAAAAGATCTTAAAAATCGACTTCTTGAGCGGAGTCTATTTGGTGAAGAAGTTCGGCGACATGATCAAGGCGGCTGAGCATGTACAGTTCTCCGTGACCACCTCCCTATCGGGTTTGTTTGGCTTCCCGTTGCGTTCCGCCTATTGTGCCGCCAAGCACGCCTTGTTCGGTTTCTACGAATCGCTGGAACTGGAATACCCAAACATCAATGTCACCTTCCTGATTCCAGGACGCATCAACACCCAGATCAGCAAGAGCGCACTGATGGGCGACGGCAGTGCCCATGCCAAGATGGATGCAGGACAGGCCAACGGGCTCGATGTGGATCGATGTGGCGCCATCGCCGTGCGGGCCATCAAGCGGCAGAAGCACCGCAAACTCATCGGCAAGACTGAATTGCTGATGGCGCACATTCACAAATGGTGCTTGCCTCTTTACTATAGATTATCAAGAAAAATATCTGCAACATGAAAGAAAAAGTTATTTGCGGAATACAGCAAGTGGGCATCGGAGTCAATGACTTCGTGGAGGCCTGGAAATGGTATTACGACCAATTCGGTTTTGAGATCAAGATCGTCGATGACGAAGGTGTTGCGGAGCGCATGTTGCCCTACACTGGCGGCAAGCCCCAACCCCGTCGTTCTGGCATTGCCGTCAACATCCGCGGCGGCGGTGGCTTTGAGATCTGGCAACCCAAGGAGCGGGAACTCAACTATTTGAAAGAGCCCGTGAAGCTGGGCGACCTCGGCATCCTCATCGCCAAGGTCAAGACTCCCAACATCGAGCGGGCCCACAACACATTCATCAACCGAGGTCTCGACGTCATCAGTGAGGTCCTCACCTCTCCCACCGGCCAAAAGCATTTCTTCATGCACGACCCTTACGGCAACCTCTTCCAGCTTGAAGAAGACGGTTACGTATTTGTCAACGAGGACAAGCTCACCGGAGGCGCCAATGGAGCCGTGATTGGCGTGAGCGACATGGATCGTTCGCTGGCGTTCTACACCCAATTGCTCAACTATGACAAGGTAGTGCTTGACGAGACGAGGGTATTTGACGATCTTCAGGCCTTGCCTGGCGGCGAGAACAAGGTGCGTCGTGTCATCTTGGAGCGGAGCAAACCCATCGAAGGGCCCCTTTCGGGCATCATGGGCACCTCACATCTGGAGCTCATCCAAGCTGAGACTCCTGGCAAGAAGCTCTATGAAGGCCGCTATTGGGGTGATCCCGGTTTTATCCACCTCTGTTTCGATGTCCGCAACATGGCTGCGGTGAAAGCTGAAACGGAAGCCTTGGGACATCCTTTCGTTTGCGACAGCGGCGCGGACTTCGGCATGGGCGAAGCCAATGGCCATTTCACCTACGTGGAAGATCCCGACGGTACGCTCATCGAGTTTGTGGAGACGTTCAAGATCCCGATTGTCAAGAAGTTGGGTCTCTACCTGAATCTGGCAGGCAAAGACGACCACAAACAGTTGGGCATCCTGAAACTGCTGAGGTTTGCGAAGATCAAACGCGACAATATCAAATAAAAAAAGGCGCTTTTTGGAAGCGCCTTTTTTTATCATACTAAAACCAATTACTTGATTCCAAGTTTAGCCTTGACATCTTTGGTCACGTCAACGGCATCCGTGCCGATATAGACGGCGGCGCCGGTGGCGACATCTAGGATATAGGTGTAACCCTTTTCCTTACCGACGGTGTTGATGGCGTTCTGGATCTTCTCCAAAAGCGGAGCCAACAGTTCAGCACGCTTGTTTTCAAATTCAGACTCAGCGTTGGCCTGGAAAGCAGTGATGCGGCTTTCGATATCCACCAGTTCCTTCTCCTTGGATTGTTTCACCAGGTTGGACATGGTCTCAGCGTTGGCCTGATATTCCTGCAGCTTGGTCTGGTACTCCGTGTACATGACCTTCAGCTGGTCCTGCAATTCGTTGTAGTAGTTCTCCAAATTCTTTTCAGCCTTGGTTCTCTCAGGCATGGCGTTCATCACCTCGTTGGTGTTCACATGGGCAATCTTTACTGTTTGGGCGTTCGCAAATCCGTTCATGGCAAACATCACAACAAACAGGAAGAATACTTTGAAAATCTTGTTCATTTTATTCCTTTTTTATGATTTGATATTCTGTTTCAGTTGAGCGTGCAAAGATAGGAAAAATATTGTTGCTTATTTAGATTCCTTAATTTTTAGTCTTTCCTACCTTAGGAGTACCAGCCTTTCCGCTGTTACCGCTCGTTTTGGGACCTGTGGAGGAAGAACCCTTTGACGAACTTGCAGCGGCGCCGGCACGCTTACGGTCTTCGCGGCGGACGGTCTGCATCACATTGCTCAGTTGGTCAAGGACATCGTCGCTGATATCCACTTTTTCTGAAGCATAGAGGATGGAAGTGCCAGAAGCCATGTCGAACACGAAGGTATAGCCCTTGGTTTGGGACAGCTCGGTAAGGGCGTTGTAGATCTTCTCTTGGATAGGTTGCACCAACTCCTCACGTTTCTGATAGAGTTGTCCTTCAGCGCCGAAATACTGCATCTGAAGGTTCTTGGCCTCTTGTTCCTTGTTGATGATTTCCTGTTCACGGGCACGTTTTTGGTCCTCTGACAGCAACACCATTTCCGTTTGGTATTTCTTGTACATTTCGGACACTTTGTCATAAACGGCTTTCACTTCGTTCTGCCATTGTGTTGACATGGCATTGAGTTCTTCCTGGGCATCGGCATATTCCGGGATGTTGTTGAGGATATAGTCCGAGTCAACGTAAGCGAATTTCTGTCCGCCAATCTGGGCGTTGGCAATAACGCTGCAGCAAACAACGGCAGCGGTCAAAAGCAATGATCTTAACGTTTTCATTTTATCTGTGTTTATTGTATTCCAAAGATTGTTATTATATCAATAATTATGCCGATTTCGTGTTAGTCGATGGAGCCGCCGATAGAGAAGTGGAATTGGCTTCCTGCGGCGTCACTCATGCCAGGCACGGGATCGAAGCCATAGCCCCAGTCCAGTCCCAACAAGCCGAACATCGGGAGATAGATACGGGCACCGATACCTGCGGAACGATAGACGTCAAACGGATTGAATTCCTTGAAACCCAGCCAGCAGTTACCTGCTTCGAGGAAACCCATGGCATAGATGGTTGCCGAGGGGTTCAGCGACAAGGGGTAGCGCAGTTCAAGGGTATATTTGGTAAAGATATTACCGCCTTGGGCAACGCTGTTGGCACCTGGGGTCAGCGCTTCGTTCTTATAGCCACGCATACCGATGATCTCACGGCTGTCGAAGTTGTAGGTTCCGATACCGTCGCCACCCAAATAGAAGCGATGGAATGGTGTGGGACCTATTTCACTATTATAATGTCCGAGATAGCCGAAACGCACGCGGGTCATCAGCACCAGCTTCTCATAAAGTTCAGAATACCAAGCTGCTTTAAACTTCCACTTGTGCATTTCGATCCATTTGTATTTTTCATCTTCGGACATCGAGGCATAGTCTTTAGCGTTCAGCAGGGACAACGGAGGGGTGATTTCAAGAGAGAGCTGCACCTCCGAACCATTGCGCGGATACAAAGGTTGACTCACTGAGTTACGACCTATGTTGATGTTGTAGCTAATCATATTAAATGAGCCGTTACCCGTGCCGAAGTTGAAAATGCCGCTATAGTTCTTCAAACGGTAGTTGTTCAACGAGATGCCATGATAGATGGTGAAGTAGTCGTCAGGCCATGTCAGACGGCTTCCCAACCCCACTGTTCCGCCGGTCTGACGGAAAAAGCCGAAGTTCTCGTCTTTCCTCTTATAGCCATTGCTATAGAACGATTGGTAAATTGCGGTGGTTAACGAATTGGGTTTGCGACCGCCCAGCCATGGCTCGGTAAAGGAGAGTGAGTAATTGATGAAGCGGGTACCAATAGTGGAGACGTTGATGGACAGTTTCTGTCCGTCACCTCCAGGGATTGGTCTCCAGGCATCTCTCTTGAAGATATTACGCATGGAGAAGTTGGTAAAGGAGAGGCCGGCCTGCAAGATCAGCATATTGTATCCCCAACCTGCGGAGGCAGACACTTGGTCTGCGTTGGCTTCCTCGACTTCATATTCGATATCGACGGTACCGTCGGTGTAGTTGGGCCTGATGTCCGGGTTGATGGACTCCTGGTTGAAGAATCCCAGGGTAGCAAGTTCACGAACGGTACGGGAGACATCGCTACGGCTGAAGAGCTGTCCTGGGCGGGAATACATCTCACGGATGACCACGAAATCATTGGTCTTGCGGTTGCCCTTAAGGGTCACATTGTTGATTCTAGCCTGCTTACCTTCCGTCATTCGGATCTCCAAGTCGATGGAATCGTTTTCCACCTGCACTTCCACGGGTTCTGCACGGAAGAAGAGGTAGCCGTCGTCCATGTAGAGCGAGGTGACATCCAAGGAGGTCTCGCTGTAGGTCAGGTTGGTGGTCAACAGGTCCTTGTTATAGACATCGCCTTTCTTGATGCCGAGCACGCTGTTCAGTGTCTCGTCAGAATATTTGGTATTGCCCGACCAGTTGATATCGCGGAAATGGTACAGGTTGCCTTCATCAATGACAATGTCGATTCCAAGGTCATGGTCGTTGATGGCATACACCGAATCCCTGACGATGATGGCGTCACGGTAGCCCCTAGCGTTGTATTTCCTGATGATGTTTTGCTTATCTTCCTCATAGGTGGATTCCAGGAATTTGGAACTTTTGAAGATTCTTGGGCGATAGTTCTCATAGAAGTACTCCTCCACTTCGGTGATGGCCTTCAGGGGTTTCAGTGTGAAGATATCCGCCAGTGTGTTGACGACGGTGGGGCCAAGCGGATCCAGCGGGTTAAGCACCCCTTTTTGCTTGGTTTCTTTCATGGAGGTCAGGATCTGGGCGTCGGACAGGTTGTCGTTTCCGACGATGTTGATCTTTCCGATTTTCACTTTGCGGCCTTTGTTTACATCAATAATCAGGTCCACATAGTTGTTCCGAGTGGTATCTGGTACTTGTTGGATATTGATTTCCGCATTGTAGTAGCCTTTATCAGCGTAGTAATCCTTGATGATGCTGATGGTTTTGGCTTCAAGATGGTTCGTCGCGAAGTCGCCTCTAGAGAGGTTGATCTTGTTACGGATGTCGTCGGCTTCCGACTTTTTCACGCCGTTGAAGGAGAATTTGGAGACACGGGGCTTTTCCTGGATGACGATTTGGAGGAAGATCTTAGACCCCATGATGTTGGTGGCATTGATGGCGACATCCTCAAACATGCCCTGGTCCCAAATCTTACGGATGGCTGTGGAGATGTCATCGCCGGGGACGGTGATTTCGTCGCCTACGCTCAAGCCGGAGAGCATGGCAAGCACGTTGGCATCCACATAGTTGGCGCCCTGCACGGTGATGCCGCCAATCTCATATTTACGAGGGCTGCTGTAGTCGATATCTGAGAGGTCGTCGCCAATCCTGATCTGGGCCATGGCGGGCGTACTCAAGGCAAGGGCGGCAAGCCCGAAGAGAATAAAGAATGCTTTATGGAGTAAAGTGTGTTTCATCTAGTGTTACTTCGTCATTTGTTCGCTAGTCTTGCCGAAACGGCGTTCGCGGTGTTGGTAATCGACGATGGCTTCATAGAGGTCGTCTTTGTCGAAATCAGGCCAATACTTCTTGGTAAAATAGAGTTCAGCGTAAGCCAATTGCCAAAGGAGATAGTTGCTGATACGGAGTTCACCGCTGGTACGGATCATCAGCTCGGGGTCAGGGATTCCAGCGGTAGCGACATGGGCACTTACCGTGGCTTCGGTGATGTCTTCAGGATTGAGTTTGCCTTCAGCGGCCTCTCTGGCGATTTGACGGGCAGCTTCGGTGATGTCCCATCTTCCGGAGTAACTCAGGGCGATTTCAAGGATCATGCCCGTGCAGTTTTTGGTCGCTTCTACCGCATTTTGCACCTGTTCATAGTTCACCCGAGGCATTCGGCTCAAGTCGCCGATGATGCGCAGACGGATGTTGTCCCTCACCATGTTGGCGATTTCTTTCTTGATGGTCTGACCCATCAGCACCATCAAGCCGCTGACCTCTTCGAGCGGACGGTTCCAGTTCTCCGTGGAGAAAGCGTATAGTGTCAAACACCCCACACCAAGTTCGTTGCAAGCTTCCGTCACTGCCCTGACTGCCTTGATGGCATTTCTATGGCCGAAAAGGCGGGGTTTGCCGCGTTCCTTGGCCCAGCGACCATTGCCGTCCATGATGACCGCAATGTGCTTGGGAAGGCGTTCCATGTCGATTTGTTCTTTCAGTGTCATATCAATCAATATTCATTTTACATGCAGAGTGATCCGGGATCACGAATTTCCAGGTGAACGAGAGGTTGACCATGCCGAACCAATCCTTCGACATGGAGTTGCCGCGCTGGTCGCCTTCCTTGAAACGGCCTGTGGGATCGGTGAAGTCGAACACGACATTGGGGGCTTCATGAGCGCCAGAACCAATAGTGCCGTCTTTCAACAGCAGCACATGCTGGTCATCCGGACCATAAACGCCGCTCACATCATCCAGGTAATCCGTGAAGGTATAGTGCATTCGCCATTCCAGCGAGGTGGCCAGGTGCTTGGTAAGGGAGAGCTTGCATCCGATGCCGAAAGGAATGGAGAAGCTATAGTCTTCATTCAGATAAAAATCGTCAGGCACCGTTACGCTTTGCCCATCTAAAACGTACTCTGTATAGAGCGGACGGCACTTGAACATGAAGCCGGAGACCCCTGCGAAGAAATAGGGTGAGATCTCACTACCCGACTTACCCGTATAATAGTCCAGGAAATTGAATTCCACCATCAGCGACAGGTCGTGCACGGTAGAGCGGAATTGCAGCATGGACTCTGGGCGCCAGGCCGTGACAGGGTCGAAGGCATTCACTTTCAAGTAGGAATAGTCAAGACGGAACGCCCAACGCGAGTTGGGGTTGTAACGCACCAATGCGCCGAGATCATAGTCCAATTGATGCAGTTTTTTCCAATTCCATTCGCCAAGGCCACGCCAGACGTTGAGGTCACCCACGTAAGCCGTGCCGCCAAAATGCGGTCCCACCTCAATAGTCCGAGGGGCTTGGGCAAAAGCGATCTGTCCTACTTGGCAGAAGGCAAGCAGGCAGATGGTCACGAACAAAGAATGCAGTCTGTTTCTCATACTTTAAAAGTGTGCAAATTTACGACTTTTTTTAACGTGACAACGCAAGAAATCAATTTCTATTGTCTTTTCCCCACATCAGTTTGTTGCGGATAGTGCTGAAGAAATCCGTGCCTTCCATCCTGACGGTATGGATGCAGAAGTCTGCCTTGCGGACGACCAGCTCCAACGAGGTGTCCAAGGCACAGACCCTGGAGTCCATGCTGAACACGAACTTCTTCTCCCTTCCTTCGACGTGGATCCGGACCACGCTGTCATCAGGGATAACGATGGGACGTACCGTTAAATTGTGTGCGGCGATGGGAGTAATGACAAAACTTCTCGAATCTGGCGTGAGGATGGGGCCTCCAGCACTCAACGAATAGGCTGTGGAACCTGTAGGGGTAGCCATCAGGATGCCATCGCCCCAGTAGGTGTTCAAAAAGACATCGTTCACGAAAACCTTGATGGCCAGCAAGGAATGCTCAGGGTTCCGGATGATGTTGATTTCGTTGAGCGCATAGTTGACGGTGTCGTTGAAGACCCCTTGGGGGGCGACCAGTTCGAGCAAGGTGCGGCGCTCCGTGGTGTAACGGCCATGCAGCAGCTGTTCCACCGCCTCCCCGATCTCGTCTCTGGCAACGCTGGAGATGAAGCCCAGTCGTCCCATGTTGATGCCCAAGACAGGGATACCCGAATCACGGAGCAAAGGTACCGCATCCAGGATGGTACCGTCGCCGCCGATGGAAAGCATCAAGTCCGTCCGACCCTTGAGCTCGTCCGTCTTCGAGAAACGCTCCAAAACGAAGCCCTTGGGAATATATTGGGAGAAAGGCTCATACACCAACACATCGACTCCTCGATCCAAAAGAAGTTGGATCAATTGCCTCAAATAGCTATCGTTTTCCGTGGCGATTGCCTTTCCAAACAGTGCAATTCTCATAATTCTAGTATGTTATACGTTCAGATATCTCATCAGCAGGTCGTAACGGTCACGCAGGTCGTTATTCTCCTCAGGAGCGCTGAACACATTGACTATGTTATAGTTATATCGATAAAAGCTATGCAGGATAGCTGTACAATCCGATTTGTTAACAAGAATGCTGACCAAAACCCGTCCCGGTTCCTCGGGAATGGTATCGACGGTCAGGCCGATGATTTTGGCATCGTTTTCCTCCACGATCCTGGCGATCTCCGAGGGACTGTAGTCATAGTTGCCCATCTCCAGTTGGATCGCACAGCTGAAAGGTGAAAGCTGAAAGGAGAAAGATTTCCAGTTTTCCGTTTTCCGTTGTCCGTTTTCAACTTTCATAGCTCCAATCTTCATTATTGTACATTCTCAAATAGTTGTTATAGCGCCAATCGGCGATGTCACCCCGTTCCACAGCTTCTTTGACGGCGCATCCCGGCTCATGGGTATGCGTGCAGTTGGCGAAGCGGCATTGGCTCATTAGGTCGCGCATCTCCGGAAAGCGTTGCGCAAGGGTCTCCGTCTCCATATCGTAGAGTGCAAACTCCTTGATTCCCGGGGTGTCCACGATCCAGGACCCGAAAGCCAGATGATGCATCTCAGCAAAAGTGGTGGTGTGCTTTCCTTTGTTGTGGACGTCGGAGATGGCCCCGATACGGAGGTTGAGACTGGGGTCGAGGGCATTGGCCAGGGCCGACTTGCCCACGCCGGAATGGCCGGAAAGCAAGCAGATCTTACCCTGCATCAAGTCTCTCACCTTGTCCAGGTTGAAACCCGTCTTGGCTGAAATCCCGAACGAGGTGTAGCCGATGCCGGAATAGTACTCAATCAATTCCGCCATCTCCCCGATTTGGTCATCCGAGTAAAGGTCACATTTGTTGAAGACCAACGCTGTAGGGATGTGATAGGCCTCTGCAGTGACCATAAAACGGTCGATGAAACCTGTGGAAGTGCGTGGCTGGGCAATGGTAGCCACAATGATGGCCAGGTCGATATTGGCCGCGATGATGTGGGATGCCTTGCTGAGGTTCACCGACTTGCGCACGATGAGGTTGTTGCGTGGCTCGATTGTTTTGATCACACCTGTCTCTTTTCCAGGCTCTTGCTCAAATACCACATCGTCACCCACGGCTACCGGGTTGGTGGAACGCAACCCATCAAGGCGGATCTTGCCACGGAGACGGCATTCCCATTCCCTACCCGTCCCGTCGAGGACGATGTACCAACTACCCGTTGACTTGATGACTTTGCCTTTCATGGCGCAAAAATAAGAAATTTAAAGATTTAAAATTTAAAGATTTAAAAATCGACGAGAGGTAGTTATTTATATTGTATTGCTTAATAAAATAAAAAATATTATTTTTGCCAATGAAAATACCCTAAACATGAACACCCAACTCATTTATCAAATCGCCGTCACCTTGATTCCAGGCATCGGCGACATCAGCGGGAAGCGCTTCATTTCATACTGCGGAAGCGCAGAAGCCGTGTTTCAAGAGAAACGCAAGGCCTTGGAAAAGATCAATGGCATGCGCGAGGTGACCCTCGACGCATTAAGCAACCCCAAAGAGATCTTAAAACGTGCGGAGCAGGAAGTTTCGTTCATCGAGAAAAACGGCATCCAGCCCTTGTTCTATCAGGATCCCGGCTATCCCCGAAGGCTTTTGCAATGCGACGACAACCCCATGATGTTGTATTACAAAGGCAAAGCCAACTTGAACGCTGCCCGGGTGGTCTCCATCGTGGGGACACGCAACATCACTGATTACGGCAAGGAGGTTTGCGTGAAGTTGGTGAACGACCTTGTTGACGAGCAGGTCTTGGTAGTCAGCGGTCTCGCCTACGGGGTGGACACCATCGCACATCGCACCTCGGTCAAGGTTGGGATTCCCACTGTAGGCGTGCTGGGCAACGGCTTTCAGCAGATCTATCCAGCCGCAAACAAGAAGCTGGCGGAGGAGATGTTGGGAAACGGAGGATTGCTCACGGAGTGCATGAGCGGCACACAACCCGACCGGGAGAACTTCCCAAGAAGGAACCGTATCATCGCCGGCATGGCGGATGCCGTCATCGTCATCGAATCGGCACTCAAAGGCGGCTCCTTGATTACTGCCGACCTGGCCAACTCGTACAGCCGCGATGTATTCGCCTACCCAGGTCGGGTGATGGATCTCTACAGCCAAGGATGCAACTACTTGATCCGCACCAACCGTGCCCACCTGATGGAGAGCATCGCCGAACTCCGCTATGTGATGCGATGGGAACGAAGGCAGCCCGAAGAACGACAGACCTCCATCTTCAGGGAGTTTACGGAGGAAGAGAAGAAGATCCTGGAGTGCTTCAACGACAATGGTATTGCAAGCCTCGACGACCTCATCGTGCACACTGAACTACCCACCACCAAACTTGCCAGCTTGCTGCTCAACTTGGAGTTTGATGGCATACTGAAAGCATTGCCGGGAAAAAGATACCAACGCTGTTAGTCTAATTTAAGCACAGCGAGGAAGGCTGACTGCGGTACCTCCACATTACCGATTTGGCGCATGCGTTTCTTACCCGCTTTCTGTTTCTCCAGCAACTTGCGTTTACGGGAGACGTCACCGCCGTAGCACTTGGCCGTCACGTCCTTACGCACCTGGCGCACTGTCTCACGCGCGATGATCTTGGCACCGATGGCCGCTTGGATGGCGATGTCGAACTGGTGTCTTGGGATCAGCTCTTTCAGCTTCTCGCACATGCGGCGACCGAAGTCGTAGGCATGGCCGCGGTGGATCAAGGTGGATAGGGCATCGACGGACTCGCCATTAAGCATGATGTCGAGCTTCACCAAGTCGGCGTCCTGATAGCCGGCGATATGGTAGTCGAACGAGGCGTAGCCCTTGGAGATGGACTTCAGCTTGTCATAGAAGTCGAAGACGATCTCGCTCAGCGGCATCTGGAAAGTCAGCTCCACACGGTCGGTGGAGAGATAGACCTGGTTCTTGAGCACGCCACGTCTTTCGATGCAGAGCGTCATGATGGGACCGGTGAACTCGTTCTTGGAGATGATTTGGGCGATGATAGAGGGTTCCTCAATATGGTCAATCTTGGTCACTTCAGGAAGGCCGCTCGGGTTATGCACTTCGATCATCTCGCCGTCGGTCTTGAAGCATTTGAACGAGACGTTAGGTACGGTGGTGATCACATCCATGTCAAACTCACGGTCGAGTCGTTCCTGGACGATCTCCATGTGGAGCAGTCCGAGGAAGCCGCAACGGAAGCCGAATCCCAAGGCTGCTGACGATTCTGGTTCCCAGACCAATGAAGCGTCATTCAGCTGCAGCTTCTCCAGGGAGGCACGGAGTTCCTCATAGTCATCGGCATCCACGGGATAGATACCCGCAAAGAGCATGGGTTTGACGTTCTCGAAGCCCTCCACGGGTTGGTCGCAAGGGCGTTCAACATGGGTGATGGTATCGCCGACCTTGACTTCCTTGGAGGTCTTGATGCCCGAGATGATATACCCCACGTTGCCAGCGGACAGTTCGTTCACCGGCACCTGATGCAGTTGCAGCACGCCAATCTCATCGGCATTGTACTCTTTGCCCGTGGCGAAGAACTTGACCAGGTCGTTGGTGCGCATGGTGCCGTTGACCACTCGGAAATAGGCGATGATACCCCGGTAGGAGTTGAACACCGAGTCGAAGATCAAGGCTTGCAGCGGTGCCTCAGGATCGCCTTGTGGGGCTGGGATCTTTTCTACGATGGCATCCAGGATGGCTGGTACGCCTTCGCCCGTCCTGGCGCTGACTTTGAGGATTTCCGAGGGATCGCAGCCAAGCATATCCACGATTTGGTCTTCCACGATGTCGATCATGGCGCTATCCATATCGATTTTGTTCATCACTGGGATGATCTCCAGGTCATGTTCCAAAGCCATGTAAAGGTTGGAGATGGTCTGTGCCTGGATGCCCTGAGTGGCATCAACGACGAGCAGGGCTCCTTCACAAGCGGCGATGGAGCGGGACACTTCGTAGGAGAAGTCCACGTGGCCAGGGGTGTCAATGAGGTTCAGGGTGTAGATCTCTCCCTTGTATTCATATTTCATCTGGATGGCGTGGCTTTTGATGGTGATGCCGCGCTCGCGTTCCAGGTCCATGTCGTCGAGCACTTGGTCAACGAGTTCCTTTTCGCTGACGGTCTTGGTGAGTTCAAGCAGGCGGTCGGCCAAGGTCGATTTGCCGTGGTCGATATGAGCGATGATGCAGAAGTTTCGGATGTTTTTCATGGGGTGCAAAGATACAAAAATATCTTAATAGCACAAAGATACGTTTATTATGATTCTATGGGTTGATGCCCCAGATAAACCAATCCGAGGTTACCGTCGATGGCGATCTTGTCGCCTTCATGGAGCGGATGTCCGTTGATGGCGCCAAACTCGTCGTCAACATCCACGTCAAGACCGTCGCAGCTCACCACGCAGACCTTGCCGAGTCGGACGGCGGTGACAGCAGCGTGTGATGTCGCGCCACCGCGAGCGGTGAGCAGGCCGTCGCAGTCGAAGATCATGCCGATGTCGTCAGGCACGGTGTCGGGGCGCACCAAAATGATGTTCTCCTCTGGATATTGCTTACGAAGCTCTTCTATTTGGTTGGCGTTGAAGGCGGCCAAGCCATTCATAGCTCCTCCACCGATGCCCATGCCATGGCCAACTGAAAGTTGGATTCTTTGCGACTGATTCTCGAAAACAAAGGAACTTTCCGTTTTCCGTTGTCCGTTTTCCGTTGTCTTGAGGTCTTGGTCACGGGTCTGGAGGATATGGAAATCGTCAGGGTTGTCGCTCTCGAAAGTGAATTCGATCTCTTGCGGGCTGTAGCCGAGTTCTTCCGTGAGTTTCACGGCGGTGTTATAGATCTTCTTATACATGTCAGGCAACAAGGTCTGCATGGAAGGACCCTCGAGACCGGCCGTCTTGCGTTGGGTCTCCCCTATCGGCAACGGCTTCACGAGGCCGCCCACAATGTCTTCGCCCTGGCTACGGAGGGTAAAGTCGCCATAAAGGTGGACGCCGGGACGTTCGCGGTTGGGGTTCTGGGTGAACACCACGCCAGTACCCGAGGTGGCGCTACGGTTACCGAAGATCATCTGTTGGACGATGACTGCGGTACCCCAGTTCTCGGAGATGCCCAGATGGCGACGGTAGGCCAAGGCACGCTGGGAGTTCCACGACTCGATGACCATGTTGACACATTCGATGAGTTGCTTGAACGAGTCCTGTTCAAACTCCACCTGGTGTTCGGCAAGGATGCGTTTGTAGGCCATGGCGATTTCCTTCATCTGTGCCGCCGTGAAGTCGGCTTTCATCACCACGTTGTTCTTCTGTTTGTAGGCGTTGATCTCGTCATCGAACACATCCCGTTCGATACCTTTGGCCATGCCCCAGCTCTGGATCAGTCGCCGGTATGAGTCCCAGATGGCCCATCCCTTGTCGGGGTCCAGCGCTACCGCCTCAGCGATCTCGTCGTTCAGACCAACGTTAAGGAGGGTATCCATGGCTCCAGGCATGGAGATGGCGGTACCTGAGCGCACCGAGAGCAGCAACGGATTCTTCGGGTCTCCAAACCGGCGCTTGGTAATCTCCTCCAATCCACCGATGAACCTGCGGATCATGCCATGGATCTCGGAACGCAGTTCGGGGATGGTGTTGATGGTCTCGTTGCGGCGGAAGGTCTCCGTGGTAATCACAAAGCCTGGAGGCACCGGAAGGCCGTTCAGATAGAGGTTCTTCAGATGATAGGCCTTGTTGCCGATGAACACCTGGTTGTCCATCTTTGGTGTAGGTTTCCAGAAGGGGCTGATCAGCATATCCGAGTTATAGGTCATGATGTCGTTGATCAGTTTCTCGTCAAGGTCGGCAGCCATACCTCTTAATGATTTCAAGATACGGGCAATGAAGTTGTCCAGAGGCTGCATCAGGAAGGCATCGGAAAGCAGGTCGCGGTGGAACTCCTCGGACTTACGGCTGATCAGCGCGAAAGTCTCCTTTTCGTCGAGTCTGCCCTCGGGATCGAAGAGTTGGGGAACAACGACCTTCAGCGGGTACTCGTACGACTTCAAGAAATAGCTGATGACGATGCGTTTGACATCTTCAGAGATAAACTGGAAGATGTTGATATACTGGTCGAAAGAGAAGCTTCGCGAGGTCAAGGCGTACTTGAGCATCTTGAGCTTCGAGTTGAGGCTTTGGTTGGTGATGCCGTCGAGTTCCAAGCCTTCGCGGAAGTATTCCAAGATGTCGTAGATCTGTTCCAAGGTGCGGGCAGAGATGTACTCCAGGTTGATGCTTTGCACCACCTGTTCCATCAGTTGGGTAGCCACACGTTCCAGGCGGAAGGTCAAGCCCATGGCCTCGAATTTGTTCTCGCGGTAGGTGCCATACATCGAAGGAATGCCGATGGCGATATGCCGTTTATGGTAAATATTCTCCCAGCCTTCGCTTTCCTCGGGGTTGAAGATGATCTCCTTGAGTTTCTCCATGAAGGAGTAGATGAGCTTTAGCGACTTGCCGACTTCCTTGTTTTTATAGGCTTTCTCAAAAGCATCGATGTCCTTGTCGGCAAGGAAGGGATAGTTTCGCAAGGAGTTGAAGATGTTGACGCTTTCGAAGGAGTATTTCTCACGAAGGAAGGCATAGAGGTCCTTGATATCCATGAGGCGTGCATGTTCGCGATCGCCGATGGCCTGATCCAGTCCCAGTTTTTCCACGGCCCGGACGATGAGTTTGTCGAAGTCGTCGCGCGAGAGCATGAGCAGGTCCTCTGGGTCGAGGCAGCTGATTTCGCTCATCGTGACGGTGATGTCATGCACATAGGTAAACCACTGGCTGTTGACATCGATGCTGTCATACACGTTGTTTGGGAGGATGGGCCTTAGGTTCTCCTTGATGCCATCACTCCAGAACTGGTAAACATTAAAAGTCAACCCTATAAGGGTGTTATTGCTTTCCGTATGTACCTGTTTGCGCAGGAAGTGCACCAGTTTGTCTTCACGGCCTGAGATCTCGTCCATGTTGGTGGTGACGTTGCGGATCTCGCCCTCGGCGCCGATTTCGTTGAAATAGACGGGGAAGATACGGGTGAGTTGTTTCACCTTCTTATAATAAGGGCTGATGTTGGAGTTGAGGATCTTGGTGATCTCACGTTGGAAGAGGTCCGTGTCGCTAAGGAAGATACCGCCCAGTTTCAGGTTCACGATGAGTGCGGAGAGCAGTTTCTCCATGGGGAACTTGGAGTGTTCGATGAGTTCGAGCCACACCCGAATGTTTTTGATGTGGTTCTCATCCACAGAGAGTTGCCAATCTTCATCTACGAACACCTTCCCAGGGGTGACGAAGCCGAAGTTGATCAATTTCTTTTCGAAGTAGTTGACGATTTCCTTTTGTTCCGTCTGGTCGATGTCAATGATTTTGAGGCCGAGGGTCAGTTGGAAGTCAAGCACGGCGGACATGTAGTCGCCTCGCAGTTCTTGGGCAAGGTCGAAGATGGTGTCGATGAAGGGTACGATCTGGTCCTGTGGCATCTCATCCACGGCTTCGCGGAGCATCTTGTTCATGTTCCAGATCAGGCGTTCGCGCTGGCTCTCCATGCCGGGCAGGTGCAACAGGTAGAATACGTAGTGGAATTTGGTGATGAAATGCGGGAAGGTCTCTTCCGACTTGGTGAAGCGAGCGGCAATCTGGTCGAAAACCGGCATCTCCGTTAGTTGTTCCCAGGAGTTGGAAGCTTCCAGAGCTGCATTCAATTGATCAAAGTACGGCTTGCCTATGGTAATTAACAGCATCGTCTTTTCTTCCTCATTCACAAGACTTTGCTTCTCTTCGATCCAGCCTTCCACCTGGGTAGTATCGCGCCAATAGCGGTAAGTCTCTTTCAGGATCGTTCTCACCAGATCCATGGCTTGCAGACTGTATTGCTCGTCACGTGCCACTTGATCGAGATAACGGATGGCATATTTGGAGGCGAGGATGTAGCTGTCACGATTCGACTCAAACTTATCGTTGAGGTCATCGAAAACCACATCGATCAAGTGTTGGTGTTTCGGAGACTTCGCATACACGGTTTGGACAAATTCCAACAAGGTGTTCACGATGCCGAGCCTTAGTTTCCTAGGCACTTCAGGATTCAACAGGCTGTGCATCATCCCGATAGGGATCGTCAACGCATCGGCAGGCACATCGTCACGGGTATAAAACCAAAGGTCATCCATTAGGATTTTACGAAGTTCTTCGGTGACGAAAGTATGGTTCGACATCGGGTGATGGTATTCAGTTATACAATCCTTCGCCCGTTTGTTGATGCCGAAATACTTGGCCGACAGGTTGATGAATTGTTGATGCTCTTCAGGGATGAAGATATCTTTGTATCTGGTTTGTTCAAGGTTGGCCTCGAGAGCCTGTGATTTGAAGGGTTCGTTCATTACTCCACAATATGTTTCACAAAAGGTATTTTTCTTATCAATTTCGTTGTATAAAGGCTTAAGACAAAGGTGAGCAGGCAGATCAGCAGGGAGGTTAAAACGTGGTTGGTCAGGTTTCTGATCACATCTTTGTAAAGCACCATCAGCCACAGATCATGCGTCAGATAGACGCCGAACAAGTCATACCGCACGAATTCAAGCAATCGCTGGGTTCCGGTTCCGATGTGACACGAGTTTTCTTTCACGAAGACAAACAAGGCCATGGACATCATCGCCACATGCAAACTCAAGAAGGCGTAGAACTTCTCGTTGAAGGCGCCAGTATAGACCGACAATCCGATGCTTCCGCCAATCGTAGCCAGCGCGCCGATGATGCCGAGAAGATAGATGACGATCCTTTGGCGTTTAGAAGTTTCAAGGATGGA
Organism: Bacteroidales bacterium; assembly: GCA_017965765.1. GTDB lineage: Bacteria > Bacteroidota > Bacteroidia > Bacteroidales > F082 > Limimorpha. The sequence goes on from JAGCPJ010000044.1 coordinate 39,033, forward strand.
GAGAAAATACCCTAACAAGAAGTAGCCAGCATATCCAACGATGGTGTTCATGGCGAACAGTGGTGTGAACTGCTTGATTTCTTTGACCATGGCAAAGCTGCATGCAAGATAGCAGAGCCAGATCACCAAGGCATAACGAAGCAATTTCTCATTCGCCGCAATGGGTCGCAGCAGTGGAATCAGCAAGAAAACCCCGGCCAACATGGGAAGGAACCACAGATGATAATGCGGGGCGATCCATTCCGCTTGGAAGGGTTCTTTTTTGATGAAGCACCAAACGGTCAAAATGGCCAAGGCATAGATCAGCCACCAGGCGGCGTAAGCCAGCAACAATCTTGGGATCTTTTTTTTCAGCACCAAGCCCATTGTAATCTCCTTTTGCGGGTCAAGGTACAATGCGCCACTGATCATCACGAAAACAGGCACTGCCCAACGGACCAGGCTTCCACCAACCACTGCTACATACCAGTTAAATTGCATAAACGATAAGGGCAATACATCTGCGATGATATGGATGAGGATTACCGCAAAGGTTGCAAGCAAACGAAGGATGTCGAGATAGGCGATGCGTTGGTTAGTGCTTTGTAGCATTTCATTCTCAAATTACGATGCAAAAATACAAAAAATAGCTTTTTGTTTTCCACAGAAACCGTATCTTTGCAATTTGAATCAAAGGTAAAATTCACAAAAATAACTCACTGAAATGGAAAAGATTAAAGTAGGTATCAATGGTTTCGGCCGTATCGGCCGCAACGTGTTCCGCATCATCTGCGAACGTCCGAATCTGGAAATCGTGGGCGTCAATGACCTGACAAGCACCAAGGTGCTGGCCCACCTGTTGAAATACGACTCCACCCAGGGCAAGTTCCCCGGCACGGTGGAATATGACGAGACTGCGTTGATCGTCAACGGCCAGCGTATCCCTGTCACTGCTGAGCGCTCTCCGCTGAACATCAAGTGGGGCAAGACTCCCGATGTGGTAGTTGAGTCCACTGGCGTGTTCCGTTCCAAGGAAAGCAGCAAGGGCGGCTATGGTGACCACCTGAAAAACGGCGCCAAGAAGGTGATTTTGTCTGCTCCTTCCAAGGATGCCATCGACGCCACCATCGTGGTCGGCGTGAACAACCATGAGCTCACCGACGACGTGGAATGCGTGAGCAACGCCTCCTGCACCACCAACTGCCTGGCTCCTGTGGCCAAGGTGTTGAACGACCGTTTCGGCATTGAGCAGGGTTACATCACCACCATCCACAGCTACACCAACGACCAGGTGATTTTGGATGGCCCGCACAGCGACCTGCGCCGTGCCCGTTCTGCCGCCATGTCACAGATCCCCACCACCACCGGCGCTGCCAAGGCTGTGGGCATCGTGATTCCCGACCTCAACGGCAAGCTTGACGGCATCGCTGTCCGCGTTCCTACGCCCACCGGTTCATTGGTTGACCTGGTCTGCACGCTGAAGACCGAAGCCACCAAGGAAGAGATCAATGCCGCCATGAAGGAGGCCGCTGAAGGCCCGATGAAGGGTGTGCTCGAATACACTGAGGACCCGATCGTGAGCTGCGACGTCATCCACAATCCCCACAGCAGCATCTTCGATGCCCAAAGCACCATGGTGATGGGTAAGATGGTGAAAATCATGTCGTGGTACGATAATGAATGGGGTTACTCCAACAGAATGGTCGATCTCATCGAGATGATGAAGTACTGATTTTTAGAAGTCAGAAGAAAGAAGTCAGAAGAGATTCTGGCTTCTTTTTTTATTCCTTCATTTTGGCTTCAACTTCGGAGTATTTCTCCTTTATTTTGAGCGTGACAGGATGATCCTCACCAAGGGCGGACGAATAAAATCCCAAAGCCTTCTTAAGGCATTTCAAAGATTCCTCGTAATTGCCTAGATTCATGTAAATAGCACCGAGGTTGTTGTAGCACGAAGCCACCTCGGGATGGTTCTCACCAAGGATAGGTAACTTGATTTGCAAAGCCTTGTTAAGGTATTCCAAAGCCTTCGGGTAATCGCCTTGCCTATAATACATAACGCCGATGTTATTATAGTCTGTAGCCACGTCACGATGGTCATTGCCATAGACAGACAAACTGATTTTCAAGGCTTTGATATGGTATTCTATGGCTGTTTCATAGTCGCCCTTTCTTCCGTACACAGTGCCAATGTTGTTGTAGCTTACTGCAACATCGGGATGGTTCGCACCAAGGACGGACAACCGGATCTCCAAAGCCTTGTTGTAGTATTCCAACGCCTTCTCATTATTGTCATGTTTCCAGTAGAAAAAGCCTATGTTATTGTAACTTAAGGCCACGTTTGGATGGTTCTCACCATAGACTGACAAATTGATTCCCAAAGCCTTGTTGTAGTATTCCAATGCCTTTTCTTCTTCGCCTAATTTCGAGCACACACTACCCAAATTGTTGAAGTATGATGCCACTTCAGGATGATCCTCGCCATAGACCGACAACCAAATTTCCAAAGCCTTGTTGAGGTATTCCGAAGCCTTTTCAAAGTCGCCCAGGTCCGCATACAGCGTACCCAAGTTATTGTAGCTTACGGCTATATCGGGATGGCTTTTACTGAGGGTGGACAATCTGATTTCCAAAGCCTTGTTGTCAAATTCCATCGCCTTCTCATAGTTGCCTTGAAACCTTGACACTGAGCCGATGTCGTTGTATCTTGTAGCCACGGTGGGATGGTTCTCGCCCAGGGCAGACATATCGATTTCCAAAGCCTTATTGAGATAGACCATTGCTTTGTCGTAATCAGCAAGATATTGCGTAACAAACCATGCCGTTTTGACAAGCCACTCCGTGTTCGTCGTATCGAGGCTTGACCTAAGTTCCAGATAATAGGCGGCAGTGTCGTTCAAATGCTTTGCACTGAAAGTCTCAAAATAGCTGTAGCAACGTCGGGCGGCTTCTTCGATGTCGGCTTGTTGAACGGCCTCCACTTTTTGAAGCTCTTCCTTTTTCTGCTGAATAGCTTGTCCACGTTGCTTAATTTCGGTTACCTGCGCGGTGATGTCGCCACGGGTCTCCAGTAATGAGTCGGCCTTGACCAACTCACCGTTTTCGATAAAGAAGGAGACCTGACGGTAGAACTCGTCCAGCTGGTCGTAGTCCAACTCGGAGTAGCGTTTGGCCATATCCTTGATCAGCTTTTCATTGCTTTCCTGCTCCTCGTAAAGCTTCTGCAAGGCCCTGTCAAATTCTTCCTCCGTAATCTTTTGGCTTGCTCTTAATTCCTCGATCTCTTCTTCCTTTTCCTGAAGTTGTTTCAGCAGGTTCCTCCTGATTTTCCGTTCGGAGGCGACTTGGTCCTTCAATTGCTGTTCGGGCGTTTCCATCACGATAAACAGAGGATTGCCAGAGTATTTATAGGGTCTTGTACAAGCCTCCACATCCACCATTTGGTACCCCTGTTTTTTCACGGAGTCCAGTCGGAATTGCGAACCCGTCACCGGGAAAGAGAATTTTCCATTATCGGCGTTCACCAGTACGGCGGTATGCCCTTGCACCGAGACGACGGCCCCTTTCAATCCCTGGCCAGGGACAAGTTTGCCATTGGCATCCATACGGCCTTTGGTTTTCACATAGCCCTGTTGGGTCTGGGCGACACCAAGGAGGCTCGTCAATAACAGGATATTGAGTAAGAGGAGTCGTTTCATGAGTTTTGTTTTGTTATTTGACGATCATCACCACGCCTTCCAAACGTTTGGAGACCGGTCCTTCGGGACCAGTCATCTCCACGTCACAAATATAGTAATAGGTGCCCGAAGGACAGGGTTGGCGGGTGTCGGAAGCACGGCCGTCCCAATTGATGAAGATGTCGTTGGTGGCAAAGACAACGCGACCCCAGCGGTTGAAGACATGGAAGTCCACTTTGTCGATCAGTTCAGCGGTGATACGCATGGGGACAAACACATCGTTGAAGGAGTCGCCATTGGGAGTAAACACATTGGGGAGTTCATAAACCGGTTCTTCAGGTTCCGGATCCTCGTTTTCTGTGGGTGTCACATCGATCATGGCGGAATAGTTCACCAACGGTGTCGGCAGACCTTCCACGGTGTAGTGGCCAAAGGTGCGAACATAATAGCGGTACTTCACGTCGTTCTCAACTCGGTTGTCCTCAAAGGCAAGGGCTTCGGTACCGGCGATCTTGCGGAACACCGAGTCACGGGTTCTGAAGACTTCCGTGCTATCAATGATCCAAGGCACCGACTCAGTCCAAGTCAAAGAGACCTTCTCGTCGCCGGCAGTGCCGGAAAGCATGATGGCATTGGCCACGGCGCTCTTGCCTATCAACTGTCCGTTGGCGTCTTTCATCTCAACGTGATAGCTGAGCGACTGTAGTTCCGAGAGGTCCATCTCCACATCATGGAAAGTGGTGTCCACGCCAGAATATACATCTTCTATTATACCATTAGCGTTACGAATAAGACGATAGTTATATGGTTTTGTAAAATACGATTCTATGTCACGAGGTCTTACCCATTCCATGCGCATCTGCCCTGAAGCCAGGTCTTGTTCATCGCAGGACACTTTCGTCATCAAAGGCGTGTTGTTCGGAATCTGGACACACACCTCTTCGCTTGGCTGGCTTTCAACATCACCATGGAACACCGCCACTACACGATAGCAATACTCCACTCCTTGGACGAATTCGGCACCGCCATTCGTATCCAGGAAAGATGTTGCATCGGCAGGCAGTTCGGCGATCTTCTGGTACCCTGGGCGCACGCCCGTCTCACAGGGATCAGGCTGGTAAGGATTCGAGCCCATCTTGCGATATACCCAAATGGCGGACACGTTGGAGCATGCCGTGTAGGGAGACCATGTAAGTTGAGAACGGAAAACGGAAAACGGAAAATGCTCCACTTTCCGTTTTCCGTTCTCAACTTGGAGGTTTTGGACAGCGGGACCGATGACGCTGATGTTGACCGCTTGCACGTTGGTCAGCGACACAGGTGCGGCATTGTCACGAGCTCGAACCACCACTTGGTAGGGTGACTTGCGGATGTGGTTGCACGCCGTTTGCCATGTAAAGCCGATTGTGGGTTGCAGGCCAAAGTCGGTAGGTGGAGTCAACACGGCGGGACTGTTCTCCAACGCAAAGGGAGCGCCCGAGGCTTCCAAGGTGACTTGGTTGCCATTGGGGTCGTAGGCAGAGATCAAGAAGTTGAGAGATGCACCGGCGACGACGCAGGTGTCGGAGATCATGGAGATCACCGGAAGGTCGTTGTCACAGGCACTGATCAAGATCTGCATGTCGCGAATCACCGAGCCGATCTTCACGCCATGGCGCCATTCCTCCACCAAGATGGCGACATTATATTCTCCTTGAAGCACAGGATTCTCCCATTGGAGCAGACCAGTCACGGGATCGATATCGAAAAAACTGGAAGCTTGGGGATAGGTGTACCCGGGGATATCTTGGCCGTCAGCGCCTTTGCAGGGCACTAGCCGATAACTAAGGCTGTCGCCGTCAGGGTCGTATGCCGAGGGATGATGGTAATAAGGTTTCCCGACGCAACCCTTGTCCACCGGGGCGTTAAGCAGTTGCACCGAGTTATTGAACCCCAAATAGGGGTTGATCACCAGTTCCGTTTCGATATACATAGGGATGGCCACAGAATTCGGCACATTCACCACGCCGTAGTTGCGGTTGGGGTCTTCCATGCTGATCACGTAAGTGCCTGAAGAGGAGAATTCGTGCACCATCTTATAGACACTCAGGAAGTAGTCATCGCCGAGGTCCTGAAACACCTGTCGGGGCATCATGTCGGCGAAGCCATCCCCCCAGTTCACGAGGAGCGAGTCGCGTTGGACTCCCGCCTCGCTGGAGGTGTAGTAACACGTCATCGTAAACTCATAGCTGTTGCCTCCCTTCCAAAGATAGGTGATCTCGGCTGCCCGCTGGTGGGTCGCCCAAGCAGGAAAAGCTGTCAGCAAGAAGAGGCAGATAAGTAAAAGTTTACGCATTGAAAAAATTTTGGTCTGCAAAGGTAAACAATAATGAGAAAAATCACTAAGTTTGCGTTTTCTTTTTCAAAAAACGTTTAAGGCATGGAGCATATCTTACCCGACAACTATTCGTCAGAAGAAAAAGAGGAGATTCTCCGAAGGTACAGGGCGTTACTGGACGCTTGGCATACGCGCAAGGAGCGGCAGGATTTGGAGATGGTGGAGCACGCTTTCTACTTCGCTGCAGACGCCCATTGCAACCAGCGGAGAAGGAGTGGTGAACCCTACATCTACCACCCCATCGCCGTGGCCACCATTGCGGCGCAGGACATCGGCTTAGGCAGGACCTCCATCGTCTGTGCCCTTCTGCACGATGTAGTGGAGGACACTGACTACACGTTGGACGACATCAAGTCGATCTTTGGAGAGAAAGTCTCCCATATCATCGACGGGTTGACCAAACTCGACCAAGTGGAGAACACCGAGAGCATGCAGGCGGAGAACTTCAAGAAGATCATCAGCTCGCTCTCCTACGACATCAGGGTGGTGCTCATCAAGTTGGCCGACCGGTTGCACAACATGCGCACCTTAAATTCCATGCCACCGCACAAGCAGTTGAAAATCGCCTCCGAGACCTCCTACATCTATGCCCCTCTCGCCTACCGTTTGGGGCTCCATGCCATACAAAACGAGTTGGAAGACCTTTCCCTGAAGTACAGGGATCCCGTCATCTACGACAGTATCCGGAAGCAACTGAACGAGGTCAGGGCCGAGAAGACCAGGCAACTCAAGGAATTCCTGGCACCCTTGGAGGAGGCTTTCGACCTACGAGGCCTCAAAGTGGAATCACAAATCATTGAACGTTCCACACACTCCATCTGGAAAAGGATGCAGTCGAAGCAATTGACGTTCGACGACCTTTACGGGATCTTCAACGTCCGCATCATCATCGATTGTCCGCTAAAGATGGAAAAGATCTCCTGTTGGACTGCCTACGCCATCATCACGGACATCTACACGCCCAACACCTCCAAGCTGAAAGACTGGATCTCCACCCCCAAGATCAACGGCTACGAGTCCATCCACGCCATCTTCATGGGCAAGGACGGCAAATGGGTGGAAGTACATATCCGGACCAAACGCATGAACGAGATTGCCGAGAAGGGATTCACTGCCTATTGGCAATATCGCACCGACAACCAGACGGAGAGCGGTTTCGACGAATGGCTGAAGCGCGTCAACGAACTCATCAGTTCTGAGAGCGACTCCACGCTGGACTTCGTGGACACCTTCACCAACGACCTGTTCTCCCACGAGATTAGGGTGTTTACCCCGCAAGGAAGGGCCATCATCCTTCCCAAAGGGGCCACGGCCCTGGATTTCGCCTACAACATCCACTCCGAGATCGGCAACCACAGCATTGCCGCACACGTCAACAACCGCTTGGTACAACTCGACTATGTATTGCATACAGGCGACCAAGTGGAAGTCGTCACCTCAGAGGCACAACACCCCCAAGAGAAATGGTTCGAGTTCCTCATCACCGCCTTTGCCAAGTCGAAACTCAAAGCCGGCATCAAGGAGTTCCGCAAAAACTACCGTGAGAAAGGAGAGGAACGTTTTGAAGCCATCATGAAGAAGCTCAACCTGGAGGCTTCCAAAGCCAACCGCAACAAGGTGATGGAAGCAGAGCACCTCACCAGTGCCGTGGACTTCTACTATTACGTGGCAGAAGGCAAGATCAACGAGCAGTCCATCCAGAAGGTGCTCAAACCCCAAAGCAGCACCTCGGGAAGCGGATTCCTCCGCTACATCACCTTCGGACTCCTCGGTGGAGAATCCAAGGAGAAGCACGAAACCCTTGAGTCGTCGGGCGAGTTCGACTTCAACGTGGCCACTTGCTGCAACCCCATCCCGGGCGATGAAGTCGTGGCATTCAACTTCCCTGGAGAGCCACTCCAAATCCACCGCTCCAGCTGTCCCAAAGCCATTGAGATGATGTCGCGTTACGGCAATAACATCGTCAAGGCCAAATGGCAACCTAAGAGTGAGATCGCCTTCCTCGCAGGGTTGAAAATCCTCGCCATCGACAGCGTTGGCTTGTTGAACAAGATCACCAACCTACTCTCCAACGAGATGAATCTCAACCTCCACTCCTTACAGATGGAATCGAAGCAAAACCTCGTGGAAGCCAATATCTCCATCTACGTCCACAGCACCCAAGAACTCGATTTGCTTATCGAGAGCTTGAGCAAGCTGAAGGATGTGAAAAAAGTGATTCGCCTATGAAAGAGACAAATGAAAGTATCTTATTGACTGTCAAGAAGATATTTACAGAATACCTTCATCAGCACAACCTACGAAAGACTCCAGAACGGTTCGCGATCCTACAGGAGATCTACTCCACCCAAGGGCATTTCGACATCGAGTCGCTCTACAACAAGATGAAGGACAACAAATACCGTGTCAGCAGAGCCACCTTGTACAACACCATCGAGTTGCTTTTGGACTGCGACCTGGTCATCAAGCACCAATTCGGGCACAACTGCGCCCAGTACGAACATTCGTACAAGTTCAGGCAGCACGACCATTTCGTGGACTTGGACACTGGGCAAGTGCTGGAGTACTGCGATCCCAGGCTGATGGAAATCCAGCGAACCATCGAGGAAGAACTGGGAGTGGAGGTGACACACCATTCGTTGGTGTTTTATGGGAGGAAGAAGACAGAAGACAGAAGCAAGAAGTAAGAAGTAAGAAGTAAGAAGTAAGAATATGAACAAGATAGACATTTTATTAGGATTACAATGGGGTGATGAAGGCAAAGGCAAGGTAGTGGATGCGCTTACCCCGAATTATGATATCGTATGCCGTTTTCAAGGGGGACCCAATGCCGGTCATACCATTGAGTTTGAAGGCAAGAAATTCGTGTTGCACAACATCCCTTCAGGTGTGCTGACGCCAGGTTGCGTCAACCTGATCGGCAACGGAGTCATCATTGAGCCCCACATCCTGAAAGGAGAGATTGAAGGCTTGCGTGAGGCAGGTTTCGACTTGCGGCAGACACTGAAGATTGCCAACCGTGCCCATCTCATCCTCCCCACCCACCGCGCCATAGATGCCGCCAACGAGAAAGCCCTTGGCAAGATGAAAGTCGGCACCACACTGAAAGGCATCGGACCGACCTACACCGACAAGACCGCCCGCAGAGGTTTGCGCATCGGCGACATCAACACGGCAAATTTCCGCGAGAAATACGAGCAGCTGAAGAAAGCGCACCTGCAGCAGATTGCCGGGCTGGGCTTCGACATGCAGGGTTTCCAACTCGACGGTCTTGACTTTGCCGAGTATGAGAAGTTGTGGTTTGAGGGTATTGAATACCTGAAGCAATACCAATTCGTCGATGGCGAATACTTTATCAACGAGGCCCTGGATGCTGGCAAGAAAGTGTTGGCCGAAGGCGCCCAAGGCTCCATGCTCGACGTGGATTTCGGCAGCTATCCTTTCGTCACCTCGTCGAACGTCATCGCCGCCGGGGTATGCTCCGGCTTGGGGATCGCCCCTAGCAGGGTCGGCAAAGTCTATGGCATCTTCAAGGCCTATTGCACCCGCGTGGGCACTGGACCCTTCCCCACCGAACTGTTCGACAAGACCGGCGACACCCTCCGCGAAAACGGTCATGAGTTCGGCGCCACCACCGGCCGTCCACGCCGCTGCGGATGGCTCGACCTGCCCGCACTGAAATACGCCGTGATGCTCAGCGGCGTGACCGACCTGATGATGATGAAGTCCGATGTGATGGACGACTTCGAGACCATCAAGGTGGCTACCGCCTATCGTTACCAAGGCAAAGAAACCCAACACCTGCCTTTCGCTGCCTGCACAGAGACCATGGAACCGGTTTACAAGGAATTAGAAGGATGGAGACAGAAGATAGAAGACAGAAGACAGAAGGCAGAAGACAGCATTCCTGAGAAGCTGGAAGAGTATATTAGATTTATAGAGCATTATGTCGGCGTGCCGATCAACTTCGTCTCCTACGGCCCCGACCGAACCCAAAATATTTTACGTTAAATGATCATCTTAGAAAAACCATACGTTTCCGCCCCTTTGGTGGCTTATCTGGAAGAAAAACAGATTCCCGTATTGCATAATGACATGGCCGAGTTGCTGAAACAGCAAGGTCACCAACTCAACTTGCTTGAAGACCAACCGTTCGTTGAGAAATATCAGCAAACCCAGAAGCTTTACGCCGTTTCGGAAAACGCCCTGGTGTGGCTCTACGCCCAACTCCCCGATTCGGAACTCGTGAAAAAAGTCAAGATCCTTAAAGACAAAGCCGCATTCCGGAGGATCTGCCAAAAGATCTACCCCGACTTCTATTATAAAGAGGTGGAGTTGAAAGCCTTGCGCAGCCTTGACCCCGACACCCTACCCCTCCCGCTGGTGCTGAAGCCTTCGGTGGGGTTCTTGAGTGTAGGCGTGTATATCGTCCGCAGCAAGGAAGAGTGGCAAACGGCCTTGGATGATATTGACAAGAATTTTGCAAAACGATGTGCTGTATTCCCTGATACCGTTGTTAAGAGTGAGATGTTTGTGTTGGAGCAGTTTATCGAAGGTGAGGAATATGCTGTGGATGCCTATTACGATGCTGACGGCCAGCCCAACATCATCAACATCTTCCATCACATCTTCAAGGACGAGACCGATGTAAGCGACCGGCTCTATTGCATGAGCAAGCAAATCTTTGAGACCAACTACCCCGCCTTCAATCAGTTCTGCATTGACTTAAACGGGGTGCTTCAGCTCAGGAACTTCCCCATGCATGCGGAGTTCCGCGTCGATAAACGCACCGGCAGGGCCATCCCCATCGAGGTGAATCCCCTACGTTTCGCCGGCATGTGTCTCAACGATCTCACCCGCCACACCTGTGGACTGCTACCCGTTCAGGCTTTCTTTGAAGGCACTCGCCCCGATTATGCGACGATGTGGAACGGCATCGAAGAAGACGTGTTCAGCTTCGTGGTGTTGGACAAACCTTTTGAGACCACACGCAGCATTGACTTCGAGGCCATCAAGAAGCATTTCCATGGGGTGTTGGAGACCCGTGACATCAAGAACCCCGCAATGAGCATCTGGGGCTTCTTGTTCACCAAGACCACACCCGAGCACAAAGACGAGCTCAAGGAGATTCTTTTCTCTGACTTACAAGAATTTATGATATAGTCCATGCGAAAAAGCATCTTATTCCTCCTTACCGCAGTGTTGATGGCAACCTGCACGCAGGAACCGAAACAAAAGGCCTTCGACGAAACGGAAGCCCTGAAGTTCTTATTCCAGTACATGCCACTCGGCGACAGTGTGGATTACACGGAGGACTACTTTCGCGAATGCGTGAAATATGCCTTTTTGGCCAAAGAAGAACTGCCTTGGGGAAAGGACATCCCCGAACGGGAGTTCAAGCATTTCGTACTCCCCCCGAGAGTCAACAACGAGAACCTCGACCGGTTTCGGGCAACTTATTATGAAACGTTGAAAGCAAGAGTGAAGGATTTGACGCTCTACGAAGCCGTGCTGGAAGTGAACCACTGGTGTCACGAGCACGTGAATTACAAAGGCTCAGACAGCCGCACTTCTGCTCCCATGGCCACCATCAAGACCTCATGGGGACGATGCGGCGAAGAATCCACCTTGTTGGTAACCGCCTTGCGAACGGTAGGCATCCCTGCACGGCAGGTCTATACCCCACGTTGGGCCCATTGCGACGACAACCATGCTTGGGTAGAAGCATTCGTTGACGGAGCCTGGCATTTCCTTGGTGCCTGCGAGCCCGAGCCCGTACTTGATTTAGGCTGGTTCAACGAACCCGCTTCTCGCACCCTGCTGCTCCACACCAGGGTGTTTGGAGATTACGACGGACCAGAGGAAGTCATCAGCCGCAACAACAACTACACCGAGATCAACGTGGTCGATAACTATGGCAAGACCGCCAAGACCACTTTCACCGTGGTGGATGTAACAGGGGCACCACAACCAGGAATTGAGGTGGAGTTCAAGATCTACAACTACGCCGAGTTCTGCACAGTGGCACGAAAGACGACCGACGAAAACGGCCAGACCTGGCTCACTGCGGGGTTGGGCTGCTTGATGGCCTACGCCGCCAAAGACGGGCAGTTCGGATTCCAAGTGTTCAAATCAGGCGAGCAAAGCGAGGTGACCATCACGCTGGACCATCAGGAAGGCGCCGCCGACAGTTTCGAATTCGACATGGTGCCTCCCCCACCCACTAGCGTATTGCCCACCGTCAACCCGGAAATGCGGGCGCTCAACGACCGACGCCTTGCCCAGGAAGACTCACTACGCAACAGCTACATCCAATCCTGTAAAGAGGCGCAAAAGGAACTGATCTCCCAAACAGGAAACAAGACCCTGTGCAGCATCTATGAAAAGACTTGGGGCAACTACCAGACCATCGCCGATTTCATGGATTACGCTAGAGAAAAAGGAGAAGAAACACCCGCAATACAGCTTTTGGAATGCCTGTCAGACAAAGACTTAAGGGATATCTCATTGGACGTCCTTAAAGATCACTTTAATTCCGAATTCCGCATTCCGCATTCCGCATTCTCCCTCTCCCCTCGCATCAGCAACGAGATGATTGTGCCTTGGCGTAAGACCCTTTCCGAGTTCTTCCCAAAAGAGGAAGCCTTGAACTATCGGGAGAATCCCAGCTTGCTGGTGGATTGGGTAAAGCAAAACATCAGGGTCGATGAGTCACTAAACCCCCAGCGCATTCCCATCTCCCCGTTGGGTGTGCTGAAAGCCCTGAAAGCCGATCGGCATTCTCGTGACATCTTTTTTGTCGCCCTGGCCCGCAGTTTAGGCATTGAATCCCAAATCAACCCAGTCAACGGCAACGTGGAATACAACCGCAATGGCAATTGGAACAAAGTGGACTTTGAAGCGGCAGAGCCTACGGAAAGGGAAACTGGTTATTTGGACATCCATTACGATCCCATCGCCTCCATGCCCAATCCGAAATACTACAGCCATTTCAGCATCAAGAAGTTTGATGGACAAACCTTCCAGTTGCTCGCTTACGATGCCCAAGATCCCGGCATAGACGACGGCATGACGCTGTCTTCGTTTGAGCATCCACTTCCGCTGGAAGCAGGTTATTATATCCTTACTGGAGGCACCCGACTGAATGATGGTACCGCACTGACACACAGCGAGTTCTTCACAATTAGGCCCAAGGAGACCACACCTATTGACCTCATTTTGAGAGAAGAAAAAAGAGAGGCTAAAGTCCTTGGACATTTTAATGCAGGGAAACTCACCGAAGGCGTTGATGGTCTTTACATCCTCGGCATCCTGGACCAAGGCAGCGAACCCACCACCCATGCCATGCAAGACATCAGCACTTTCAGCGCTGCGTTTGAAGAAAAAGGCCTCCCGATGTACTTTTTATTCGAATCCAAAGAGACCTACGGAAAGTTCAATCTCAGAAACTTCAACTCCTTACCTTCCAACATCCATTACGACTTGTTTGACACCGATATATTGAAACAGTTGAACGAGGGACTCCAGCTTGAAAATCTGCCCATTTTCATTATTGCAGATGCCTCTACGGGCGAAGTGGTTTTCAAAAGCCAAGGATATACCATTGGATTAGGGGAACAATTGTTGAAAGTTTTGGATTGATATCTTAATAATTTTTAATATATAAACACGGGCGTTATATCCGAAAAATCTGTATCTTTGCCACCTATTTTAAAAAAACAGATTTATGAGGTTTTTACGCTATTTTATGCTTTTCTTGGTTTCCGTTTTTTGTGTAACCATGGAAGCACAGACCCAAAACGATTTGAAACAACTCATGCGCAACCGCGGTGAGTATTATTTTACCCTCAATGTGGATGACCCCACAGAAATCCAAGCCATCAGCGAGATTTGCTCCGTTGATGGCACTGACGGCAAGACTGTTGTCGCCTACGCTAACCAAAAAGAATACGAAAGACTGATTAAGGCAGGTTACCAGCCCCAGTTCCAGACGCCTCCTTCACTGCGCGAAGAAGCCACCATGTGGAAAGGTGGCGACCGTGCCACTTACGATTGGAACAGCTACCTGACTTACGGCGACTATGTTTCCATGATGGAAGGATTCCCGAACTCCGTCACCAACGATGCCAACTGCACCTTCCTTGACCTGGGCACCCTTTCCACCACCAACCACCGCAGAATCCTGGGTGTCCGTCTCTATAAAGGCAATCCCGATGGCAAGCCAAAGTTCCTTTACACTTCCACCATGCACGGTGATGAAGTGACTGGTATGATCCTCATGCTTCGACTCATCAACGAGTTCTGCACCAGCACCGACACCCGCATCCAAAACATCCTCGAGAATGTCGATTTGTTCATTTTCCCCTGCACCAACCCGGATGGCACTTATAATGGTGGCAACAACACGGTAACAGGAGCTAAACGTTACAACGGCAACAACGTGGACCTCAACCGTCACTTCCCCGACTTCGACGATGGAGTTCATCCCGATGGCGCCTCCTATTATCAAGATGAAGCCCAATGGATGATGGATTTGGCGCAGCAATACCTGTTCACCATGGGTGCCAACTATCACGGTGGCGCCGAGGTGATGAACTATCCTTGGGACACCTACCAGCCCCTTCATCCAGATGATGCCTGGTGGCAATACATCAGCCTTGAATACGTCCGTCTTGCACGCCAAGTATATTCCAGCTATATGTCTGATACCGAATCAAACGGCATCACCAACGGCTATGCGTGGTACACCATCACCGGAAGCCGCCAGGACTATATGAACTACTACGGCCAATGCCGCGAAATCACTATTGAGTGTTCTTCCACCAAAACTCCAAGTGCATCGCAACTTCCCAATTTCTGGAACTACAATCACAACAGTATGCTCGCGTTGATCGAGCAATGCCTCAATGGTGTGCATGGCATTGTGGACGATGCGGTAACAGGCGCAAGACTTGAAGGCGTCAACGTCACTGTGGAAAACCATGATGCCCTTGGCTCTTCTGTGAGCACCCATGCTGTCGGCGACTTCCACCGTCCCATCAAAGGCGGCACCTATACCTTCACCTTCTCCAAGCAAGGTTATTATCCCCAATCGGTGCAAGTCACCGTGGCCGATGACCAAAGAGTGGATCTGGAAATCCACCTTGAGCCCAACCTCAACTTGGACGCTGATTTCACAGCCTCTACTACCGACGTCTCCTTGGGCCAGAGCATCAATTTCACCGATACTTCCGAAGGCATGGTCACTTCGTGGAACTGGACCTTTGAAGGTGCTACCCCTTCCAGCTCAACAGTCCAGAACCCCACCGGCATCACTTACAACACCGCCGGCGACTATGATGTCACTTTGACCGTTACCGGTCCCGGTGGCACCCGTACAATCACCAAAGAGAACTACATCCATGTTGCAGAGTCCATCCTTATGCAAAACGGATCGGTGACGACTTGCAGCGGCATATTCTACGACTCCGGCGGCGCCAATTCCAACTACGCCAACAACCTCAACTACACGATGACTTTCTATCCCGCTTCGGAAGGAGCCATGCTGAGTGTTGCTTTCACCCAATTCAACACCGAATCCAACTATGACTATCTCTATATCTATGACGGCACATCGACCTCAGCCACTCAAATCGGAAGATACCACGGCACGAACGGCCCCGGTACGGTGACCGCCACCAATACAGCCGGTGCGTTGACCTTCAGGTTCACCTCAGATTCAGGTGTCAACAATTCTGGCTGGGTTGCCACAGTATCCTGCATTGGGACCGAGCCTTCAATCATCACTGTTAGTGCCAATCCCACCAGGGCTGGTTCAGTAAGCGGTGGCGGAGAATATGCTTACGCCTCAACTTGCACAGTCACCGCCACGCCTAATGATGGTTACGTCTTTACCCATTGGACCGAGAACGGAACGGTAGTTTCCGAAGACGCAGAATACAGCTTTGCTGCCGTTAATGACAGAGACTTGGTGGCCAACTTCGTATTTGAGGCTGGATCCCAAAAGGACTGTTATCACCCTGTGAGTAGCATTTCTGCAGGATCATTCGTGATGGGCTATCTTGACGATGATGCATTGGCCATGCCCTCACACAACAGCAATACCACCATGGTTACCGCTACTTCAGAAGTAACCCCAACCGATTACGGCTTCTCTGTTGATGCCGGGACCAGCCTTCCGCATATTACCTTGACGGCCTACGGAAACAACGGGCAATACTATATCATTTATAACAGCCGGTATCTATCCAGATCCAACGGCTCCACGATTACTTGGAGCACTAACGCTGGGAGTACCAGCAGATGGTATATCAACGCCAACGGCATCTACCTTTCCTCCTACGGCAGCTCCTATTATCTCTACTACGACACCAATAGCAGTTCCTTTAAACTCAGCACTAGTCATAACAACAACATCACCTTCTACACTGAAGGCGACTGTCCCGTTTCAACATTCACCGTTGCTGCCACGGCCAATCCTGCCGAATGCGGCACAGTAGCAGGTGCTGACGTTTACTTTGAAGGCGAGACCTGCACCCTGACCGCCACGGCCAATGAAGGCTATCGTTTTGTCAACTGGACCGAGAACGGAGAAGTCGTCTCCACGGACAACCCCTTCAGTTTTGTGGTTGACGCCGAAAGGACGCTTGTGGCCAACTTCGGGGCAGCCTCCACTACCTTTGAAATCAGTTTAGTTTCAGGCTGGAGCTGGTGGTCCGCCCCCATTGAATCCGACAATCTTTTGGAGCAAATCAAGCAAGGCCTCGGAGCCAACGGCGTGGAGATTACCTCCAAGGAAAGCGGGAGCCTCACCTATTACCCAGGCGGCCTCGGCTGGCTTGGCTCCTTGAACAGCATGGAAGTTGGAAAGATGTACAAAATCAAGACTAACAGCGCTTGTTCCATCACCCTCACCGGTACACCTGCCATCCCTGAGGACCACGCCATCACCATCAAAACTGGTTACAACTGGATCGGCTTCATTGGCGACGAAGGACTCACGGTCAATGCTGCTTTCGCCAACTTCCAACCCACCAACGGCGATATCATCAAATCCAAAAACGGTCAATCTGCCACCTACATCACAGGTTTAGGTTGGATGGGTGGAGGCAATATGACCCTCCAGCCCGGACAAGGTTATATCTATCAGTCCAAG